>JAICKJ010000295.1 GCA_025928015.1 Thermomicrobiales bacterium
CGGCCTCGCCTGAGACCAGTCCGCGATTCGATCCTGCGCGAACTACGGTCAGCCACGCTCCGCGCGATGCCGTAGTCCATACGATGTCTCACCCGGAACAGGTCTGCATGATGACGGCGTGGCGCCGATGAGCTCCGGCGCACGCCGGGTCCCTGTTGGAAAGGTTTCACGCCTGACAGGGAGTTCTTCATGTTCACGCTGTTCGACTACCTCGACCCCACTCGCACCGAAGAGCGCCGCCAGGCGCAACGAGACGACGCCGCGCGGGACCGGGCACGGAAGCAGAATCTCCGCCAGAGCCTTTCCCGGGCGGTCGCGACGCCGTTTCTCGATGAACGCCGCGAGCTCCTGGCGTCGCTTTCGGAGATGTGGACGATGAAGGACGAGTCCACGCGAGGCTTGAACGTGCTGGACGATTGTCCGCGCGGTGTCCCCACACCGGGGCTCCCCCGCTCACCGCGGCGATTCCCCGTACCCGGGTTGCGCGACCGGATCGCCGGTATTCCAGCGACCGTCGTGTATCTCGTGCTCCTGATGGCGGCGCTGCTGGGCGGGATCGCCTGGCAGCCGTAGGCCGGGGAACGTTGCACCGCCGGAGATTCGCTCCCTCGATCACCGCTTGATCGCGCCGGGGGTGACGCCCTCCACGGAATTCCCCTAGACGGCGAAGACGCGGCGCCCTTCGGCGCCGCGCTCCTGCTGCAACGAGCGAATCGCGATCCGCACGATGTTCTCCTCCTGGGCAACGGTCGTGGCCCAGGTTCTGCGAGAACTGCATCCGGCACCACGTTGCCGGTGAGTCCCTGGCTGGAGGCGACCCGCCGTGAAAAGAGGCACTGTGCCGCCGCTTTGCGCGGCGCAGGCCCTTTGCATCTTCAGGAGAAGGAGACTTGGGCAATGACAGATCATCGCGATTCCGGCTCGGACGTCGACGGCACCTTGCAGCACCTGCGGCTCAATCGTCGCGATGTCATTCGGGGCGGCGTCGGCCTGGGGCTCGGCACCTTCCTGATCGCGCGCGGCGCGGCCGGCGCGGCGGACAATGTCACCTTCTGGTACGCGACCAATCCGAACGAGACCGACTACGCCAAGGCGGTCGTGGCCGCCTGGAACAAGAGCAACAAGCCGCAGGTCAATGCTCAGCCGGTGCCGGCCGGCAACTCCACCGAGGAGGTGGTCCTGGCCGCCATCGCCGCCCGCACGACGCCCTGCGCGCTGGCCAACGTCGCGCCGGCGGCCGTCCCACAGTTCGGCAACGGGTTGGTTGATCTGAGCAAGGTGAAGGACGCCGAGAGCTTCATGGTCGCCCGCTCGGGCAAGAGCGTTATCGACCAGTACCGCTCCACGGACGGCGACCTCTACCAGCTCCCCTGGAAGGTCAACCCGGTCATGGTCTTTTTCAACAAGGCGATGTGGTCCAAGGCCGGGCTGGACGCGGAAAAACCGCCGGTCACCTACACCGAGGCGCTGGACGCGATGGGCAAGCTGAAGGCCGCCGGCATCACCCCGATCGAGCCGACGATCGACCAGACCTGGTACAATCGCTGGTTCGACTGGTATCCGCTCTATCTCGCCGCCGGCAACAAATTGCTGCTGGACGACAAGCAGTCGAAAGCGATCTTCAACGACGCGGCCGGCAAGGCATCGATGACCTTCTGGCGCGACGTCTACGCCAAGGGCTACGCGCCGAAAGCGTCATGGCAACAGAATCCGTACGATGCCGGCAAGGTGGCGATGTACATCGCCGGACCGTGGGCCATCCCGGACATGGAAAAGGGCGGGGTGCTGAAGGACACCGGTGTCATGCCGGTCTGGGTGCCGGACGACTCACCGGTCGCGAAGGGCGGCACCATGCCGAACACCTTCGCCGACACCAAGAATATCGGCATCTTCTCCACCTGCGACGACAAGGACGGGACCTGGAAATTCCTCGAGTTCTACGTCTCCCCGGAGAACGACAAGAAGTTCTTCGAGATGACCCAGCAAATCCCGCTCCGGCAGGGCATCGATCAGGCGATGGGCCAGGCGTTCTTCACCAAGAACCCGCTGCTGGAGCCCTTCGCCAAGCAGGCGGCCCACACCCTCGACGTCGATCCGACGGCCAAGAGCATCGACATCTTCACGGCCATTTCACAGGCGTATCAGGAGTGCGCGATCTACAGCAAATCCTCGGTCGACGACGCCCTGGCGAAGGCTGAAAAGACCGTCAACGGGCTGGTCGGGAGCTAGGCCATGGCCAGCGAGCAGGCAACGCCGGGGGAGCTCGCCATCCCCCGGCGCAGTCGCTTCCGGTTCAGCACGGTCGGGAAGCACCCGGTCGGCTACATCTTCGTCGTGCCCTACGTCGCGTTCTTCATCTCGATGATCGCTTATCCGCTTGGGTTCGCGATCTACCTCTCGTTCCATCAGTGGAGCATCGTCCAGTCCGACAAGCCCTATGTCGGGCTTGACAACTTCGACCGCCTCATCCACGACAGTCTCTTCTGGCAGTCGCTGCGCAACACGCTCAAGTTCCTGATCGTCAACGTGCCGGTGACAGTCGTCGTCGCGCTCATTCTCGCCGTGGCGCTCAACCGCGGCATCACGGGGCGAGCGTTCTTTCGCACTGCCTACTTTCTGCCCTACGTGACCGCCGGCGTGGTGATCGCCCTGATCTGGAAGTGGATGTTCTCGACCGATGACGGGTTCATCAACAACGCGCTCAGCAATATCGGTCTTCCGCGCATCGGCTGGCTGACCGATCCCTTCTGGTCGATGATCACGATCGCGCTGATGGTCGCCTGGAAGCAGATGGGGTTCTACGTGATTCTCTACCTGGGCGGCCTGCAGGGCATCCCGCAGTCGCTCTACGAGGCCGCCGCGGTCGACGGCGCCAACGCCTTCCAGCGTTTCATCACTATCACCATCCCGCAGTTGCGGCCGATCACCTTGCTGGTCGTCATCCTCTCGACGATCGTCGGCTTCCAGCTCTTCACCGAGCCCTACATCATGACTGGGGGCGGCCCGCTCAACTCGTCGCTCTCGGTCGTCCTCTACATCTACCAGAAAGCATTCCAGTCGCTCGAATTCGGCTACGCGGCCGCGATCGGGATGGTGCTCGCCGCCATCATCATGATCACCGCGTTCATCCAGCGCCGGTTCCTGGGCGAAAGCGCGGCCTAGCGGGGAGCAGGGACATGGCTGAGTTGGTGGCTGGAGCGGAGGAACAGAAGGCACAAGCGCGGACTGAAAGCCGACCGGTCGGCAGCAGCACGCGCTTGTCACGCGTCGGACATATCGTCGCCTACATCGTCCTGCTGCTCGGCGCGCTCCTTTTCCTCTTCCCGTTCTATTACATGGTGGTCGGCAGTATCTCGCCGGCGAACGAGGTCGGGCGGCTCATCCCGACCCGAATCGAGACGGCCAACTGGCACTACATGCTCTCCCGCATCCCGGTCGGCCGCAATCTGCTCAACTCGGCGATCTACGCCGGCGGCGTCATCGTCATCACTCTGATCGTCGGCTCACTGACCGGCTATGCGCTGGCGCGGCTGACATTCTATGGCCGGGATTTCCTCTTCAACTTGATCCTGCTGACGTTGATGGTGCCATTCCAGCTCACGATGATCCCGCTCTACATCATGATCGTGAACTTCGGCTGGGTGCAGCCGGGGCCGCGCATCTTCCTTGGCCTCATCATCCCCGGCGCGGTCAACGCCACGGCGGTCATCATCTTCCGCCAGTTCTTTTTGCAACTGCCGCAGGACTTGTTCGATGCGGCGCGAATCGACGGCGCCGGCGACCTCAACATCCTCTGGCAGATCGCCCTGCCGCTCTCGGCGCCCGCCTTCCTGATCACCGGCCTGCTCACCTTCATCGGCCCGTGGAACGAATTCCTCTGGCCGCTGCTGGTGACGCGGGACGTGAACTGGATGCCGCTGGCCGAGTCGGTTGCGCTCTTCGGCGTCGGCGGTCAGGCGGGCGGCGCCGCCAGCCAATGGGGCACGATCACCTCCGCGGCGACGATCCTCGCCATCCCCGCCGTCGTCATTTTTATCGTCTTCCAACGCTACTTCGTCCAGGGCATCGCCACGACGGGCTTGAAGGAATGATTGCGACGCCTGAGTGGCATCGTAGGGACGCACGGCGTGCGTCCGCGGGGCGCGGGGCTCAACCCCCGCGCTCACTCCGAACCAAAGCCGGCTGAAGACCGGCTGGCGGTCAGGTGACGATCGTCATTCGGGGCATGAGCGGGCGACAATATTCCGTAGGGGCGATCCCCACCGCCGTCATCCCGAGCGGAGTCGAAGCATCTCCCCGGCAGGGCGTCGTCCGCGGCGGCGGACCGGCGTCGCCGGGGGATGCTTCGCCCTCCGGGACTCAGCATGACGACGGCAATGGCTCCCCAACTCGCGACGCTCGCTCCACGTGGCAGGTGCTCGCATACGCTCACCAGAGAGGAGCCCCGTGCGCTCGGAATGACAGCGTTGGCGCATTGAGAAGCGGGGAACGGGTTGTCGGGCAACATGGGCTCACGTCGTGCGCCCCTACATTGCAGCTAGTCCTCCTGTTACGCCGCCTTGGTGCGGTTGCCCTTCAGCGTGCAGAGCGCCTGGCGGATTTCGCCGAGGTGGTAGGCGCAATGGGCGACGATGCCC
>JAICKJ010000049.1 GCA_025928015.1 Thermomicrobiales bacterium
ACCGCCAATCCCGAACCGCTTGGGGTGGCTGGTGTTCGCGACGCCGCCCTTGGCGGCGCGGAGCGCGCGCCCGGCGCGTTCGAGGATCGCGGTGGCAACCGGGTCACCATCCTTCGCCGCCTTCGCGACGATGCCGGCGTGTAGCTCGCCGCCATCGGCCGCGGCGACGATCCGGTTGCCGTCGTCCGTCTGGGCGACCAGATCGGCCTCACGCTTGATCGCCCACCCTGAGGCGTAGGCTTCCAGGCAGCCGATGCTGCCGCAGGTGCAGCGGGGGCCGTCCATCGCGACGGTCACGTGTCCAACCTCCGCGCCGAGGCCACGCACACCGTCAACGAGCATGCCGTTACTGATCACGCCGCCGCCGACGCCGGTGCCGAGCGCGAGGTAGACGAGGTCTTTCACGCCCTTGGCGCCGCCGAACTGGACCTCGCCCAGGGCGGCGCAATTGCCGTCGTTCTGGATGACGACGGAACGCCCGGTCGCCTCGGAGAGGAGTGTCGTGATCTCCACGTCGCGCCAGCCCGGCAGATTGGGCGTGAAGAGGACGACGCCGGCGCGGACATCGAGCGGCCCCGGCGAGGCGACGCCGATCGGGACGTCGTTCGCGAGCCCGGCGTCCTTCGCAACGCGGGTCACGAGGTCACCCATTCGGTCGATCACGTGCTGCGGCCCCTGATCGGCCTCGGTCGCGATCTGTTCCTTATGGTCGAGATCGCCTGCCCGCGAGACGACGGCGACGCGGATATGCGTGCCGCCCAGGTCAATCGCGATGACGCGCTCGTCACTCACGCCGTCCCTCCCCCGTCCTCCCCATCACAAAATGAAGTTGCTCAGCTCTTCGTCCTCGACAAGCTCGCCGACCCGTTGGCTCACGAACCCATCGTCGATTTCGACGGATTCGCCGGCGTGGTCGGACGCCGTGAACGAGACCTCCTCGATCACCTTCTCGAGGATCGTCTGCAGCCGGCGCGCGCCGATATCCTCCGATGTTTGATTGACGCGCGTCGCCAGCCGCGCGACCTCGCGCAGACCGGACTCGGTGAACTGGAGGTCCAGCCCCTCGACGTTCAGCAGCGCCTGGTATTGCTTGGTGAGCGCATTGCGCGGCTCGGTCAGGATCGCGTAGAGGTCATCCTCGGTCAGGCTCTGCAGCTCAACGCGAATCGGCAACCGCCCTTGCAGCTCCGGAATGAGGTCCGACGGGCGCGTGGACTGGAACGACCCGGCCGCGATGAAGAGCACGTGGTCCGTGCGGACCGGGCCGTAGCGCGTCACGACGGTCGAGCCCTCGACAATCGGCAGCAGATCGCGCTGGACGCCCTCGCCGGAGACGTCGCCGCCGACGTCGTTGTCGCTGGAAATCGTCTTGTCGATCTCGTCGATGAAGACGACACCGGTCTCCTCGGCGCGGCGGATCGCATCTTCGAGGATTGCGTCAAAATCGACCAGCCGGTCAGCCTCCTGCTGGGCGAGGATGCGCCGCGCCTCGCGGACGGAGACGCGACGGCGCGTGCGACGGCGGGGCAGCATGCTGTCGAGGAGGTCGAAGAGCGAGTCCTGCAGATCGTCGCCCTCGTAGCCGTTTGCGTAGTCCCAAGCGCCGTAGTCCTCGTCCAGCTCCGGCTCGACGTCGATCTCGACCGTCTCTTCCTCGATCGCCTGCTTGTTCAGCAGCTCGAGCAAGCGCTTTTGCTCGCGCCGCCGGCGCCGTTCGACCGCCTGCGATTCCCGAAGCTCCGTTTCCTCGTCGGTCTCGGCGCGCTTGGTGCGCCGTTTCGCCTTCTGCGCGACCGCCTGCTCGCTCATGATCTCGGCCAGGCGCTCGACCGCCGCATGGGCGGCCTCGTCCTTGACCAGCTCCAGCCGCTGCTTGTGGAGCATCGAGATGGAGACCTCGACCAGGTCGCGGATGATCGATTCGACGTCGCGGCCGACGTAGCCGACCTCGGTGAACTTGGTCGCCTCGACCTTGACGAACGGCGCCTGGACGATATCGGCGACACGGCGGGCGATCTCGGTCTTGCCGACGCCGGTCGAGCCGATCATCAGGATGTTCTTGGGCTTCACCTCACGGCGCAGCTCCTCGGAGAGCCGCTGCCGGCGGTAGCGGTTGCGCAACGCGACCGCGACGGCGCGTTTGGCGTCGATCTGGCCGATGATGTACTTGTCCAGCTCCGCGACGATCTGCGCAGGGGTCAGGTCCTCCAGCAGCCGTTCCTCGGGCGGATTCGCGCCGCCTGGCCGCAGCGGGCTCTCGATTTTCGTGGGGCGGCGCGCTGTTTCAACCATCTAGTCGGCCTCCTTCCGCTTCCTGGGACGGTGCGCCGCCGCGGGCGCCGTCCCGTTGGCAACGAGGCCATCGGGCTCCGGTCCAGCAGGGGCGGCTTCCGGCTCGGACGCCGGCGGGATCGTCTCCAGCGTGACGTGCGCGTTGGTGAAGATGCAAATCTCGGCGGTGATCTCCATCGCCGTCAGAACGATGTCGCGCGCGGAGAGATCGGTGGTGCGAAGGAGCGCCTTGGCCGCCGCGGTTGCGTAAGGCGAGCCGGAGCCGATCGAAATGATGCCGTCGTCCGGCTCGATCACGTCGCCCTCGCCGGAGAGCACCAGGATCGAATCCTGATCGGCGACGATGAGCTGCGCTTCCAGGCGGCGCAAATAGCGGTCGCTTCGCCACTCCTTGGTCAACTCGACGGCCGCCTTGCGCAGGTTTCCGTCCCACGCCTGGAGCTGGGATTCGAATTTGGCGAAGAGGGTCAGCGCGTCGGCGACGGCGCCGGCGAACCCGGCCAGCACCTGACCGTCGTGCAGCGTGCGAATCTTGCGCGCGCCGTGCTTCAGAACGACGTCGCCGATCGTGACCTGGCCGTCACCGGCCAGCGCCACCTCGTCTCCACGCTTGACGCCGAGAATCGTGGTGGCGTGCGGCCGAAAGCCGCGTTGTACATCCATGGAAGGGTCACCAGTAGTGCGAGGTAGAAATCAAGGAGCCACCGCCCAAGCCGTGGCTCCTGCGCGCCATCGGGCGCTGTCTAGATTGTAAACCGTCCCGCTGATTCGCGGGATTGTAGCCGGCTAGTCGCCGGTTTCCGCCAACTCCGCCGCCGCGTGCTGGCCGCTGGAGCAGCGAAGCTGCTTGTTGCGACCCACTTCGACCATGTACGCGCCGCAGACGGGGCACGTCTTGTTCGTCGGCTTGTTCCAGGAGACGAAGTCACACGCCGGGTAGCGCTCGCAGCCGTAGAAGGTGCGGCCCTTCTTCGAGCGTCGCTCGACGATCTCGCCCTGATGGCAGGTCGGGCACTCGACGCCGATCTTCGTCAGCAGCGGTCGCGCGTTTCGGCATTCGGGGAAGCCACTGCAGGCGAGGAACTTGCCGTAACGGCCGAGCTTAATGACCATCGGCCGGCCGCATTGCTCGCAGACCTCGTCGGTCGGCTCGTCTTTGATCTTGACCCGCTCCATCGTCTGCTCGGCCTGTTTCAAGGTCGAGGAGAACGGGCCGTAGAACTCCTGCAGCGTCGGCACCCAGGCGCGGTCGCCAGCGGCTATCTCGTCCAGCTCGTCCTCGAGCCGCGAGGTGAAGCCGATGTCGAAGATGCGCGGGAAGTGCTCGACGAGCAGATCATTGACGACCAGGCCGAGCTCGGTCGGCACGAGCTTCTTCTCCTCGCTCGCCACGTAGCTGCGGGCGGCGAGCGTCGCGATCGTCGGCGCATAGGTGCTCGGACGGCCGATGCCTTGCTCCTCCAGCGCCTTGACGAGCGTCGCCTCGGTGTAGCGTGGCGGCGGCTGCGTGAAGTGCTGCTCCGGCACGAGCTTGAGCAGATTCAGTGGCTCATTCGGCGCGACCTCGGGCAACGCGCCCCGGTCGAGCTCATCGGTGTCGCCCTCGTCGCGGCCGGCCTGATAGGCGGCCATCCAGCCCTGGAACTTGACGATCGAGCCGGTCGCCCGGAAGACGAACGGCTTCTTGCCCGCATCGAGGTCCGCGCCCTGGCCAGCGGCCACATCAACCCGCGTGTTGTCGAGCACGGCCGGCGCCATCTGGCTGGCGAGGAAGCGCTGCCAGATGAGCTGGTAAAGGCGATGCTGCGGACTCGTGAGGTG
This sequence comes from Thermomicrobiales bacterium, assembly GCA_025928015.1. GTDB lineage: Bacteria > Chloroflexota > Chloroflexia > Thermomicrobiales > UBA6265 > JAICKJ01. Next base: position 4,114 of record JAICKJ010000049.1, read on the forward strand.
GCCCTTGACGGCCGCAGGATGACGTTGCGGCGCCGTCGGTCGGATCGCCTCGTGTGCCTCCTGGGCGCCCTTCGCCTTCTTCGCGTAGACGGGCGGCTTCTCCGGCACGTACTCGACGCCCCAGCGTGCGCTGATGACGGCCCGGGCCGCCTGCTGGGCCTGCGCGGCGACGTTCGTCGAGTCGGTCCGCATGTAGGTGATGAGCCCCTGCGTGCCCTCCGCGCCGAGGTCGATACCCTCGTAGAGCTCCTGCGCGAGCTGCATCGTGCGACGCACGGAATAGCCGAGCTTGCGCGACGCCTCCTGCTGGAGCGTGCTGGTCGTGAAGGGCGCCGATGGCCGGCGGCGTGTCTCGCGCCGGACGACGTCAGCGACGCGCCACGAGGCCCCGTTGAGCGCGTCGACGATCCTGTTCGCCTGCTCGCCATCCTTGACCTCGGCCTTCTTGCCCTCGATCGCGTGCAGCGCGGCGCGGAACATGTCCTTCGCGGTCGGCTCACCCCGGGTGATCTTGGCCAGATCGGCTTCGATCGACCAGTACTCCTCCGGGATGAACGCCTCGATCTCGCGCTCGCGCTCGACGACGATCCGCAGGGCGGCGGTCTGGACACGACCGGCCGAGAGACCCCGCTTCACCTTCTTCCACAGCAGCGGGCTGATCTCGTAGCCGACGAGACGGTCGAGGATGCGCCGCGCCTGCTGGGCGTCGACGAGGTCCATGTTGATCTCGTTCGGGTGCGCGATCGCCTCCTTGATCGCGTCCTCGGTGATCTCGTGGAAGACGATCCGGTGGACGGACTTGTCCTGCGCCTCGGTCGCATTGACGAGGTGCCAGGCGATGGCTTCGCCCTCGCGGTCAGGGTCAGTGGCGAGGTAGACCTCGCGCGCTCCCTGGACGCTGTCCTTCAACTCCTTGACGATCTTGAGCTTGTCGCGCGGCACGAGGTACTTCGGCGCGAAGTCGGAGTTGACATCAACGCCCAACGTGCTCTTGGGCAGATCGCGGATGTGCCCCATCGACGCCTTGACGGTGTAGCCGGAACCGAGGTAGCGGCCGATGGTCCGGGCTTTCGCGGGCGACTCGACGATGACGAGCTTGCCACGCGCCGGGCGCTTGCTCGCGGTGGTTTTGGTCGGCCGCTTCGTCGCGGTCGCGCTGGATTTCCCGGTCCGGCTGCCTTTGCCGGTCGATGTTGCTGTTGCCATGAAGAAGCGATTCCTGCCTGTAGAGAGCGTGCGAATTCACGCCGACGGATGGGTGCGAGGCCGAACGGCCGGTGACCCTGGCGTCAGTCCGGAGTGATCCTCGGACGGCATTCGTAGTTCAAGCCTACGCTTCCCGTCAAGCACGCTGTTCGTCGCCGATGGTCAAGTATACCTCATCATGACGAGCCGCGCGCGTAGTGCTGGGCGCCGATATTCCGCACCAGACCCTGCAATTCGAGGGTCAGCAGCATGGCGGAGACGCTCGGTCCGGGGAGCGCGAGCTTTGCGGCGATCTCGTCGATGTGCTGGGGCTCGGCGTTGAGGACGGCGAGCAACCGCCGGTCCTCCTCGGGCACCAACAGCGATTGCTGCACGGCGGCGTGCGGCGCGGCCTCACCGAAGCCGAGCTCATCGAGCACGTCCTGTGCGGTCGTGACAACCCGCGCCCCGTCGCGGAGGAGCTGATTGCAACCGACGCTGGCATTGGAAAGGATCGACCCCGGGACGGCGAAGACATCGCGTCCCTGGTCGCCGGCGAAGTCAGCCGTGATCAACGCGCCGCTTCGCGACGGCGCTTCGACGACGATGACACCTCGCGAGAGCCCGGAGATGATCCGGTTCCGGGCCGGAAAGTTGGCAGCCTCGACCGTCCGATCTGGCGCGTAGTCGGAGACTAACGCGCCGGACCCGCCGATGCGGTTGGCGAGATTCCGGTGCTGCGGCGGGTAGATCTGATGGATGCCGGTCCCGAACACGGCCAGCGTGCGGCCGCCGGCTTCGAGCGCGGCCTGGTGCGCGACGCCGTCGATGCCGCGAGCCAGACCGGAGACGATCGTCACGCCAGCCTGCGCCAGGTCTCCCGCCAGCCGCGCCGCGACTTCCGCCCCATAGCGCGTCGAGCGCCGGGTCCCCACGATCGCCACCGCCCGCTCATCGACGGGCAGCAGATCGCCCTTGACATAGAGGACGGATGGCGGCGCGTGGATCTCGCGGAGCAGCCGAGGATAGGCGTCATCATCGATCGTGATGACCGTGACGCCGGTATCCTCCAGCCGACGCAGGACCAGATCGAGATCGAGACTGGCCCGGGTCTTGACCAGCGCGGCGCAGGACCGCTCGTCGAGCACCGTGCGGAGGTCGCGCTGATCGGCCATCCAGGCGCGCTCCAGTGACCCGAAATGGTCCAACAAACGGCGCGTGCGCACCGGTCCCACATACGGAACGTGATGAAACGCGATCCAGAACCGATGGGCCTCCTGGACACCCGTGCCGTGCATGAGGCTGCAATCTCCCCGGGGCAGATGATGGCGTTGGCGCGATTCGCGCCCTGCCGGCGGACGACCTGCGTATAGAATGCGGCCAGTGTACGCCAGCGAACGGTTCGCCGGGCAGTGATGAGGGGAGCGACGGCACTATGGACCTCGGGAATCGGGTCAAGGAGCGATTGCAGGCCGGAGAGCGGGTGGTGGGGTGCTTCGTGCCGATTCCATCACCGGAGCTGGTTGAGCTGTGCGCGCTGAGCGGGTTCGATTTCGTGCTGCTCGATGCGGAGCACGGGCCGATCTCGCCCACCACCGCCTATCCAATGATTCTCGCGGCCGAGGCCCAGAGCATCACGCCACTCGCCCGCATCGGCCAGCTCGACCGGCAGGTGATCCTCAAGTTCCTCGATCTGGGCATCGCGGGGGTGATGATCCCGCAAGTCAACGACGGCGCCGCGGCGGAAGACGCGGTCGCCGCGTTGCGCTTCCCGCCGCGCGGTCGGCGCGGCATCGCCGGATCCCGCGCCTTCGACTTCGGCAACGCGCGACCGCCGTCGGAGCGCGTCCCGGTCCTCAACGACCGCATCCTGAGCATGGTCCAGTTCGAGAACGTCACCGCGCTCGACCACCTCGACGAGATCCTGCGAACACCGGATCTGGACATGCTCTTCGTCGGGCCGAACGACCTGGCGGCGTCGATGGGATATGCCGGACAGCCGGGGCACCCGGAGGTGACGCGGCTGGTCGATGAGCAGGTCATTCCGCTGGCGAAGAAGCATGGCAAGTCGTTGGGGACCGTCGCCGTGGACGGGGCCAGCGCGGCGGCGACCTTCAATCGCGGTTTCGACATGGTCGTCGCCGGCGCGTCCGCGCTCTTCGGCGCCGGCGCCCGGGATTATCTGAAGAAGGCGCTCGCGTGAGCGCAGACAAGAGGACCGGCCCGGCAGCAAAGACGGGCCGGTCCTGTGTCGGTGTCTATGAGCGCCAGAGCGCTACACGCGACTCCTGCTGCCCTCGCCGACCAGGCGCAGGATCCAGAGGATGATCAGTGCGCCAATGACGCCGACGATGACCGAGCCCAGGAAGCCCCAGTTGCCCCAGCCGAAGACGGTCCTGAAGAGCCAGCCGCCGAGCCAGCCGCCGAGAATGCCGATGATCAATGCCCCGATGATGCCGCCGGGGGTGCGGCCAGGCATGATCCAGCTCGCAATGGCGCCGACGATCAAGCCGATGATGAGATAGCCGATGATGGCCATGTGGGTCTCTCCTGACTCAAGAGTGTCGAACTTCCCGCGGCCTCATGCCGCCGGGAAACGTGTCTGCATTGCGCAACCGACGTGCCACGATTCCGGGGAGCCGCATACGTACGCAACGAGAGGACGCAGGTTCTTCATGAACCGAACATATTGTGCCGGATAGTCGCGGTCGATCGCGTTGCCGCTGGAAATGGGCTGTGTTATGGTCCGAATCCAAGTCATCGTCGTGTGAGGAATCGAAATTCTCCGCGAGAACCGTGCCGCAAGGCGTTCGGCGCCAGGCAGGCCCGGCGCGACCACTGGCGAGCGACGCGACACACCCGTAAGATTGACCCGTACACGGAACGAAGGTGTTCTGCTCACCCAGATCGCTTACCAGGGGCGAGAGGAGCAAGGATGGCGACCAAGCCACAAACGACCGGTTCCCCGAAGCCAGGAGTGGCGCCAGCGAACGATGGCCGCCCGCTGCTCGAAGTCAAGGACCTGATGACCCAGTTCTTCACGCAGGACGGGGTCGTCAAGGCCGTCGACGACGTTTCCTTCTACGTCATGCCGGGCGAGACGCTGGGCATCGTGGGGGAGTCCGGTAGTGGCAAGAGCATGACCGGCCTGTCGATCATGCGCCTGATCCCGACTCCACCGGGCAAGATCGTCAACGGCGAGGTGCTCTTCAACGGCCGCGACATCCTCAAGATGAGCGAGGAGCAGGTCCGGGGCATCCGGGGCAACGACATCGCCATGATCTTCCAGGACCCGATGACCTCGCTCAACCCGGTCCTGACCATCAACCGCCAGATCAGCGAAGCGCTGCAGCTCCACATGGGCATGAACAAGGATCAGGCCCGGCACCGCGCGATCGAGCTGCTTAAGATGGTCGGCATCCCGAATGCCGAGAAGCGCGTCGACCAATATCCGCACCAGTTCTCCGGCGGCATGCGCCAGCGCGTGATGATCGCGATGGCGCTTTCCTGCAATCCGAAGCTGCTGATCGCGGACGAGCCGACGACGGCTCTGGATGTGACGATCCAGGCGCAAATCCTCGATTTGATGCGGACGTTGCAGAGCGACACTGGCGCCGGCGTGCTGATGATCACCCACTCGATGGGCGTCGTCGCCGGCATGGCCGACCGCATCCAGGTCATGTACGCCGGCCATATCGTCGAGACTGCCAGCACGGAAGAGATCTTCGCCAATCCACGTCATCCGTACACGGTTGGCTTGATGAAGTCGATCCCGCGGCTCGACTCGGCGAAGAAGGCGAAATTGATCCCGATTCGCGGTCTGCCGCCCGACCTCATTGACTTGCCGGACATGTGCCCCTTCGCGCCGCGCTGCAACTACGCGCGCGAGAAGTGCGAGCAGAAGCGGCCGCCATTGATGGAAGTGGGCGAGAACCACTATTCGGCTTGCTGGTTCTGGGAAGAAGTCAACAAGAACGATAACGAGGATGCCGTGGCCGCGCGCCTTGGCCACCCGTTGCCCTCCGATTCGACGGCCGGCGACAACCCGGAAGTACCCGAGCTGGGCGTCTCGCCAGCGCAAATGGAACACGCCTGATCTGACCGGGAGGTCACCCTCATGTCAACTGCTGTCGCACAGCAATCACAGCCCAAACCGGCCGGGGCGGGCGAAGGCCAGCCGTTGCTCGACGTGCGCAATCTGGTCATGCACTTTCCGCTCACGCAGGGCATCATCTTCCAGCGGAAGGTTGGCGCGGTGCAGGCCGTCGACGGCGTCACGCTGCAGATCAATCGGGGCGAAACGCTCGGGTTGGTCGGCGAGTCCGGCTGCGGCAAATCCACGACCGGCCGCGCCATCCTCCAGCTCTACAAGCCGACAGGGGGCGAGGTCATCTTCAACGGCAAGGACCTGACGAAATTGGACGGGACGCAGATGCGGCGGATGCGCCGGCATCTGCAGATGGTCTTCCAGGACCCGTATGCCTCGCTCAACCCCCGCATGACCGTCGGCAACATCGTCTCCGAGCCGATGCAAATCCACAAGCTGGTGCCGAAAAACCAGCGGACCCAGCGCGTGCAGGAGCTGTTGCAGACCGTTGGTCTCAACCCCTACTTCGCGAACCGCTACCCGCACGAGTTCTCCGGCGGCCAGCGGCAGCGCATCGGCATCGCCCGGGCGCTTGCGGCGAACCCGGATTTCATCGTCTGCGACGAGCCGGTCTCGGCGCTCGACGTCTCGATCCAGGCGCAGGTCGTCAACCTGCTCGAGGACCTGCAGGAACAGTTCGGGCTGACGTATCTCTTCATCGCCCACGACCTCTCGGTGGTGAAGCACATTTCCGACCGCGTCGCCGTGATGTACCTGGGCAAGATCGTCGAGCTGGCGGAGCGCAACGCGCTCTATGACGACCCGCTCCACCCCTACACCAAGGCGCTCCTGTCGGCGGTGCCGATCCCGGATCCGGTGATCGAGAAACGACGTGAGCGGATCATCCTCTCGGGCGACGTGCCGAGTCCGATCAACCCGCCGTCCGGTTGCCATTTCCATACCCGTTGTCCCTACGCCATGGAGGTCTGCAGGCGGATCGACCCCCTGATCTCGGATCAGGGCGGCGGCCATTATGTCGCGTGCCACCTCTATCCGGGCTCCGGCGCGGACTAGCGGGAACGCGGGAACCGGAACATCTGTGTTTGGATCATTCCATCTCCGACCGGCCGATCAGATCATCGCGATTCTGGTCTCGTTCATCATCGCTACGGCGATCCACGAGTTCTGTCACGCGTGGGTCGCCTGGAAGCTGGGTGACGACACCGCGAAGAACCTCGGACGCATCACCCTGAACCCGGTGGAGCACTTCGAGCCCATCGGGTTCATCGGCATGGTCCTGATCTCCCTTGGCTTTCCGGTCATCGGCTGGGGCAAGCCCGTGCCGGTCAATCCATCACGGCTGCGACGCTACTTCGGCAAGCGGCCGCAGACCGGCATGGCAATCGTCGCGCTGGCTGGACCGGTTTCGAACGTCATCCAGGCCGGACTGGCCGTCATCCCGATCCAGGTCGCCGTCCGCACCGGCCACCCATTGCCGCATCAGATCGACTTCGCGTTGAGCTGGTTCATCTTCGTCAACATCCTGCTGGCGTCGTTCAACATGATCCCGGTGCCGCCGCTCGACGGCCACAAGATCCTGACCGGTATCCTGCCCGCGTTCTGGTATCCGGTATTGGCGCCACTGGAGCGCTACGGCTTCATGATCCTGATCCTCTTCCTCTTCATCGGCGGCCGCGCCGGCACGTCGATCCTCGGCGGGATGATCGATCCGGTCCAGAATGCGCTGTTTCACTTCCTGACGATGGGAATATCCTAAACAAGCACCTATGCGGTTAGTACACAATCGCATGCGTCAGGGCATTCTGGCGCTCGGCGCAGGTGTTCGTCCCCCGTCCTCGCCTCCATCAGAGATTGACGTCTTGTTGACTGGGGATCAGCGAGAAGCCTGGCGATCGTTGCCAGCCGTCGACCGCGCCCACCTGTCCCGCGTCGGGCAGCACCTCGTCGCAGAACGGATCACGAACCCGGATCTTCTGGTCGCGGCGGTCTTCCATGACATCGGCAAGCATGAGGGTAACGTTTCGGTCCGCTTGCCGCACCGGGTCGCGCGGGTGCTGATGGCACGATGGACACCATCCCTGCTGGATCGCCTGGGCCGGTCGCCCGATCCATCGCCGCCGCTCCGGCCGCTCTGGCTGAGCGTGCATCACGCTCGTCTCGGTGCGAGCCGGGCCCGAGCGCTCGGCTGCAGCGAGCGCGCCTGCTGGTTGATCGCCCACCACGAGGACGCACCGCCAGTCGCCGATCGGGACCTCGCCGCGCTCCAGCGGGCGGACAACCGCGCCTGATCTTGGGGCGATGATGGCTCGTCACGTACACTGGTCCCCATGGCCACCGTGACTGAGGGCGCGTCCTCCGTGCTCACCGATTACCAACTGCACTTGCCTCAATTCGAAGGGCCACTCGACGTGCTCCTGCGGCTCATCGAGCGGAGCCAGCTCGCGATCACCGACCTCTCGCTCGTGCGGGTGACCGGGCAATTCCTGGACCACGTGCGCGCGCTCGACGGCCAGGCGCCGCCACAGGTCATCGCCGAATTCACCGCCGTGGGGGCCCGCCTGACCCTGCTCAAGAGCCGGTCGCTGCTGCCCCGGCCGCCGGTGGAGGAGATCGAGGAGGACCCAGGCGACCTGACCCGGCAACTCGAGGAGTATCGCCAGTTCAAGGAGATCGCCAGCGGCTTGTCCGCGCGCCTGGCTGAAGGGACCGGATGTTTCGGGCCGGATGCGGCGCGCGTTGCCTGGAGCGATCCGCAGCCAGCACGGCTGGCGCACTACGAGCCCGCCATCCTGATCCGATCGATCCGGCGGCGGCTGTCGACGATCCCACGGCCGGCCACGCTCCTGAAGCAGCGGCCGATCGTCACCCTGCCGCAGATGGTTGAGCGCATCGTTTCCTTCCTGCATCTCGACGGCCGGGTTCCATTCCGAACGGTACTCGCCACCTGCCACGACCGCTCGGAGGCGGCGACCGCGTTCCTCGCCATGCTGGTGCTCCACCGTCGCCATATGCTGCACGCCACGCAGGACGAGCTCTTCGGCGAAATCCGGATCGCCCGTCGCGAGAACCTGGATGCCTCGGAGGACATCGGCGACGCCGGTGCGGAGGCAGAGCAGGCGTTTGCGGTCACGGCCGCGGACCACGACGCGGTGCCGGTTGGCGCAGACAATTGATGGCCGCGCAGCGCGAGGATCTTTCACCGATGAGCACCGACCAAGCACAGCTCACGCTCCCCAGCGAGACCGAGCACGCGTGTATCGCCACGCCGGAGCTGGGCGCGCTCGTCGAGGCATTGCTCCTGGTCGCGCCGGACGCGCCGACCGTGGCCGAACTCGCGCGCGGCGCCAATGTGGCGCCGGCGGAGATCGAGGCGGCACTGGCCTGGCTCGATGAGCAGCGCGATCGCGGGTGGATCGTGCAACGTCACGGCCAGACCGTTTCGCTCTCGACCGCGCCGCGCTTCGCGGCCCAGGTTCGCGCCTTCCTCGGCCTGGAGCGGGAAGCGAAGCTCTCCGCCGCCGCCCTCGAAACCGTCGCGATCATCGCGGTGCAGCAGCCGGTGACGCGCGCGGAGATCGAGGCGATCCGCGGCGTGGATAGCTCTGGTGTGCTCGCGACGTTGCATGGGCGCGGGTTGATCGAAGGAACATCGCGACGGGCGACAGTCGGCAACCCGATCGAATACGGCACGACGCCGCTCTTTCTCAAGCATTTCGGCTTGCGGTCGCTCGCCGACCTGCCACCGATCGGCATGGTCAACGGTCAGGACGGCCGGCACTCGCTGGAACAAGCCGCGCACACCGCTGGTGCAGACGAACTCCCGGAAGAGACGCCCGGAGAACAGCCGTAATCGAGCCGGTCAGCGCGGCGTTGCCACCGGGCCGGAGAGCGCGCGGACCCGATCGACGACCGTGATCAACGCATCGGCCGCGTCGGCCATCTGGTCCATCGTGTTCAGGCGGCCCACCGTCAGGCGCAGGCTGGCCCGGCAGAGCTCGTCGGAGAGGCCCATCGCGCGGAGCACGTGGCTCGGCTCGGAGTTTCCGGTCGTGCAGGCGGAGCCGGCTGACGCCGCCACGCCTTCCATATCGAGCCCGAGCAGCACCGTCTCGCCCTGGATGCCGGGAATGGCGATATTGAGATTGGTCGTCACTCGTGGACCGTCGAGCGGCGGTCCGTTCAGGATCGCATCCGGGATTTCGTCGCTGACCCGCTGCCAGAGGTTGTCGCGCAGCGAGGCGCCGAAGCGGACGAACTCCTCGCGGTGGGCCTCGGCGCGGACGAGCGCCTCAGCCATGCCGACGATCAGTGGCACGTTCTCCGTGCCGCCGCGGCGTCCACTCTCCTGACCGCCGCCCTGCTGCTGGAACTCGATCGGCGTGCCCTTGCGCACGTAAAGAATTCCGACCCCCTTGGGTCCGTAGAACTTATGGGCGGAGAGTGAGAGCAGGTCGACGTCGAGCTCGTCGACGTTGAGCGACCGCGCGCCCGCGGACTGGACCGCGTCGCAGTGGAACGGGATGCCGCGCTCGCGGGCGATCGCGCCGATCGCTGTGATCGGCTGGATGCTGCCGACCTCGTTGTTGACGGACATGACGGAGATCAGCGCCGTCTCCGGGCGGATCGCGGCGGCAATGGCGTCCGGATCGATCACACCGCTCGCATCACATTGAACCCGCGTGACGGTGATGCCATCGGCCTCCAGCGCATCGGCGGCGTGCAGGACGGCGTGGTGCTCGATCGCCGTCGTGATCACATGCGGCGTGCCAGGGTGAGATCGCCGCCAGGCGGCGATGACGCCCTTCAGCGCCTGGTTATCGCTCTCCGTGGCGCCACTGGTGAAAACGATTTCCGACGACCGGCAGCCCAGCACGCCGGCGATCCTGGCTCGTGCCTGGTCGAGCGCGGCACGGGCATCCTGACCAATCTGGTAGATGCTCGATGGATTGCCGAACCGGGTCGTGAAGAACGGGACCATCAACGGCACGATCTCGGGATCGACCGGCGCGGTCGCGGCGTGATCGAGATAGATCAGGGTCGCGGTGTTGAGAGACATGATGCGAATCCCGGACGGTAACAAGCGGGCATGGCGGACAAACTGAAGTGGGATGAAATCAGGCGGTGCGACTGACCGGCAACTCGCGCGGCACCTTCGTGCTCGGCGCGATGAGGTCGGCAAGGGTGGTGGAATCGAGCACGTCGACGATCGAATCGCGCATCTTCAGCCAGACCGGCCGCGTCTCGCAATTGTCGATCAGTGGGCAGGTCTGATCGGCGAGGTTTTCGGAGACGCAGTCCATCGGGGCTACCGGCCCTTCCATCACGCGATAGATCTCGCCGATGCGGACCTGTTCCGGCGCGCGGGCCAAGATGTACCCGCCACGGGCGCCCCGCTTGCTCTGCACGAGACTGGCGCGACGGAGCGGCGCGATGAGCTGTTCCAGGTAGGCAGGCGGCACCGAGGAAACCCGCGCGATATCCGTGATCGACATCGGGCCCTCACCGTAATGGCGAGCCAGTGCGACCATGGCTCGCACGCCATATTCACCCCGGGTCGACACTTTCATCAGTGAGCCTCCACGGGTGGCCTTTGCCCCCTATGGACCATGCTAACCTTCCGTAACACTCGGGTCAACCTGTCCTGGAATGCCATTACCGCTGTCGTTGCCAGGAGCGAACGCTATCGGCGATGGCCGCGCGCCAGGAGTCGAGCTCGCGCAGATCGACGCGGAAGGGGTTGGGCGCAATCTGGCGGTACAGGTGCACGAACCGGTCCGCGGTGAAGATGCCCCGGTAAAGGCCATCCTCGGTGACTGGCACCGCCCAACGATCGAGGCGGTTCATGACGCGCTGCACGTCGTAGACCGAATCGCTCATGTCGGCGACATAGACATGCCGGTCCATCACATCGCCGACGGTGCGGCCAGCGACGCCGCCATTCAGCCCGTTGAGCAGTTGCGCGCGCCAGAGCATCCCCACGACCTTCCCATTGTCGGTGACGACGAGGTCGCGCGGACCGCCGCGCAGCGCGAAGGTGAGCGGCTGGTGCGGCGAGACGCCGCCCATGTCCCAGAGGGCGAACTGCCCGACCGTCAGCCGGCGCATGGCTGACTCCACCCGCACCGTTCGCCCCTCCGCCTGGGCGGCGAGCATCAGGAAGAGCGCAAAGATGATTAGCGTGTAGAGCCGGAACCAGAGCCCGGCGACGATCATCGCGGCGCCGAAGCCCATGCCGACCCAGACCGCCGCGGTCGTCGCCCGCTGGCGGCCGAGCGCGGGACTGAGCGCGGCGCGGAGCACCCGGCCGCCATCCATCGGGAAGGCCGGCAAGAGATTGAAGGCCAGCAGGAAGGCGTTGGTCGCGGCCAGGTAAACGAGTAAGTCGAGCGGCGTGATCCGGTCGAAGAATCCAGAGTCCGGCACCAACGCCTCCCAGCCGCCGATCACCGCGACGAACAGGAGCAAGGGGAGCAACGCGACGACGATGGCCAGGGTCATGGCCGGGCCGGCGAGGGAGATGAGAATCTCGCTCTTCGGCTCCGACGGCATCTGCTCGATGCGGGCGACGCCGCCGAACGGCCAAAGGGTGATATCCAGCACCCGGTTGCCGAATTGCACGGCCATCGCGCAATGGCCGAGCTCGTGGATCAGGACCGAGACGAAGATCAGGACGACGAAGAGGCAGCCGAGGAAGACGGGCGTCAGCCCGCCGCCATTGCCGAAGCCCCATTCGATGAACACCCAGACGAAGACCAGCCCGAAGGACGGGTGGACATTGACGTCGATGCCACGAATGCGACCGAGACAAAGCGAACGGAACATCTGCGCGGAACCTCGTGCGATGCGCGCCCCGAAACGGCGGCAGGCGCTGTGCATAGTGTAATCGGCGCGAGGTCATTTCCCGGCAGCACAGAGTGGTTGCGGCTGATGCCAGAGCCCAACGGCACGTTTACCGCAAGAATCTTGCCAGCAATTTCATTGCGGCCTATACTGCTTTCAGGTCCTCACAGGCTCTCCATGGCACCGGTCGCGTACTAACCCGCAATCGGCGAGCGCAGCGTTGAGGGCGTCCTGATCGCCGTCCGGCATCGCGGAAAGGGGCTCTGTATGGCGTCGATGGAACAAGGCTACGAACTCGGACAGGAGATGCGGCCGTGGGTCTCGCCGAGTTTGATCGAGGCGAACTACATCCTCAGCCTGTCCCAGATGGAGCTCCAGCAGGCGATCTCGGCGGAGATCGACGAGAACCCTGCGCTTGAGATGGAAGAGTCCAGCATCTGCCCGGTCTGCGGCAGCATTCTTGAAGGCACGTTCTGCCCGACGTGTCTGACGAGCCAGGCGACGCCGGCTGACGATCATGCGCGAGACAGTCTGGATGACTACGGCGATCTCGCCGCGAACGGGACCTCACTGCGCGAGACGGACCCTGATTTCGACCCGATGGCGCTCGTCGCCTCCGACGTCGACGCGCTCGACCAAATCCTGGCCGATGCCCGCCCGATCCTGGACGAGCGCGAGTATCCGGTCTGCGAGTACATCGTCCAGTCGTTGGACGCGCGTGGCTTCCTGGGCGAACCGATCGAGGAGATCGCCCGGCGCCTGGGCGTCGAGGAAGACGAGGTCCTGGAAGTGCTGACGACGATCCAGGAGATCGCGCCAGTCGGCGTCGGCGCGAGAGACTTGCGCGAGTGCCTGTTGCTGCAGATCGACTACCTCGACCGAATCCACGCCGAGCTGCCACCGCACGTCCGGCCGATCGTCGACCAGTATCTCAACCAGTTCGCCGCGCACAAATTCGGCCAGATCGCCAAGGAGCTCGGCGTCGAGGTCGAGGAGGTCGAGGAAGCACGCGATTTCATCCGCACGCATCTGACACCGTCGCCGCTCCAGACCGCGCAGGCGAAATCATGGCGCAGCCCGACCAATTCGAGCTACGTCGCGCCCGACGTGATGATCTCGATCAAGGACGACGAGCTGGTTGTCGAGATCATCGACTCGAAGCTCTTTCACCTGCGGGTCAATCCGCTCTACAACGAACTGGCCGGCAAGGTGAGCCGCCGGCATCGGGCCGATGAACCGGCGACCGACGATGCAACGGCGAACCCGGCCGAGGCTGAAGAGAAGGAGAGCGCCGTCGCGGTGGCCGACTTCACCGACCACGCGACGGACAAGGAGCGTCAGCACGTCCGCCAGTACAGCAACCGGGCGAAACTCTTCATGGCGAACATCCATCAGCGCCGGGAGACATTGCTCCGGATCAGCCAGTGCATTTGTGAACTTCAGGAGGGCTTCCTGCGCGGAGGCGTGCGGGAGTTGCGGCCCCTGACCCGGGCGGTCGTGGCCGCGCAGGTCGGCGTCCACGAATCCACCGTCAGTCGCGCGACCGCGAACAAGTACGTGATGTTGCCCAACCGGAGCGTGATCCCGTTCAGCGATTTCTTCACGCCGTCCCTTTCCATCAAGGATGTGATCAAGGAGCTGATCGAGAAGGAGGCGGCGAAAGGCCAGCCGTTGACCGACCGCCGCATCTGCGACCTGCTGTTGCAGCATGGCGTCCGCATCGCCCGGCGCACCGTCGCGAAGTACCGCGCCGAGCTCGGCATTCTGCCGTCAACGATGCGCTAGCGCCAACGCATCGCGCATCGGCGGGTGCAGGCTCTTCGGCGGTCCGTTATACTGATCCCACGCAGCACAAGGCTGCGCTTGCGCCTGTAGCTCAGCGGATAGAGCGCTTGCCTCCGGAGCAAGAGGTCGCGTGTTCGAGTCACGCCAGGCGTACCAGCGGCATACCAACCTAGTGGTCTGTCACTCCTCATATGCGGGGTAGAGGCGTCTGAGTTTGGACCGCGCGTCGGTCGTCGTGAAGTGCCAGTTGATTCGCCGCGTGGTCGCATTGCGGTCGGCAACCCAGGTCTGGACGTCGTGTTCCAACGC
>JAICKJ010000283.1 GCA_025928015.1 Thermomicrobiales bacterium
AAGCCGCTGCCGAAGAGCCGGAAGTACTACCGGCAGCTCAAGGAAAAGGAGCAGCGCCCGGAGTCCTGAACACTAACCAAATGGAGGTAGTCCCTTGGCCAGTGGCACCGTGCAGGATCCCACCCAGCTCATACCCCGCGTGCTGGGTCGCTATTCGCCTGTCTTCGTCGAACGCGGTGAGGGTTGTTACGTCTGGGACCGGCACGGCGATCGCTGGCTCGATTTCACCGCCGGCATCGGCGTCACGAACACTGGCCATTGCCACCCGAGGGTCGTCGCCGCCATTCGCGAGCAGGCCGGCAAGATCATTCACGCGCAGGCCAACGTCTTCCTGCACACGCCGATGCTCGAAGCGGCGGACCGGCTCACCGGCACGTTGCCGTCGTCGCTCAACCAGGTCTTCTTCGCCAACAGCGGCGCCGAGGCGGTCGAGGGCGCGCTGAAGCTGGCGAAGATGGCGACGCGACGCCCCGCGATCGTTGCCTTCCGCGGCGCGTTCCACGGCCGCACGCAGGCCGCGATGGCGGTCACGACCTCCAAGGTCAGGACGCGGGCGCACTACGAGCCGATGCCGCCGTCGGTCTACTACACGCCATATCCCTACATCTTCCGCAGTCCCTACATGGGACCGCCGGAAGACGCCGATCTCTGGTACTTCCGCGAGCTGGAGAACCTCTTCGCCACGACTGTCTTCCCGGAGGACGTCGCCGCGATCCTGATGGAGTCGGTCGCCGGCGAGGGCGGCTACATCGTGCCGCCGACACGGTTCATGAAGAACCTGCGGCAGCTCTGCGACGATCACGGCATCATGCTGATCCTGGACGAGATCCAGTCGGGCATGGGCCGCACCGGCACGATGTGGGCCTTCGAACATTACGGCGTCGTGCCGGACATCATGACGAGCGCCAAGGGGCTCGCCTCCGGCATGCCGGTGAGCGCGATCGTCGCCAGCAAGGAGACCATGGACGCCTGGGCGCCGGGCGCGCACGGCACCACCTACGGCGGCAACGCGGTCGGCACCGCGGCCGCGGTCGCGACCTTCGACGTGATCAAGGACGAAGGGCTGGTCGCGAACTCCGCGAAGATGGGGGACCGGATGCTCACGGGACTACGTGAAGTGCAGAAGGACTTTCCGGTCATCGGCGACGTGCGGGGCATGGGCCTGATGGTCACGACCGAGTTCGTGACGCGCGACGGCGGCCCGAACACCGAAATGGCGCAGAAGGTGATCGAGAAGTGCTGGGAGCGCAAGCTGCTTCTCATCACCTGCGGCACCTGGGAGCAGTGCATCCGCATCATCCCGCCGCTCATCGCGAACGAGGATCAGATCGATGAGTTCCTCGCCACCTACCGCTGGGCGGTCTCGTCCGTCGCATAGACAGCGGCTCGGAAGGAAGCAGAGAACGGCGCCCCGCGCGGGGCGCCGTTCCATTGGCGATCTAATTTGGCTGGAATGACTCAGGTACGGCTCGGCGCCAGCAAGCCGTAGGTGCCCTCCCGGCGGCGGTAGAGGACGTTGAGCTGGTCCTCGTCGGCGTTGTGGAAGAGGAAGAAGTCGTGGCCGAGGAGCTCCATCTGGTCGATGGCCTCATCGACGGTCATCGGCTTGACCGAGAAGCGCTTGGTGCGGACGACCTCGGCCAGGTCGCGCTCCTCGTCTTCCTCGTCAATCGGCTCTTCCCCGTCGACCACGACCGGCGCGGCGGCGCGCAGGTCGGGCATGGCCGCGAGCCGATCGACGGCCTCGGAAGTCGGCGTGCGCCGGTTCTTGTTGGTCATTCGGTCATGGGACTTCCGCGCCTGGCGGGTGAGCTTGTCGAGCGCCTTGTCCAGCGCCTTGGATGGCTCCGTGGCGCGCTCCTCGGCGCGCAGGATGCGCCTGCCGGAGCGAAGGGTGATCTGGACGACGGAGATGTCGCCGGTCTTCTGCTTGATCGTGCGAACTTCGAGCTGGGAATCGGAGATGGGGCCGAAGAGCGGTTCGACCTTGGCGAGCTTCTGTTCCGCGTAAGCCCGCATTCCCTGGGAGACCTTTGCTCCGTTGGCACGTACCTGGAGGGCCATGGTTCCTCCTTTTCCTGCGTCCAACAGCCGAGCCGGACAGCGGCGTTCCGGCAGAACACGCAAGGTCAGCGAGGCGGGAGGGTGGGACGGAAAGCGGCGCGCCCGCCCGGAGGAGAGGTAGTGCCCGTGGAGGGACTCGAACCCCCGACGCCCGCCTTAGGACGGCGGCGCTCTATCCGCTGAGCTACACGGGCAGCTTCAGTTGGAACGATGCTACCACAGCCCGGCAGCTACGCAACTGAATCGGCACGTCGAGCAAGGACGTGATGTACGAACAACTAGAACGAACGCCGATGGCAGCACGCGAATTATTTGTTGCATGCAACAATATGCTATTCAGCGTGCGGCGGCCCTCATTACGAGGTCGGGGTAACGCCAATGGCGCTGTCGTTGCCGTGGACAAGAATGATTGGTGTACGCCGCCAACGTATTCAGGTGCGTTTGCTCGCTCGCACGGGCCGGTGAGGCGATCTCTTGTGCCGGTCCGCGCCGCCGTGCTATGCTGCCAATCGCCGCGGGGAGTGGCGCAGTCCGGTTAGCGCGCAGCGTTCGGGACGCTGAGGTCGGAGGTTCAAATCCTCTCTCCCCGACCATCGGGAGTGGCTCGCAGCCGCTCCCTTTTTGCTGTTCGCGGCGCTCGCCGGCGTTGGAGCAAAGCATGGGCGTATCCGACGAACCCACCGGTTATCGGGCGATCCCGTCCGTCGCGGCCGTCATCGACGCATTGGCGCCGCTGGATCACGCGATCCGCCCGGAATTGGCGGTCGCGCTCATCAACGAAAGCTTGCAAGAGGCGCGGAGGCGTATCGCGGTCGGTGAATCGTTGACACGGGAGCAGATCCTCGAGAGCGTCCAGGGCCGCCTCGCGGCCATGCGAATGCACCGCCTCGCTCGTGTGCTGAACGGCACCGGCATCGTCATTCACACGAATCTCGGCCGCGCGCCGGTCAGCACCGAGACCGCCCGCGCGATGGCCGAAGCGGCCGCGTCGGCCGTGCCACTGGAGATCGAGCCGGCGACCAACGAGCGCGGCGGCCGGATGCGCGAGATCAGCGAGCTGGTGCATCTCCTGGCCGGCAGTGAGGCGGTGCTCGTCGTCAACAACAACGCCGCGGCAGTCCTGCTCGTCCTCGCTTCGCTCGCAGGCGGCCGGGAGGTCATCGTCTCGCGCGGCGAGGCGGTCGAGATCGGTGGCGGCTTCCGCATCCCGGATGTCATGCGTCAGTCCGGCGCACAGTTGATCGAAGTCGGCACGACGAACCGCACCTACGCGCGGGACTACGAGCGCGCGATCGGCCCGGACACCGCCGCCATCCTGAAGGTGCACCCAAGCAACTTCCACATGACGGGATTCATCGCCACGCCGGCGACTGAGGATCTGACCGCGCTCGGCGGGACGCACGGTATCCCGGTGATCGAGGATCTGGGCAGCGGCGCGTTGCTCGACTCGGCCCGCTTCGGCATCGCGCATGAGCCGACCGTGAGCGAGAGCCTCGCGGCTGGCGTCTCGATCGTCACGGCCAGCGGCGACAAGCTGCTCGGTGGCCCGCAGGCCGGCATCATCGCCGGAAATCGTGATCTCGTGACGACAATCGCCGCGCACCCGCTGGCGCGCGCGGTCCGGGCCGACAAGACCTGTCTCGCCGGTCTCGCCGCGACGCTGCGCCACTATCTGCGGGGCGATGCCGCGGAGCGGATACCGGTCTGGCGGATGATCAGCGCGGCGCTGGATGAGCTGCAGCGCCGGGCTGATCGGATCATCGCCGGCGTCCCGGCTCCCGGACTGATGCTGGAGCGCGTTGAGACGCGATCGAGCGTCGGCGGCGGCGCGTTGCCGGGACAGGAGATGCCGAGCGTGGGTCTTCGGCTGTCGCCCATGAGCGATTCCGTATCCGCAGATCACCTTGCCCGGCTGCTTCGCACCCACCGGCCGGTCGCGCTCTTCTGCCGCGTGCAGCACAACGCCGTCGTCATCGACCTTCGCACGATCCTCCCCGAGGATGACGCGACGCTGATCGATATCTGCAGAGAGGTCGCCGGCCGGTTGTGACCGTTGCGTTTCAGCCGTGTTGCGGGGTGCGGAGGTCCTTGAAATAGGGGCTCAGCGGTGGGTCGTACTGCGCGTGCCGCTGGGCCAGCGTGTTGAGCTGCTGGCGCAGCGCGTCGACCATCTCCCGGTCCTTCTCCTGCTCGGCCGCGAGCAGGTGTTGCTGGAGCTGCCGGAGCAGAAAGCGGTAGCGCTCGGCGCGGAGCCGGTCCAGTACCTCGTTCGCCTCGCGCTGGATTTGACCGGGAAATTGCTCCGGACGGCCCTCGTGCGCCGCCAGCATCGCCTCGGCGTGATCGGCCAGCTCGTCGTCCAGGCCGGCGATGAGCTGCTCGGGCGTCAGCCCGGCGAGGTCCGGGTCGACGATGTAGCGCAATAACTCCCGGTTCCGCGTGTCGCCCAGATCGTCGGCGGGCACGCGCATGGCAACCTCGTGCGTCAGGTCGCGGTGGCGGAGCAGCAGCGCGAAGAGATGGTCCTCGGTCGATTGGCGCGCCGGTTTGACCGGTTGCTGCGAGGCGGGTCCCTTCGGCGTCGTCTTCAGTCGGGCTCGGCGGATCTCGGAGAGCACGAGCCGCTCGTCGAGATCGAGCCGCTTCGCGAGCTGATTGATGTAGTGGCCCTGGACGATCCGATCCGGGATCTGCTGGAAGAGCGGTGCAATGCGTTGCACCGCGGCCGATTTGGCCCGCGCATCGCTGCGGTCGATGTCTCGCGTCAGCACGTCGATCGTGAAGTCGAGCACTGGCCGGGCGCTCTTGACGATCTCCGGCC
>JAICKJ010000270.1 GCA_025928015.1 Thermomicrobiales bacterium
CACCTTGCCGGCGCAGTACCAGGAGCGGCTGACGCGGTACACCGCCGAGCGCGACCGGCGGCAGTGGAGCTGGAACCTGGTCGCGAATCTGCGGCTGGTCGCCTTCGTCGTCCTCGCGGTTATGGTCTGGCAACTGTTGCGCACCGGGGTGGCGGGCTGGTGGCTCGGCGTGGCGCTGGCGCTCGTCGCGGTCGTCGCGCTGGTGAGCTATCACCGGCAACTGCGGCGGGAACGTGACCGGCTGACGACCCTGATCCGGATCAACGAGGCCGCGGAGGCGCGGCTGACCCAGCGGTGGGACGAGCTGACCCTGCCACCGCCGGTGGAAATCCCGCCGGGGCATCCATACGCAAACGACCTGAACGTGACTGGCCGGGCGTCGCTGGCGCAGCGGATCGGCACGCCGGTGACCGACCCGGGATGGGCGACGCTCTTTCGCTGGCTGCTCGGACCGGCGCCGATCCCCGAGGTCCGGTCGCGGCAGGAGGCCGTGGCCGAGCTGGCGCCGCACATCGATCTGCGGCAGGACGTCGAGCGCGCCGGCGCGCACGAGGGCGAGCAGGCGCCCAACCCGCGCCCGCTGCTCGATTGGGCCGAGGGCGAGACCTGGTTCGGCCGGCACCCGGTCTACCGTGCGCTGCGGGTAGTGTCACCACTCGCTTTGTGGATGCTGGTGGCGCTCAATCTGCTCGGTCTGACGCCGCTGCCGCTCTGGTTGATCCCGCTCGTCGTCAACATCGTCATCTCGCAGGCGCTGACGCTCGACGCCTCGGCCCGCCTCGCCATGATCGCGCCGCTGCACCTGGCGATCGCCGGATACCAGGCGATGATCGATGCCATCATCAGCCAGGAGTACCAGTCGGACCGGCTCCGCGCGATCCATGGGCTGATGAGCGCACCCGATGGCGCCGCGCGGCAGGTGCGGAGCCTGCGAAGGCGCTCCACCTTCGCGATCCCGACCGACTCGATCATGGGGTTCGGGCTGAACGCGGTCTTCCTTTGGGACCTCAACGTCCTCGCGCCGCTCGAAACCTGGCAGACCGCGCATGGCCAGCAGATTCGCGGATGGTTGGCCGCGCTGGGCGAGTTCGAGGCGCTCGCCGCGCTTTCGGTGCTTGCCGCCGATCACGACGACTGGTCGTTCCCGACCATCGCGCACGACGCCCGTGGCCTGACCGCGCACTCGGTGGGCCATCCGCTCATTCGCGCGGATGAGGTCGTCCGCAACGACGTGGCGGTGGGCCCGGCCGGCAGCTTTCTCTTCGTCACCGGGTCCAACATGTCGGGCAAGAGCACGCTCCTGCGGGCGATCGGCGCGAACCTCGTGCTGGCCGGCGCAGGCGGACCGGTTTGTGCCCGGGAGTTGACCGCGCCGCCGGTCGAGCTCTGGACCTGCATGCGGATCGAGGATTCGCTGGAGCGGGGCGTCTCCTTCTTCATGGCCGAGCTGCAACGGCTGAAGCAGGTTGTCGATGCGGCGCGGACGCAGGACCTGGAGCGACCGGTCTTCTATCTGCTCGACGAGATCCTCCAGGGCACCAACACGGCCGAGCGGCAGATCGCCTCGCGCCGGGTGATCACAACATTGGTCCGATCGGGAGCGTTGGGCGCCGTCTCCAGCCACGATCTCGATCTGGTCGACGCCGAGCCGTTGCGTGAGATGGCCCAACCGGTGCATTTCGCCGAGCAGTTCAACGCCGACGGTGGCGCTCCGCGGATGAGCTTCGACTACCTGCTCAAGCCCGGCGTTGCCACTTCGACCAACGCGCTCGCGCTGATGACAATGATCGGCCTGGCGGGAGACGAATGACGCTAGAGTCCGGCGACGCGTCGAGCTTCGGCGAAGCACTCTGCCTCGGACAGCTCGCGTCCGGCGGCGCAAGCACGCCCAAAGGCCCCACTGTCCATCGCTGACCGAATCTCCGCGGTCCCCTCATCGAGCTCCCGCTGGTCACGCGGCGAGAGTGCGGCGATAGATGTCTGCTGGATACGCCCGACCGCGCCCAACAGCCGGGCCGCGCGTTCGTGCTGGCCGGTGGCGCTGGCGACCACGGCCAGCTTGAGGATCACCGGCGCGATGACGCTGCCAACCTCCCGCGTGCGCCAGAGGTCGAGCGCCCGGACGAGGGTCCCGGCGGCGCTGGCCGGGTCGCCTTGCGTCCGTTGCAGCTCGGCGAGGACCAGCAGCATGCTGGCCGTGCCGTCCTCGTCGCCGACGTCGTCGAAGATCGCCAGCGCCTCGTCAATCTGACTCTGCGCCGTTTGCCAGTCGCCGTGACGGATGGCGAACTGGGCCAGCCGCTCGAGCGCGTAGGCGGTGCTGTGCCGGTCGTTCAGCGCCGCGTAGCCGTCCCGAGCTTCCTGGTAGCGCGCTTCGGCCTCGTCCATCTGCTCCAGATCGAAGAGCAGGTCGGCGAGATTCGCGATCGTCGTGATCCGGCCGCGTTCCTCGCCGATCTCCTCCTGAACGGCGATGGCCTCGGCGAAGCGCCGGCGCGCCAGATCGTAGTTCGCCTGATGGCGGGCGGTCCGGCCGAGATTGCTGAGGACAATGCCCATGACGGCCTTGTCACCCGTCCGGCGCAGGATGTCCAGCGCCTCGTCGTAGTGCGCGGCGGCCACATCGGGATCATCGCGGAGCAGCGCGACGTTCCCAGCGTTGTTGAGGGCGCGCACCAGGCCGCGGTCGTCGCCCGCCTCCCGCAACCGGGGCAGCGCCTGGGCGAAATAGCCGCTCGCGGTCGTCCAATCCCCCTGCAGGTAGGCGGTGACGCCCGCGCCGGTCAGCGCGTCGGCCCATCCCGGCGATCGCTCCCCACCGGGACGGGCCAGCGCGCGTTCGAGCTGGGCGCGGCCCTCGGGCAGGTGCCCCCGGTTGGTCCAGAACCACCAGATCGCCGCGGTCAGATCGACGTGTGGGACGGGATCCGGCCGTGCGGCGAGCCAGTCGAGCGCCGCCCGAAGGTTGTCCGTCTCGGTCTCCAGCCGCGCCAGCCAGGCGATCTCGTCGGTGTGTCGCCAGTGGGCGCGGGATTCCCGCGCCAGCCGCCGCATCCAATTGGCATGATGCCGGGCGAACGTGTCGAACTCGCCCGACGCGGTCAGCCGTTGCCGGGCATAGGCCCGGATGGTCTCCAGCATCAGGTAGCGAGGATCGCCGTTCGGCGCGGTAATGACCTGGAGCAGGCTGTTGTCCACGAGCGTCGAGACGCCGTCGAGGACATCGTAGAAGGTCGCCGCCGCGCCGCTGATCGCCGGATTCAATACTTCCTCGGCGGCATCGAGCGTGAATCCGCCGGCGAAGATGCCGAGACGCTGGAAAAGCGCTTGATGCTCCGGCGAGAGGAGGTCGAAGCTCCAGTCGATCGCGGCCCGCAACGCCTGCTGGCGCGGTGGCAGGTCGCGGCTGCCCTGGGTGAGGAAGCCGAAGCGGTCGTCGAGCTGGTCCAGCATGCGTTCCGGCGGGATGCGCTTGCTCCGGGCAGCGGCCAGCTCGATCGCCAGCGGCAGACCGTCCAGCCGCTGGCAGATGCCGGCGAGTGAAGGGGCGTTCGCCGCGGTCAGCGCAAACTGCGGCCGCGTGGCCCGGGCACGATTGACGAAGAGTTGCACGGCCTCGATCCGCGCCAGTTCCTCGATCGGAGTGTTGGCGTGGGCCGGCATCGTCAGCGGTGGCACCTCGTACTCCTGCTCGCCGGTCAAGCGCAACCGGACCCGGCTGGTGACGAGCACGGTCAGCCGGGAACAACCGGCGAGCAGGCGTCCGACGAGGGGCGCCGCCTCGCGGACCTGCTCGAAATTGTCGAGGATCAGCAGCAGTGACCGATCCGCGATCCACTCGCTGATCGTTACCGGCAACGCGTCCTCACGCGCCTCCCGGATGTCCAGCGTGTCGGCGATCGTCCGAGCGACCTGACTGGCCTGCGATGTCGCGGCGAGCTGGACGAGGAACCGGCCGTCAGGAAAGCGCTCCCGCGATTCCGTCGCGAGCTGGAGCGCCAGCCGCGTCTTGCCGACGCCGCCCGGACCGGTGAGTGTGATGAGCCGGATATCGTCCCGCGTCAGGAGGTCCCGGAGCGCATTCAATTCCGTTTCCCGGCCGATGAAAGAGGTCATCTGGGCGGGCAGGTTCTGTGGATCGTATTCCAGCGTTGCGAGTGGCGGGAAGTCGCATGCCGACCCCAGGGGATCGAGCTGAAAGATGCGGATTGGCGCCTGCACGTCGCGCAGGGTATGTCGGCCGAGGTCGCGGCAGGTCGCGTCCTCCGGCAATCGGCCGATGAGACGGGCGTAGACGGTGTCGGAGAGCAGTGTTTGCCCGCCGTGAGCGGCTTGCAGGAGCCGGGCGACCTGGTTGACCGGCGGTCCAAAGAAGTCACCGCCACGCTCGACCGCCTGCCCGCTGTGGAGCGCGACTCGGGCGTGGACCTCCGCGCCGGGTGGCCAGGTCGCGCCGGCGATGGCACGCTGGGCGAGCAACGCGGCGCGGACCGCGCCATGCGGATCGGCGAAGCGAGCGCAGACGGTGTCACCGACCGTCTTGAAGACGTCGCCGCCGCCCTGGCTGATGGCATCGCGCAGGATGCCTTCGTATTGCTCGACGGCACGCGCCGCCGCGCGGTGATCATGCTGCCAGAGGCGCGCGCCGCCCGCGATGTCGGCGAAGAGGAATGTGGTTGGAGGCATGCCGCTGGACATTGCTCCGGTTCGTGTCCCTGGTGTCATTGACGGACGTCCGGAGGACGCAAAGAGCCGGGACGCGCTGCGCGTCCCGGCTCTGTTGTACACCCATTGGGGGTCCTATGTGCGCGGATCGAGGTGGTCCATCTTGAAGTCGCCGGCGATGGAAAGGATGCCGATCACGACGATGACGATCAGGATGATGACGCCGAGGTAGAACGCGACCTGGACGACCTTGCCGAACCGTTCGCCACCCAGGTTGCCACCGGGCTCATCCGCGTTTGACGAGGCCCCCGGGCCCATTACGCTGATCAATTGCAACAGCAACAGTAGCCGCAAAAACATCCTGCACCCCTGGCGATCGGCGACGGCGAATTGTCGCGCGACGATAACTCCTCCATTGCTCCCGTCAATGTACGGGATGCCGGGGAGGATGGTCCAGCAAACCCGGCATCAC
>JAICKJ010000084.1 GCA_025928015.1 Thermomicrobiales bacterium
AGGTATTTGATCGAACGGACCCTGCCCAATGCCGGCCAGTTGAGCGCCGCGGAGTGGCAGGCCATCGCCGCGAAGTCCAACGACGTGCTAGGCGACCTGCGACAGCGCGGCGTCGCGATTCAATGGGACCACAGCTATGTGACGGAGAACGCGCTCGTCTGCGTCTACGTCGCACCCGACGTCGAGTCGATCCGGGAGCATGCCCACCGCGGCGGCTTCCCGTGTGACACGGTCCGGCAAGTGGACACCATCATCGGGCCTGTCACCGGCGAGTAACGCACGAACCAAGCGCAACAGCGGGGGGCCGCGTGACCCCCTGCTGTTGCGTGTCCCCGTTGCGGGAGAAGATGTCTATCCCTTCGTCGCGCCGGCGGTGAGGCCGGAGATGTAGTTGTCGACGAAGAACGAGTAGGCGATCGCGACCGGCACCGAGCCGAGGATGCCGGCGGCCATCAACGAGCCCCAGAAGTAGACGTCGGCCCGGATCAGGTCGGTCACGACGCCGACCGGGACGGTCTTCATGTTGCCGGAGCCCATGAAGACGAGCGCGTAGAGGAACTCGTTCCAGCCGAGGGTGAAGCAGAAAATGCCGGCGGAGAGCACGCCCGGCATCGCCAGCGGCAACACGATCGTCCGCATCGCCTGCAGGCGGGAGGCACCGTCGACCATCGCGGCGTCCTCCAGATCGCGGGCGATGGTGCGGAAGTAGCCCATCAGCAGCCAGCTCGCGAACGGGATGAGGAAGGTCGGGTAGGTCAGGATCAGCGCCCAGTACTTGTTGTAGAGATCGAGCTTGGTGACGACTTGCGAGAGCGGGATGAAGAGCAGCGTCGGCGGCACCAGGTAGGCGAGGAAGATGGCCGAACCCAGGAACCCACCGCCACGGAAGCGGAAGCGGCCGAGCGCGTAGCCAATGAGGATGCTGCAGAAGAGCGAAAGCACGGTCGAGCCGACCGTCACGACCATCGTGTTCCAGACATAGCGCACGAAGTTGGTGTTGGTGAAGAGATAGGTGTAGTGCCCGATCGTGACGTGGTAGAGCAGGAACGGGTTGAGCTTGGTGTTGAGCAGATCGGCGTCCGGTTTCAGGGAGACGATCAGCATCCAGTAGAACGGAAAGATCAGGAAGAGCAGAAAGAAGATCAGCGGGATATAGAGCTGGATCCACCGGTTCTGCATGCGGTTCGAGCCGACCATGGCCATGCGCGTGTCCCTCCGGAATTGATCGCTAGTCCTCGCGGCGGACGTAGAAGAGCAGGATGATGGCGAAGACGGCGAGGAACGGGAACATGTAGAGCGAGATCGACGCCGCCGTGCCGAGATCGGTCACGCCGAGCGTCTGGTACGAATAGGTGCCGAAGACGTGGGTGGAGTTGGCCGGCCCGCCCTTGGTGAGGACGTAGATGAGCTGGAAATCGGCGAAGGTCCAGATGATCGAGAAGAGCGTCGAGATGAGGACGATGTTGCGGATCACCGGCCAGGTGACGGCCCAGAAGCGGCGCCAGGCGCCGGCGCCATCGAGCGCGGCCGCCTCGTGCAGGTCGTCCGGCACGGCCTGCAGACCGGCGAGGATGGAGATGCCAAAGAAGGGCACGCCGCGCCAGATGTTGGCGACGCAGATGGAGATGATCGCGTTCACCGGATCGCCAAGGAAGTTGATGTTGCCGTTCATCAGCCCTAGGTGGCGGAAGGCCCAGGAGATCGGGCTCAGCGTGCCGTTATAGAGCATCAGGAAGGCCAGCGTGCTGATGGCGGTCGGCACGATCCACGGCAGCAGCAGGCCAGCCCGGAAGAAGCGACTGAAGCGGAACTGCTGATTGAGGACCAGCGCCAGGCCGAGCCCGAGCACGAGCTTGAACGGGACGGTGACGAAGGAATAGACAAAGGTGTTGCGGACGACCTTGCGGAAGACCGGGTCGTCGAGCAGGTAGCGATAGTTCTCGAACCAGATGAAATGGCTTCCCGGGATGCCGACAAAACGGTCGGTCATCGAGATGTAGAGCCCATAGAAGAACGGGTAGGCCATGAAGATGAGCAGGATGAGGGCGCCCGGCACCATGAAGAGGTAGGCCAGCACCGCTTCCTTCTGCCAGAAGGAGCGCGCGACAGTGTATCCCTGCGCCTGGTTCTGGCTCAATTCTTCCGGTTGCGCGGGAACAGCGTTCATCGGCGCGTGTCCTTGTGTCTGCCCTCACCCCCTCTCCCAACCCTGGGAGAGGGGGCGGATGGCCGGCGAGGGCAGCCACGTGGGGCTGCCCCTACCAGGATGCGGTTCTCCGGTAGGGGCGATCCCCGTGTGGTCGCCCTTCTCGCCGGGCTGAGAGCTCTTATCGACCGTAGTAGCGCTCGAGCTGGCGGGCGCCCTGTTCGATCGCCGACTTCGCGTCGCCGTTCTGCACGGCGTTGGCGAACGTGTTGACGATGACGTAGTTGGCCGCGGCCTGCGCCGACTTGAGATTGGAGGGGCCGGCGTAGCCCTGGTTGCGGCCGTACTTGGCGACCTCGATGAACGCCTTCAGCTTCGGATCCGACGTGTAGACCGGTTCCGTCGCCAGCGTCGGCCCGGTCGGGATGATGTACCCCTTGTAGGCCTCGATCCACGCCTTGTAGTTGTCGATCGAGAAGAACCACCCGAGGAAGGCCTTGGCCGCGTCCTGATTCTTGGAGTAGCTCAGCAGGCCCATCGACCGGCTGCCGAGGTTGCAGAACTGCCCGGTCGGCCCCTTCGGCAACGGCACGCAGTTCGTATTCTTCGCCAGCTCCGGGTTGGAATCCTTCGACGTCGGGTCGTTGGCCGAGAGGTAGATCGACGAGCCGTTGAGCGTCGCCGAGATTTGGCCGGCCAGGTAGGCGCTGTTGTTGCCAGTATCGTCCCAGCCGAGACCGGTGCCGTCATAGGCGTCCTTCCAGGCCTGGATGAACGTGTTCATGCCGTCGACGAAGGTCGGCTTGTTGAAGGCGACGGTCTTGCCGTCCGCTTCGACCTCCATCGCGCCGTACGACCACATGTACGGGTAGCAGAACGAGGGCGGGTCACCGAGGCTCTGGCCGAGCGCCTGGCCCAGCGGATGCCCCGCCGCCTTGAGCGCCTTGCCGGCCTTGAAGAAGTCCTCCCAGGTCTCCGGGAACGTGTCGTAGCCCGCTGCCTTGAAGAGGTCGGTCCGGTAGATGACGGCGATGGAGGAGGTGCCGTGCGGCATGGTCTTCCACTGGCCGTTGACCGAAGCGGTCTTGGTCACCCAGTCGTAATAGCCGCCATTGGCCTGACCCCACTTCTCGGCGAGGTCTGTCATATCGACCAGCTTGTCGGCGAAAAGATAGGGAATGCCGGGCCACATCTCGACGATGTCCGGACCGGAGCCGGCCTGGACCGCCGAGGTCGTGCGCGGCTGCAGGTCCGGCCAGTTGATGTAGTCCGTGGTGACGTCGACGCCGTTCTGCTTGCCCCAATCCTTCGCCTGCTTGGTGAAGAAGTCCTGCGCGGCGGGCACGAAGTAGGTGCCCTGGAGGATGTTGAGGCTGCCGCCGAGATTGACCGCCGGCGTGCCGCTTTGGGCCGCCGCGGCGTGGCCGGTGGCGCCGAGGACGCCCGCGATGGCCGGAGCGGAGAGACCGAGCGCCGCTGCTCGCTTCAGCACAGTTCGCCGGGAGTAGCGAAGCGTCTTCGCCTCGGCGATCAACCGTTGTGCCCGTTCGTCCGACATGGAATTCCTCCTGTCCCTGACTACCGACAACGACCTGTTTCCACCGAGGGGCGCGGCGTATCCGCCGTTCAGGGGCCATCGCTGGCGGCTCCACGCGCACGTCCGTGACGTAGTGACCACCGCCGGGTCGTCTCTCGCTCACTTGCTCGTCACGGCTCCGACCGTGGTTTCACGCGCCTGTCTCGCTGGAAGCGGGATCAATTGTCGCAAAGACCGGGCCATCTGTCGATTCGAGCCCAATCTACGCACAAGAATCGACCCGTCTGAGGCGTCACGGACCTGCCCCCGACGGGCCGTGTGGCGATCGTCTTACTGTCTCCTATCAGGAATCTACGCCCGCATGCAGCCGTTCCTTGATCCAGATGCGTGCGAGGGTCGACGGGCCGATCCCCATCCGACGCGCGCGTCGAATCAGTGCCTCCCGGTCCGACCGCTCCAGTCGCAGCGTCAGCTTTTCGGCGAGTTCCGGCCCGACGTCCAGTTCGGCAGGCTGGGACTCCTCCAGAAAATCCGTGACGTCGTGCGTATCCCAAAACGCCGCCTCTTCTTCAATGTTGTTGAACGACGGGATACGCCCGTGCGGTTCGGTCGGATACCCCAAATCCGCCGATGGCTTCTTCCTGGTCATGTTATGCGGCCTTCCTTTTGCTCGGCATAGAATCTCCGCTTGCTCGGCATAGAATCTCCGCTCCTTTCGGCTGGCGGGTCGCGCTGAAAAGACGTAATAGATGCCAGGGTAGCCGGGCACCTGTCCAACGTTGACCGACAATATGCGGTTCGAGAGCGACGGCCCAATCAGTTGAAACCGCTGCTTGTACGTCGCCCGCACGACCGGGTCACCGGCAACGACCTCCTCTGCCTCCTCCGACATCACGTCGTGCTTCGCGATATGGTCGATATTCCACTCGTCCCAATACAAGCGCTCGATCTGCAGTCCGACAGGCATGTGCGCATTGTAGCTCCACATGTCCGACATTGTCCGACGCACGATTCGATCGAACCCGGGACATGACTTTCGCGCATACCCAAACAGTGCTACCGTGCGGGTGTTGGGCGATCGTCGTTCTCAATGCAGGAGCAAGACTGCCATGCATGTCAATCACGTCAAGAAGCGCTTGCGGGCCGGAGAGCCCTCCGTCGGCACCTGGCTCTCGATCCCGGCGCCGGAATCGGCCGAGTACGTCAGCAACCTCGGGCTCGACTGGCTGGTCGTCGACGCCGAGCACAACCCGGTCGATATCCGCACGCTGACCCAGATGTTCGTCGCCATGAGCAACTCGGGCGTCGCGCCGATGGTCCGCATCCCGTGGAACACGCCGGAGAACTTCAAGCGCGTGCTCGACGCCGGCGCCTGGGGCGTCGTCGTGCCGATGGTCAATAGCCGGGAGGAAGCGGAGCAGGCGGTCGCCGCGTCTCGCTACCATCCGGAGGGCCACCGCAGCGTCGGCGGCGGCCGGCACGGGGTCAGCTTCGGCACCTCGGCGGCCGAATACTACCGGGCGGCGAACGAGCAGGTGCTGCTGGTGCTCCAGATCGAGCACATCGAGGGCGTCGAGCACGTCGACGAGATCCTGAGCACGCCGGGCGTCGATGCCTGCTTCATCGGCCCGAACGACCTCGCCGCGTCGATGGGCCTCGGTCTCGGCACGCCGCTGGAGAGCGACAATCCGCAGGTGGTCGAGGCGATCATGCGGGTCCGCGACGCCTGCCGCAAGCACAATGTGGCGCCGGGCATCCACTGCACGAGCGCGCAGGCGGTCAACATGCGGATCGATCAGGGCTTCCAGTTCTGCGCGATGGCGAGCGAGCTGAAGTACATGCTCGCCGGCCTCGGCACAGACATCGAGGAGCTGAACTGGAAGGCGGCCGAGCGCAAGCAGCCGATCGAGGACGTCAGCGCCAAGGCCGAATCCGGCCCGATGGTGCGGTACTAGCGGCCCTCTCCCCCAGCCCCTCTCCCAGGATTGGGAGAGGGGAGTTCTTCCCCGGAAAGCGCTTCCGTACACGACGCATCGTGTCGAGGCGGGCTTGGTGTCCGCCCGCGCTGCCCGACCACAGCACGCCGAGTTGGTGGCGAAGCGCGGGGAAGGGGCGAGTTCGCTCTCGGCCCTCCCAGACGACCGCCTGATAGGCCGACAGCAAGGTCGGCCCCTACACTGGTGGATCGCGACCTTACAATCCGGTGGCGAAGGTGTAGATCGTAGTCGATTGGTAGGTCTCGCCAGGGCGAAGGACCGTGGACGGGAAGTCCGGGTGGTTCGGCGAGTCGGGGTAATGCTGGGTCTCCAGGCAGAGGCCGTCGCCGGGACGGTAGAGACGGCCGCTGGTGCCGACCAGCGTGCCGACGATCTGGTTGCCTGAATAGAACTGCACGGCGGGCTCGGTCGTGTGGACTTCGAGGTGCCGGCCCGATTTCGGGTCCTTCAGCCGCGCGGCGCGTACCAGAGCGCCGTCGCTCTCGCGTCTAATGATGTAGTTCTGGTCGTACCCCATGCCGAAGACGAGCTGGCTGCACGAGCCGTCGCGGATGCGATCGTTGATTGCCGTCGATTGCCGGAAATCGAGCGGCGTGCCGTCAACGGAGGCGATCTCGCCGGTCGGGATTGACTCCGCGTCCGTTACGGTGTACGTGTCGGCCTCGACCATCAGCTCGTGGTCGAGTGCCGTACCGGTCCCCTCGCCGGACAGATTGAAGTAGCTGTGATTGGTGAGATTGAGGACGGTCGGCTTGTCAGTCGTCGCCTCGTACGTGATCCGCAGCGCGTTGGCCGACATGACGGTGTAAGTGACGGTGATGTCGAGATTGCCGGGGAAGCCATTGTAGCCATCCGGGCTGACGTGATGCAGCGTCGCCATCGCGCCGTCGCCGGTCACCTCGGCGTCCGTCTTCCAGACCTGCTTGTCGAGACCGTTCGGGCCGCCATGGAGCGTGTTCTGGCCGTTGTTGGCCGGCAGTTCGTAGCGATGGCCGTCCAGCTCGAATGACGCGCCGCCGATGCGGTTCGCGTACCGGCCGGCGATCGCGCCGAAGTGGCCGCGTGACTTGCGGTAGTCGTCGAGTGTCGCGAAGCCGAGCGCGACATTCGCCTTGTTCCCCTTGGTGTCGGGCGCGTGGATCGCCTGGATGATGGCGCCGTAGGAGAGGATGTTGGCCTCCAGCGTGCCGTTGGTCAGCGTGAACAATTCGACCGCCTGACCATCGACGGAGCCGAACGATCGCCTGGCGACGTTGAACGTGATCGTTTGCGGATCCTTCTGGCTCATCTCGCGCTCCTCCCTTGCCGGACCGGCATTTCGACGGGTTTCTCGCAGTGTGTCCAGTATCCGGGGAGCCGGCAGCCCATACAAGTGGCGCCGGCACTTGCCCGGATGCGTCACCTCCCTGACACTAGCGGCATGCGAGCGGGCCGGATTCGGATCGGCCCGCGTCATCAGGATGTCGCGCAGCGAGGGAAAGCCCCGGTATGTCCAACAACCATCTCAATATCCTGCTCTCCACCCACGAGGGCGAGAACTTCTTCGATCTCCTCAACGATGTGCCGAACGTGAGCATTCGCGTCGTCGAGCCCGGGAAGATCACGAAGGAGGACGCGGCCGACGTCGACATCCTCTACGGCCATCCGTCGCGGGATATCGTGGAGATCGCGCCGAAGCTGAAGTGGATCCAGGCCTCCAGCGCCGGCGTGGAGTTCGTTGCCAAGATCCCGGAGCTGGTCAACAGCGACGTCATCCTGACTAACACACGGGGGGCGCATGGCCCCTCGATCGGCGAGCACACGTTCGCGCTGCTGCTGGCGTTGACCCGGCACATCCCCGAGTCGATCGACCAGGACCGCCGTCACCACTGGGAGCGCGGCACACTCTACCGCACGGCGCGGGAGATCGGCGGGCTGACGATGGGCATCATCGGCTTCGGCGCGCTCGGCAGGGGTGTCGCCCAGCGGGCGCCAGCCTTCGACCTGAAGGTGCTGGCCGTCGACGCGCAGGCGGTCGATGGCGCCGGGCTGGCCGAGGAGGTCTGGCCGGTGAGCCGGCTCGACGATCTGCTCGCCGCGTCCGATATCGTCGTCGTCACCGCGCCGCTGACGCCGGAGACGCACCACATGCTCGGCGCCGAGCAACTGGCGCGGATGAAGCACGATGCGTACCTGATCGTCGTCTCGCGTGGCGGCATCGTCGTCGAGGACGCGCTGATCGAGGCGCTGAAGAACGGCAAACTGGCCGGCGCCGCGCTGGACGTCACCGAGCAGGAGCCACTGCCGGCGGACAACCCGCTCTGGGACACGCCGCATCTGCTGATGACGCCGCACCTGGCGGGCGCCTCGGCGCGCAAGGAGCGGCGCTGCGTCGAGATCTTCAAGGAGAACCTGCTGCGCTATCAGCACGGCGACCCGCTGCTGAATGTCGTCGACAAGAGCCGGGGTTACTAGCGCTTGGTCCTCATCCCCGACGATCACCAGCTCCGGGATTTCTGGTTCGCGCCGCGCGAACCCAGCGAGCCTTATCGCCTCTTCGACCTGCGCGCGCCGCGGTCGCTACCCGATCCGGAGATGCGGCACTGGCAGGCGGAGGTGGGCCACGCCGTCTCCGACGACCTCGTGCCATGGACGGCATGTCCGATCGCGCTGCGTCACGATCCGGCGGGGAGCTGGGACGACAAGGCGATCTGGACCGGCAGCACCATCCGGCACGAGTGCCGCAGGTCGGCGGCTACTATCAACTCCTCTTTTGTTCGGCCAGGCCCTCGGCGCGGCGACAGGCCGAACTGGGCGATGTCGCCCGCCGGGGCAGCACGCATTATTTCATCGGTTCGTCGCCAGCCGGGCCGTTCGCGCTCGCGCCGGTGACGGTCTCCGAATCCGGACAACTCCACGTCGATACGGCCGCGCTTTGGCCATCTGACGCCTGAGGTCGCGTGGTACCATGGCCGCGGAACCACGATTGAGCAGGAACACCGATGCCTGCTCCACCCCTGCCACCGCCCCGCCCGGATCGTGCGAGGCGTTCCACGCGCCCGCTGCCCAGACAGGACGAGCTGCCCCCGTGACTATGCGCCTGCCGACGACGTTGATCCCCGCCCAGAACGGGACTCGCCGCCTTCCGAAGGTCAGTTGGTGGTACAGCTCGATCCTCGCCGTCGCGCTCATCGCGCTCGGCGTCACGGTCGCCGTGCAGCGGAGCAATGGGACGCCGGGCACGATCACGCTGAGCGTTGTCGATGAGCTCGGGCAACCGGTCGCCGGCGCGGAGATCGCGGTCGGCACGACCGTCGTCATGACCGATCAAGCCGGCGCGGCGACGCTGCGCGCGCCCAATGACGCCCGCTCGATGACGATCTCCCGCAGCGGCTACGGCGAGGTTGCCGGCGTGCTCGATGGCGCCAACGGCGGTCGGCAGCGGGTCACGCTGCAACCGGCCGCGCCACCGCCGGCGGCACCAAACGAGGTCGCGATGGCGGCAGGCACACCGGCCGCCACCCCCGCGCACGCCGCGACCCCGGCGCCGAAAGCCACATCCTCTCCGGCCACCGGCACGCCGGCCGCGACCAAAACGGCAGCCAAACCGATCGAGGGCACCATCACGGACGCGGCCGGCAAGCCGATCCGGGGCGCGCGGGTCGTCGCCGGCACGCAGGTGAAGATCACCGGCAAGGACGGCCTCTTCTCCTTCAAGAGCGACACCGCGAACGTCGCGGCGGTCGATGTCTTCGCCTCGGGCTACGGCGAGACGACGGCGAAGATCGAGGGCGCGGCGCCGCTCTCGGTCGCGCTGAAGCTGGAGCCGATCAAGGCGGTCTACCTGAACCCGACGATCTCCAACACGCAGGCCGACATCGACCGGCTGGTCAAGATGATCGACGCGACCGAGCTGAACGCCGTCGTCATCGATATCAAGGAAGAGGCCGTCTACTACGACACGAACGTCGCGCTGTTCAAGAAGTCCGGCACGGTGACGCCGATCCTCGACCTGCCGAAGCTGCTGAAGCAGATGAAAGAGCATCACATCTACACGATCGCCCGGCTGGTCGTCTTCAAGGACAGCGTCCTGGCCGAGAACCGCAAGGACCTGGCGATCCTCGACAACACCACCGGCGACGTCTGGCGCGACATGAACGGCGTCGCCTGGGTCAACCCGGCCGACCATTCGCTCTGGGAGGCGAACTCCGATCTGGCGGTCGAGGCGATCCGGCATGGCTTCGATGAGGTGCAGTACGACTACGTTCGCTTCCCGACCGACGGCGACCTCTCGCGCGTGGACCTCGGGATGCCGAACGACGAGGCGCACCGGGTGAAGGCGATCACCGGCTTCCTCAAGATGACGGACGAGAAGCTGTGGCCGCTCGGCGGCAAGCTCTCGGCCGACGTCTTCGGCTACACGGTGCTGACGAACGACGACATCGGCATCGGCCAGAACTTCGCCGAGCTTGCTCCTTACGTCGATTACCTCAGCCCGATGATCTACCCGTCGCACTTCGACACGGGCAACATGGGGCTGAACGGCGAGCCGAACGACTATCCCTACGAGACGGTCGAGATCACGATGACCGCCGGCAAGAGGTTGTTGGATGGCGACGCGCTGAAGATGCGGCCCTGGCTGCAGGATTTCAGCTTCTTCAACATGACGCCCTACGGTGACAAGCAGGTGCGCGCCCAGATCGACGCGGCCGAGGACGTCGGCACCTCCGGCTGGATGCTCTGGGACCCGAACAACAAGTACCACGACGGCGCGCTGCAGCAGGCCGAGCGGGCGTCCGCGCCCTCCGTTGAGCCGGGCAAGCTGGCCGTGATCCGGCAATCCGCCGGCGCGACGCGGCGATAGCGCGTCGCCGGGCTCAAGCCCCGCGCTCAACCAACAAAGCCGGCTGAAGCCGGCTGGGGATCACGCAATCGTTGTCATTTTGAATGGCGCCGAGGCAAATGACATTGTCGGGGCGACCCGGTGTGGCCGCCTGTCTCGCCGCCATTCCCGTTCCCCCCGCCAACACCCTCCGCTGTCATTCTGACCGAAGGGAAGCATCTCCCGCCGCAGCGGCGTCCGCCGCCAACACAAACGTACCTATAGGCATGAACGAGAGAGATTCTTCGGCCTGCGGAGTTCAGAATGACACTGTATGCGCCGCGGCGAGGACCTGATCGACGGTCAGCCACGCGCCGCCGAAGAGCTTGTTGACCTGCGTCGAGAAGGTCAGCGAACCGGCCAGCACCTCGGCCGGCGGGCCGTCCGCGACGATCTCCCGGTCGCCGAGCAGGACGACCCGGGTCGCGTAGCGGGCGACCAGCTCGACATCGTGCGTCGCCAGGACGACCGCGACGCCCTCCCGCCGCAGGTCTTTCAGGAGCTCGCCGAGCGCGGCCTTGCGCCAGGCGTCCATGCCCCGCGTCGGCTCATCGAGCAACAGCACGCGGGGCGAGCCGACCAGGATCGCCGCCAGCGCGGCCCGTTCCCGCTCGCCGCCACTGAGGTCGCGGGGATGGCGCTCCGCCAGGCCGGTCAGGCCGAGGCGATCCAGGGTCTCCACAATGCCCGCCCGGCTCTGGGGCCGGTGTTTGAGGGTGAAGCGCAACTCGTCAATCAGCCGCTCGGCGAAGAGGATCGTCCCCGGTTGCTGCGGCAGGTAGCCGACCGTGCGGCCGATCTCCGCTGGCTCCGCGCCGGTCACGTCGCGGCCGAAGAGCATGATGCGCCCGGATTGCGGCCGGTGGAAACCCATGAGGGAGCGGAGCAGCGTCGTCTTGCCGCTGCCATTGCGGCCCATCAGCGCCACCAGCTCACCGGCATGGATCGGCAGGTCGATCGCCTCCAACACCGTTCGCGTATCGTGCGCCAGTGTCAGTCCGCGCACGTCGAATGCGACCTCACCGACGGGCTCAACGGTTGGTGGCGCAGGGCTATCAGTCAAATCAAGCGAACGGGCGAAGGGCCGTCCGGCCTTGATCGTCAGCGGCAGCGGCGACCAGTCGAGCGCGCGACCGAGCTGCGTCACCGGCGGCAGAACGATCGGGTCGATCTCCCGCGCGACCGCTTCCGGCGGTCCTTCGCGCACATCCCCGTTCGGTTCGATGAAGCGGAGCTGGTCGGCGTGACTCAGCACGCGCTCCAGCCGGTGCTCGGCCAGCACGATGCTGAGCCCCAAATCCTCGTTCAGTCGGGTCAGCGCGGTCAGCACGTCCTCCGCGCCCCACGGATCGAGCTGGCTCGTCGGCTCGTCGAGCACGAGGAGGCGGGGATGGAGCGCGAGCGCGGCGGCAACCGCCACCCGCTGCCGCTCGCCACCGGAGAGCGTTGCCGGGTCGCGGTCGCGCAGATGGGCAATACCGAGCAGGTCGAGCATCTCCTCGACCCGCTTCCGCATGATGACCGGCGGCACGCCGTGCTGTTCGAGACTGAAGGCCAGCTCGTCATCGACCCGGCCGGTGAGCAGTTGGGCCTCCGGGTCCTGAAAGACGAAGCCGACCGCGCGTGACAGCCGTGCCGGACCGGCCACGAGGGCGTCCTCGCCGGCGACCGCGATGCGGCCGGCCAGCTCACCGCCGCTGAAATGGGGCACGAGCCCGTTCAAACAGCGCAAGAGGGTCGACTTGCCCGAACCGGACGGACCGGCGACGACGACGAACGCGCCCTCCGGCACCCGCCAGCGGACGTCGTCCAGCGCCAGCGAGGCGACCGCCGGATAGCGGTAGCTGACCCGGTCAAGATTGGCGATGGGCGCGACCGCGCGGGTTGCAATCACCGGCGCACCTCCGCCGGGAGCAGGAAGGCGGGCGCGAGCAAGAGCGCGAGCCCGAACAGGAGGACGAGATCGACGTGGGGCGCGGCGAGCACCGGATAGGGCTCGTAGTGGAGCCCGGCCGGCGTGGTCTGCAGGCGAACGAGCGTGACGAGCGCGGAGGTGGCCGCGCCGGCGACCATGATTGAGTCAGCCCGGCGCCAGCGCCGCGTCCGGTAGCGCGTCCGCGCGACACCAGGCGTGCCGCCGCGCCAGGCGAACGCGAACCCGGCCAGCGCGATGACACCGGCGACCGCGCCGAGGACGAGCCGTCCACTGGCGAGCGCGAAGGCAGCGAGCGCGGCGAGGGCGGATGCCAGCGCTGTCGCCAACCCATGAACTTGAGAAGAAGTGCCTGTGGCACCGAAGCCGCGGGATTCCAGGGACTCGGCCATCGTCATCGCCCGCTCCAGCGCGCCGGCGAGGAGCGGGATGATCAGCGGCGGCAGATCGCGCGGGCCGCGAATCCGGTGGCCGCGCGCCTCCTGTGCCTCCCTGATCTCTCGCCAGGCGACGGCGGACTGCGGCAGGAACGACCAGGCGACGGACCCGGCGACGGCGAAGGGGGTGGCCCGCGCTGGCAGCGTCCGCATCAGCGCCGACCAGTCGAGCAGCGCCGCGACGGTCGTGCCGGTCAGGACGAGCGTGAAGATCGCCAAGCCGCTGAGCAGGCCGAAGACGAGCGCATTGAAGGTGAGCGCTCCGCCGATGATTGGCAAGCGGTCGGAGAGGTGGACGAGCACGGTCTCGCCGGCGTGGACCGTCAGCACGTTGAAGAGGACGCTGATGAGCACGACGACGAGCGCGAGCCGCAGGAACCAGCCCCAGGCGGCGAACTGCCGCGCCGCGATCTGACTCCAGGCGGCCCGGACCGCGAGGACGATCGCGAACAGCGCGACGAGCATGTATGGATTGCGGCCGAGCAGGAGCGGGAGCATGATAGCCGCCGCCCAGGCGAGCCAGGCGCGGGAATCGAGCGTCATGGGGACGCCTCCCGGCGCACCCGTCGCGATCGCCAGACGGCGAATCCGCCCAGGCCAGCAACGATCAGCAGGGCGACGCCGCCGGCGAGGTATTGCCGCATCGATTGGCCGCCGTGCTTCGGTTGCTGGCCGGTCGTGAGCACGGCGGCCGGCGGCAGCGTGCCGGCTTTCGCCTGGGCGACCGGCGCGGCGCCGGTTCGGGCGATGAGCTGGTCCATCGTCATCGCCGGCAGGGCCGGCGTCTGCCCGGCACAGGCCCAGCCGATGATGTCGCCGTTCTGCACGACCTGCGCGCTGGGCCCGGTCGCGACAAAGGTCCACGTGCCCGGTTTGGTTTGCTTGAGGTAGTGCCAGAAGGGCGAGTTCGGATCGCCGGTCTGACAGAGCCGCTTGCGGCAGTCGCTCATGCCGCAGCCGGTGTCGTCGATCGTGCACACGGCGTCGCCGAGGCCGCCGAACGAGACGGTCAGCAGCGGGACCCCGGATCGCTTGAGCAGCTCGATGCCGGAGATCTTCTCGCCATCGAAGGGGACATAGGCATAGGTCACGCGCCCGTCGCCATAGTCGATCACGACACCGGCCGCGTTGACCGGCGCGGCCGCGACCGGTCGGAGCGCCACGAACGACACGAGCAGGGCGAGGAGCAGGGCGAGGAAAACGCCCTCACCCCCAGCCCCTCTCCCAATCCTGGGAGAGGGGAGCGAGCTCTCGTACCCCTCTCCCAAGATTGGGAGAGGGGTGGCGCCTCGTGCGCCGGGGTGAGGGCTTACCGCACTCAC
>JAICKJ010000352.1 GCA_025928015.1 Thermomicrobiales bacterium
CGGGATGCCGGTGAGCGTCCTCGTCTGGGACGACTACCAGGCGCCCGAGCGCCCGACCTGGGTCGCGGACGTGCAGCCCATCCTCCAGCAATACGCCAACCTCTACCCCGTTATGCGCGACATCGTCGACCTCGCCAGCTACTCCAGCGTGGTCCGTTACCGGGGCATGCTTCGGCGGGTGCTGGAGCTCCCGATCGAGGATCCCAATTCTATGCCGGTCACCCGCGATCTGTCGCCCGCCAAGCGGGCGATGCTGCTGCGGTGGCTCGGCGAACGGGAGCCGCCGCTCTTCGCGATCGACGACCTCGCCAACTTGCGCCGCATGTTGCAACTGGCTATCGAGCTTGAGCACGCCACGATCCCCCCGTACCTGTGCGCCCTCTTCTCCATCAAGCCAGGGCGCAATGCCGAAGTCGCGCGGCTCATCCGCGGGGTCGTGACGGAAGAGATGCTGCACATGGCGCTCGCCTGCAACCTCCTCAATGCGGTAGGCGGCGCACCCGAGGTCGCGAAGCCGGCCTTCGTGCCGCGCTATCCCGGTCACCTGCCGGGTGGCATACGGCCGGATTTGACCGTGACGCTTCGTCGCTGCTCGAAGGACCAGATCCGCGATGTGTTCATGGCCATCGAGGAGCCGGAGCAACTCCTCGCCGTGGACGCGTCGATCGACCGCGCGGTGCCGGAGCGGTTGCTCGGCGGGGACGAAGAGCGGCGGATCGACGTGCGGAGTCTCGATCTCGACCACGAAGGCAAGCTGACCCAGCCCTCCGGTGAAGCCATCGAGCATCTCGAGCGCGCGTACACGCAGGTCGAACACGAGCCGCTCACGATCGGCTG
This sequence comes from Thermomicrobiales bacterium, assembly GCA_025928015.1. Classification (GTDB taxonomy): domain Bacteria; phylum Chloroflexota; class Chloroflexia; order Thermomicrobiales; family UBA6265; genus JAICKJ01. Next base: position 838 of record JAICKJ010000352.1, read on the forward strand.
GTTCTACCAGCGGATCGCTCGCGCCATCGTCGAACTCGAACGATCGGGCGTCGACGTCTTCGTCGGCGACCCTTCCCGCCAGCTCACCCCGGCAAGTTGGCCGGGCTCGCCGCCGGGGCGGCTGTACAAGATCACCGACAAGGCGAGCGCCTTGCTCGCCATCCACGAAATCGTGCGCCAGGGTGAAGGGACGACGCTGACCGACCCGTCCGGGGGCCGCCACGAGCTGGCCCACTACTTCCGGTTCCGCGAGATCGTGGAAGGGCGGCAGTTGGCGAAGGACGCGGAAGGTGCTTGGACGTTCAAGGGCCCGCCGATCCTGTTCGACCCCGATGGCGTCTTCCCCATGGTGGACGATCCGGACAGCACGGCACTGCCCCAGCAATCGCCCGCCTGGATCGCCGCGGCGCTCTTCCACGAGACGTATGGCGATCTGCTCAGATCGCTCGACCGGGCGGTGAACGGCGCCCCTGACCGCCTGCGCGACGCCATCGGCCTGATGTTCTCGCTCGAGGTCCAGGCGCACCGGTTGATGGCGATGCCGCTGGCCCCCGGCTCGCCGGACACGGCCGGGCCGGACTTCCAGCCCGCGTAGGCGAGGCCGCTCACGCGCCGGGCCGTGCGAGCAGGGCCGCGATTGCGGCGTCGATGGGCTGCCCGGTGGCGTCCTGATAATGGCTGAAGCCCGGTGCCGGGTTGACCTCGAAGCAGAACCATTCCCCCTCGGGAGTTTCGCGCAGATCGATCCCTGCCACCAGGAGGCCCATGGCGCCGGCCAGCATCCGGCACCGATGTGCCAGCCCCTCGTCCAGGGCGCACGCCTCGATCCGAACACTGCCGCCTCGGAGGCCGGCGTAGCGGTAGTCGTCGCATTCGGATACGATCCGGCAGGCGAACGCCTCGTCGCCAACCACGTGGACCCGCACGTCGGTGCCCGTGACGTATGCCTGGAACTGGGTGGGGCACCACACGACGTCTTCGACCCTGGCAATGTGCTCGGACGACAGGCGAGTGACGATGCTCCGCACGCTGCTCAGGGACTTGTACACCACTGCGCCGTGCCGCTGCCAGAAGGCGAATGCCGCCTCCGGGTCGGTGGTGATCAGCGTCTCGGGGACCTGGAACCCCAGGGAGCGAATCCAGGCCAATTGGTAGGGCTTTGAGTTGTTGGCCGCCATGGCCGCCGGCCGGTTGATGACGCGCGCCGTGGTCACCTCGGCCCATGCTGCCAGAGCGTCCTCGACGGCCATGGCGTGGCGCCAAATCGCGCTGCCGGGGCCGGCGGCGGCCACCGCCGGCAGCCGGCGCGAGTCGTATGGGCGCAGGTAAGCGGCGGTCACGTCGGCGAACGGGACGGCGATCCCATCCCAGGCCAGCGAGCCGTGTACCCGCTCGTCGACCCTGAGCGCCAGCGTCGCGCGCGGCGTCGCTCGCTGATCGAACAGCGCCAGCCGGCATCCTCGCCGGCGCAACGCGTCCCGGACCATCGCCAGCGGTCGGTCGCCGGGGAGGCCCCATAACAGGATCACGGGTCGAGCAACCGCCCGAGGAGAGCGGCGTTGACGGCCGGCACGCTCAGGTCGGGCCAGAGATCTGCCCCGGCGAAGCGCAGCGTGCCGTCGGGCCCCCGCTCAAAGAACGTCTGCAGGATGTCGGCTCCGGCGAAGCGGGCCAGGCTAACCGCCTGCCTGCCCGTCGCCGCGTCGACCGGACCGTACCAGTGTTCGCCGACGACCGCGACGGCGACGGTCCCCGCCCCCCATGGTCGCGGCGCCCCGCCCGGCTCCTCCCGTTCGACGGGGCGTACCAGCATCCCCAATGCCGCGGCTGCGTGCGCCCAGCGCTCGGGCCGCCAGTAGGGACCGGCCAGGCACGTCGGCGTCGGTCGGTTCACCGTCCGGCAGGGGAGCTCCGCCAGCCAGCCGAGCAAGAACGCTGTCATCTCGGCCGCCACATACTCGCGATCTGGATCGACGATGTGCGGCAACTCCCGGGCATCGACGTGGGGAAGCCGGGTGTAGACGGCGCGGAGCTGGGCCGCCTCCAGCGTCCGGCCTGGGCCGAGCATGATTCGATCGTCCTGAGGTACGCCAACCTGATGGCGCCAGCCCTGCACGCTCAGCGAGGCGGGCGTGAGCAGCGCGGTATCCACGGACGACCAAGCTTCCGCTAGCCGGCGTGCCGCCTCGTCGTGGCGGC
>JAICKJ010000048.1 GCA_025928015.1 Thermomicrobiales bacterium
GTCGTCCTGGTTGATCGACTTCTTGACGAGGCGCAGGCCGAGCGCGCGGGTGTAGAAGTCGAGGTTGTGCTTCGCGTCGGCGGTGATGCTGCTGACGTGATGCAGGCCGGTGAGGTTCAGGTTCTCGGGTTTGGTCACGGGTGTTTCCTTTCCAAAGGTATCGTGAAAACGGATCATCTGGCCCGCGGCGCGACGGATCGTGGCCGCGGGCGGTTTGGCGATCATGGGGCCGGTTCCTCCAGGGCGTGATCGAGCTTGCGGAGCAGGGCGAGCAGCGTCTGCTGTTCCCCGGGCGTCAGCGCGCCCATCCGCTCGGCGATCAGGGCTTCATGCGGATCGAGCACCTGGGCGCGCACGGCGCGGCCGGCGTCGGTCAGGTAGACGCGGTTGCAGCGGCCGCACTTGCGTCGTTCGACCAGCCCTTCACGTTCGAGCGGGTCGAGCAGTTGCGGGATGTTGCCCTTCGTGACGAGCAGGCTGTCGGCCAGCTCCTGCTGGGTGCGGCCCTCGCCGGCGCCGATCTGGTTGATGAGATCGAAGCGGGAGAGCGAGAGGCCGTGCTCGCGAAGCTGCTCGCCGGTGGCGCGTTCGATCTTGTGGGAGACGCGCATGAGCCGGATCCAGGCGAGGACCGCGGGGCGGTGCGAGATCGCGTGGGCGCGGCGAACGTCCTCGCCGATGGTCTCTGGCTGGCTGCTCGTGGGTGGTCTGATGGTCGGTGCGTTGGTCGTGTTCATCTCAACTCCTTGGTCTTCAGTATAGTACTAAACCTATTTACTGTCAAGCGGTGGCGTGGGCAACGCGGAGTCACAGCGGTTCTCGAATCGTTTGTCGTGGTGTAAGAGGGTCAGCGCTCGGTGGTGCCGGGGAGGCTGATTTCGAGCAGATCGGGGAGGGCGCGGAGCGTTTCGGCGCCGTCGCCGTCGGACCAGCCGGCCAGCTCGTTCGTGCCCAGGTCGCCGGAGGCGGTCACCTGGAGGCGGAGCAGCCCCTCGACGAACTCCCGCGCCTCGACTTCGGAGACCTGATCGAGCCCGCGCAGGTGATTCTGAAAGGAGATCGCGACCCGCGCCGTCGGCACACCGTGGACGAGCACCTCGACGGTGCGCGGCGATTGCGGCGCGAGCGCAGATGCGGCGCCAACGTCCGCCGTTATCGACGCCGGCGGCACGGCAGGGGCGCCGCCGATGCTGGCTGGCGCCGGTGCAGCGGTCGATTCCGCGCTCGCGGTCGCTGACTCGTCTGGGGTGGCCACCGTGTCGGCAGCGGGGCCGGCGAGCGCGAAGGTGACGCGGGCGGTGATGCCGTCGAGCGCCGCCCGCGTGCGGCCCAGCTCGTTCTGAAGGTCGCTGAGCAGCGTGGCGTAATGAGCGCGATCGTCGGCGCGTTGCTGGTCCAGCGCGGCTTGCGCCTCGGCCTGGACGGCGATCGCGCGTTCGGCCCGCTCGTGGAGCTCGGTCGCCTCGATCATCAGCTCGCTGGAGCGGCGGATGTTCTCCTGGATGATGCGGTCGAACGATTCATAGAACGCGAGCCGCTCGCGCGCCCGGTCCAGCCGCTGCCGGAGCGTGGCGAGGTCGTCGGTATCGCTGGCCAGATCGTTCGTCAGGCTGCCCGCGGGCCGCGCCGGCAGCGCCGCCAACCCCGAGGCTGTCGTGGCTGTTCCGGGGCGCGCTCTATTCTCCGGCGCTCGTTCGTTCTCGCTCACTGCTGCTTCGCCTTCCGGGCGTGGCTCAACCGTAGCTCCAAGTGAGAGCGAGTCTAGCAGAGTACCCGCTCAGCACTGGATTCCGCTCTGCCAACGACGGGTCTGATGCAGATTGTGTGATGGGCGTATGCTGGGAGGACTGGACCCACGTTTCGCGCAGAGGAGGAGCCGATGCCCGCGTCATCCGACGAGTCCCGCCCCGGTGCGTCCCCGGTGATGCTGGATGCGATGCGGACCTGGCGGGCCACCCATCCGCAGGCGACCTTCGCCGAGATCGAGGGCGAGGCCCGGCGCCAGGTGGCGGTCCTGCAGGCGGAGTTGATCGCGACCGCGCTGGCCGTGGACGATCCGGCCGCAGTGCCGACCTGCGACGCCTGTGGCCGGGCGATGGTCCGCAACGGGAGCCGGCGCCGGACCATCGTCACCGACCAAGCCCAGCGAGTGACGCTCGCCGGTCCCCGCTATCGCTGCGCGGCCTGTGGGGCCGAGCTTTTCCCCCCTCGCTGACGCGCTGGACTTGGGGCCGAGCGGCTACTCGCCGTGGTTGGTCGAGGGGGCGGTGCGGTTGGGCGCCGCGCGCGCCTTCGCCCCGGCCGCGGACCTGCTGCGCCATTTCACCGGTGTCACGATGCATCCGGCGACCGTGCGACGGCTGAGCGAGGCGGCCGGCGGCACCATGCGCCAGTTGGAACTGGCATGCACCGAGGCAGCGTGGGCGGCTGGCGCGCAGGCCACCGGCGAGGCGGCCCCGACCGTCCCCTTGCAGCTGAGCCTGGACGGCAGCATGGTGGCGCGCATCGCCGAGGGCTGGCATGAGGTCAAACTGGCGGCGATCGGGGAGCGCACCGCCGACGGCCTGACGGCGCTGAGCTATACGGCCACCTTGGGTGATGCGGCGGCATTCGGGCAGGAAGCGCTGGGCGAGCTGGTGCGGCGGGGCGTGCCGCAGGCCGATGATGTGGTCACCGTCAACGATGGGGCCGAGTGGATCCAGGGCTTTCTGGACCTGCACTGTCCCCAGGCCCAGCGCGTGCTCGACTTCGCCCATGCCGCCGGGTATCTGGCGACGGCGGCCAATGCGGTGTTTGGTGAGGGGACCGCGGCCGCGCAGACCTGGTTCGCGACGCAGCGGCACGAGTTGCGGCAGGGCGACCCGGACATCGTGCTGGCGGCGCTGGCCGCGTTGCCACCCAGCGCCGAACGGGACCAGGCCACGGGCTACTTGATGGCACGGCGGCACCAGATCGCCTACCGGGACTTCGCCGCGCGCGGGTGGCCGCGCGGCAGCGGCTGCGTGGAGAGCGCGCCCAAGGGAATCGTCCAGGCGTGCCTCAAGGGACCAGGCATGCGCTGGGGGTGGGCGGGCGCCGCGGCGCTGCTGGTGCTGGGCGTCGTCGAGGCCAACGACCGGTGGGCGGAGACGTGGCCCCAGGTCGGCGGCCACCAGCGGGCCGCCCAACGCGCCCGGACTGCGACCCGACGGGCCGCGCGCCGCCATGCCCCACCCCGTCCAAAGCTCGTGCGGCACGGGAAACCCACCGCCGCCCACCCGTGGCGCACCTTCCGGCTCCCCGGCTCCCCACCGGCCGCTCACACAATGTGAAGCGCACCCGCCAACGACGGTGCAAGTTGTTGGTTCACGGTACAATAGGAGTGTGATCGTCGAGGTGGCGTAGAAGGTCTCTGCGTTGCCGCGTTTGGCCCCGCGGCGGTCACCGGCTCCATCATTCATACGTCCCCGTCCGGCCGGGTGTGGCGCGCGTCTTCAGGGGAAGGATCCCCAAGGTCATCCGCGTCCGAGCCATCCGCGTACTGCCGGCGGGAAGTTCCGGGAGCCGCGCTCACAGGTCCAGTCGAGGTTCCGATACCGCGCGGGCGCCGCGCGGGATGAGCGGCCGGTGGCGCGCAGGTGTCCATCGGCCGGTCGAGGTTGCCGGGTATCGCCGCTTCAGGCGATGTCCGCCCGAAAGTTGAGAATTCCCTTCCATGCCTTCTCGCGACAACGCGAAACACCAATCTCCCAGCGACCAGAACGACGCGCCGGAGACGGCCGCCGACGAGGCGACCGCGCAGGCGCCGAAGCGGCGACCGCGCACGCGGGCCGCGGCGCCAACGGTCGCTGCAACCGATGAACCCCAGGGCGACGGCGCGCCGGAGAAGCGCGGCCGTGGCGGCAAGCGGGGCAACCCGGCCCGGCTGGTGCTGCCCGTGCTCGTCTCCGACGAGGCGCTGTTGCTGCCCCACATGTCGATCCCGCTGCCGATCGAGGATGACGAGACGGCCGCGGCGGTTGACCGCGCGATGCGGATGGACCCGCGCCGGCTGCTGATCCTGACCGAGCGCAAGATCGCCACGACCGGGCCGGCCGACGGCGAGCAGCTCGACCGCGACCTGATCGACATCGTCTCCGAGATGATCGCCCGCGAGAACGAGGAGACGGGCGAATTCACCGAGCTTGGCCTCGATGCCGATGATCAGTCGCCGGCCGGTGACGAGCCGTCCGATGACGAGGCGCTGGACGGCGAGGTGCTGGAGGACGAGGAGTACGTCTTCGCCAGCGTCGGCGTCATCGCCGAGATCGCGCAGTACATCTCCCGCCCGGCCGGCAACGACCACATCATCCTCCAGGGCGTCGCCCGCGGGACGGTCGAGCAGTTCCTCCAGGACGAGCCATTCATCGCCGCGCAGGTGCTGCGGCACGACGAAAAGGTGACCGACCCGGCCGCGGCCGAGGCGGCGATGACCGCCGTGCTCGAGCAGGTCGAGAATTACATCTCGCTGCTGCCGAACGTGCCGGAAGAAGTCCTGACGATGGTCCGCAGCGTCGACGATCCCGGCTGGCTGGGCGATCTGATCGCCTTCTCGCCGGAGTTCTCGGCCGACCAGCGGCAGGAGCTGCTGGAGATTCTCGATCCGGTTGAGCGGCTGCACCGCCTCTCCGTCATCATCCAGAAGCGGATCAACGTTCTCAACCTGCGCCACGAGATCCAGTCCGAGGCGCAGGCCGGGATGGACAAGCAGCAGCGCGAGTACTTCCTGCGCGAGCAGCTCCGGGCGATCAACAAGGAGCTCGGCGAGGGCTCCTCGGAAGAGATGTACGCCACCGAGATGCGCAAGAAGATCGAGGCGGCGGGCATGCCCGAGGAGGTCAAGAGCAAGGCGCTGGTGCAGGTCGAGCGGCTGGAGCAGCAGCACCCGTACTCGCCGGAGATCGGCGTCATCCGCGGCTACCTCGAATGGCTGACCGAGCTGCCCTGGTCGGTCGAGACGGAGGACGTGCTCGATCTTGACCAGACGGCGGCCGTGCTGGACGCGGATCACTACGGGCTGGACAAGGTCAAGGAGCGGATCGTCGAGTACATTGCCGTGCGAAAGCTGGCCGGCGACAAGCTGCGCGCGCCGATCCTCTGCTTCGTCGGCCCGCCGGGCGTCGGCAAGACGAGCCTTGGCCGCTCGATCGCCCGCGCGATCGGCCGCAACTACGTCCGCATGTCGCTCGGTGGCGTGCGGGACGAGGCCGAGATTCGCGGCCACCGGCGGACCTACGTCGGCGCGATGCCGGGCCGGGTGATCAAGGCGCTGCGCGACGCGAAGAGCCGCAATCCGGTGATCGTGCTGGACGAGATCGACAAGGTCGGCTCGGACGCCTTTCGGGGCGACCCGTCGTCGGCGCTGCTCGAGGTGCTGGACCCGGAGCAGAACGCGACCTTCTCCGACCACTACCTGGAAGTGCCATTCGACCTCTCGAAGGCGCTCTTCATCACGACCGCGAACTTGCTCGATCCGATCCCGGCGGCGTTGCGCGACCGGATGGAGGTCATCGAGGTCACCGGCTACACCGAGCTGGAGAAGCTGGAGATCGCGCGGCAGTACTTGGTGCCGAAGGCGCTCGAGTCGCACGGCATCAAGCCGACGCGGCTGAAGGTGACCGACGCGGCGATCCAGAAGATCATCCGCGAGTTCACCGAGGAGTCGGGCGTCCGCAACCTGGAGCGGGAGATTGGATCGCTCTGCCGCAAGGCGGCGCGGCGCTTCGCCGGCAACCGGCCGCCGTCGCGGCTCAAGATCGACGTGAAGGACGTCCAGAGGTACCTCGGCGTGCCGCGCTACGAGTTCGGCCTGGCCGAGGAGAAGGACGAGGTCGGCGTGACGACCGGCGCGGCGGTGACGAGCGCCGGCGGCGATTTGCTCTCGATCGAGGTCATCCTGATGGAGGGCAAGGGCGACCTGATGCTGACCGGCCAGCTCGGCGATGTGATGCAGGAGTCGGCGCGGGCCGCGCTCTCCTACGCGCGCTCACACGCCAGCGAGCTCGGTCTGGCGCCGGACTTCTTCGACAAGCACGTCATCCATGTCCACATCCCGGCCGGGGCGATCCCGAAGGACGGTCCGTCCGCCGGCATCACGATGGCGACGGCGCTGATCTCGGCGCTGACCGGCGTGCCGGTGCGCAAGGATGTGGCGATGACCGGCGAGGTGACATTGCGGGGCAAGGTGCTGCCGATCGGCGGGCTGCGGGAGAAGACCTTGGCGGCGCACCGCGGCGGCATCAAGACCTTCATCCTGCCGAAGCGGAACGCGAAGGATCTGGCCGAGCTGCCGGAGGTCGTCCGCAAGGGGCTGAAGCTGATGCCGGTCAGCACGCTCGACGAGGTGCTGGAGATCGCGCTGGTCCACCCGATTGGCGGATCGCCGGAGCCGCACAAGCCGGCCGAGCGCGAAGGCCGCCTGGAGCCGGTGCTGCCGCCGGGGCCGCCGCCCGCACACGGCCCGGTGCCGATCCAGGTGTCTGCGAAACGCTCATAGCGTTAGATAAAACCTCACCGGTAATCAGCATGGCCGGGCCGGTCGTCTCGATGAGGCGACCGGCCTCGCTGTCATGCTGACGAAGGAAGCATGTCCGGAGGAACGAAGGGAAGCTCCTGCCGCAGCAGCCTTCGTTGCCAAGCAAATGCTCATGATGGGCACAACGAGAGAGATTCTTCGCTCTGCGGAGCTCAGAATGACAGCGTAGGGATTGGCCAAAGGCGGCACTTTCCGGTTGCGCATACTCGCCCCGTGATGGGTGGCGGCACGGATGATGATAGGAGGGTCCACACTGAACCACGCGTCCCGGCCGGGACGCGTGGGCGAACTCTTACCCGGAAAGGCAGGGGCCATGGAGAACCTGGATCAGGGACAGATCCACCAGCGATTGAGCGTCGGCACGGTCGTGATTGCCGAGAACGGCGAGCGGCTGGGCCGCATCCACGCGATCCACCCGCACTTCATCCTCGTCAGCGAAGGTCAGGCAGGGCACAAGGACCTCGAAGTGCCGATCCACGCGCTCAGCAACTACGACGGGGAGACGCTGCACCTGACCGTCAACCGCGAGGCGCTGACCGAGGTGAATCACGAAACGGACGCCGAGTGAGGCAGGTGCACGACGTGGAGAAGGAGATCGACGCGCAGGTGCGCACCTTCGCTTATCGGGCGTTCGCGGCGCGGGGCACGGCGCCGCGTCCGGACGAGATCGCGGCCGCGTTCGGCGTCACGGTGTCGAAGGCGCAGGACGTGCTGGAGCGCCTGCACCGGGCGCATGCCCTCTTCCTCGACCCGGAGACACGCGCCATCCGCATGGCCAACCCATTCTCGGCCGTGCCGACCGCCTTCCGCGTTCGGGCCAACGGCCGCGCCTACTGGGCGAACTGCGCCTGGGACGCGCTCGGCATCCCGGCCGCGCTCGATACCGACGCCCGGATCGAAGCGCGGTGCGCTGGCACGGACGACGTCGTCGCCATCGAGGTCCGCGCCGGCGAGGTGCATGGCAACAGCGAAGTTGCGCACTTCGCGGTACCGTTTCACCGGTGGTACGACGACCTGATCACCACCTGAGCGACGATCCTGCTCTTCCGGTCGGAAGAGGAAATCAATCGCTGGTGCGTGGCCCACTACGCTGCTCGTGGCGCGGTGCTGACGCTCGACCAGCTCTGGCGACTGGCCCGGGCCTGGTATCATGACCGCCTCGACCCGGACTTTCGCGGCCGCACGATCGAAGAGGCGGAGGCGATCTTCGCCACGGTCGACCTTGACGGACCTTTTTGGCGGATGACACAGGCGACCTGATCCGGCGCCGGTGGCCGAGCGCCGCCGCCCCCGCTATCTGCCTTTCACGTCGCCATCGCTCGAACGTTTGCCAATTGGCAGCCGCGAGAGCGGAGAAAGGCGACGGCGAGCCGATGGCGATGATCTCCCGGGCCCCCTGCGATGAAGGCGTCATCGCGGCGGTTCCCTGCACCGAGGCACAGCAAAAAGCGGTCGGTCGATGGGTGCTCGTCGCCACGATCATCGGCTCGGCGATGGCGTTCATCGACGGCACCGCCGTCAACGTCGCGTTGCCGGTCATCCAGCGTGAGCTGAACGCGACGGCCGCCTCGGTCCAGTGGGTCGTGCAAGCGTATGCCCTGATGCTCGCGGCGCTGATCCTGGTCGGCGGCTCGCTGGAGGACCGCTACGGCCGCCGGCTGGGCTTCATGGCTGGCGTCGCCCTCTTCACCGCCGCCTCAATCGCGTGCGGTCTCGCGCCGAGCTTGCCCACGCTCATCGCCGCCCGGGTGATCCAGGGCATCGGCGGCGCATTGCTCGTGCCGGGCAGCCTGGCGATCATCAGCGCGACGTTTCCCGAAGAGACACGGGGCCGGGCGATCGGCACCTGGTCGGGCGCGACGGCGATCATGAACGCCATCGGCCCGGTGATCGGCGGCTGGCTGATCGCGCACCTCTCCTGGCGGTGGGTCTTCTTCATGAATGTGCCGCTCGCCGTGCTGGTGCTTGGCGTCTCTGCCCTGCGGGTGCCGGAGAGCCGGGACGACTCCGCTTCCGGCCGGATCGATGTCCCGGGCGCAGTCTTCGTGACGGTTGGGCTCGGCGCGCTGGTCTACGGATTGACCGAGGCACCGGGACGTAGCTGGTCTGATCCGCTCGTGCTGGGCGCACTGGTCGCCGCCGTGGCCAGCCTCGCTGCCTTCATCGTCACCGAACGCCGGAGTCCGGCGCCGATGATGCCACTCGGACTCTTTCGCTCGCCCGTCTTCAGTGGCACGAACCTGTTGACGTTCCTGCTCTACGCCGCGCTCGGCGGGGCGCTCTATTTCGTGCCGTTCAATCTCCTGCAAGTGCAGGGCTACGGGACGACCGCGGCCGGCGCCGCGTTGCTGCCGATGATCCTGATCATGTTCCTGCTCTCGCGGCCGGCCGGGGGTCTGATCCAACGATTCGGCGCGCGCTTGCCGCTCGTCGTCGGGCCGGCCATCGCCGCGCTTGGCTTCGCGCTCTTTGCCGTGCCGGAGACCGGCGGCAGCTATTGGACGACCATCTTCCCGGCGGTCGTCGTGCTCGGTTTCGGCATGACGATCACCGTCGCGCCGTTGACCACGACGGTGATGGGTTCGGTGGAGGAGCGGCACACAGGACTCGCCTCCGGCGTCAACAACGCCGTCTCGCGGACGGGCGGTGTGCTGGCGATCGCCGTCTTCGGCATCCTGATGGCGCTGGTGTTCAATCAGACGCTGGACCGACACCTGCAGGAGCAGAACCTGCCGTCCCCGGCGGAGCGAGCCATCGTCGCGCAGCGCGACCGTCTCGCGGCGTTGACGGTTCCCCCCAGTCTGCCGCCGGACCAGGCGGCAGCGGTCGAACGGTCCGTGGACGACGCGTTCCTCGCCGGGTACCGGTTGGTGATGCTGGTCGGCGCCGGCATGGCGCTGGCCAGCGCGCTCGTTGCCTGGCGGATGATCCCGGGAGGGGGCGAAACAGGAGCGCCGGCCGGGAAGCTGGGACAGCAAACGACCAATTCGTCAATCCCCGGCCGGCGACGCCCGTACAATGATGATGACGGATGAGGGTGTATGCAGCTTCCGTAAAACCGTCTAGTTGGCTGTCACACCCGGCCAAGCCACGTCGGTGAAATTACCTACGCGCGGCGGACCGAGGAGGCGACGTCGCCTCCCCGGTCCGCGTGCATCGGACAACGTCCATCGGTTGCGCTAGCAGGTCGGACACTCCTGCTCCGGCGACAGGTAATACAGGGTGTGGAAGAGCCGGTTCCCGCCCTGGTCGGTCACCACGAGCTCGGTTGGCTGGGCGATGGGCGTGTAGCCGTCCGGCTTCTGGACGATCCTGATCTGGTAGGTGCCAACCGGGATATCCGAGAAATCGACCTGGCCATCATTGTTGACGTCGCAACCGACGTTGCTCCAGTTGACGATCTGATAGCACGCGCCCGTCAGCCGCTTGTCGGTGAACTCCTGTTCCGAGACGATCGAGACATCGACGTAATCGGCCGGCGTGCCCGCGTTCGCCTGGTAGGTGACGACGTGCACCGCCGGATTCCCGTCCGTGGCGCTGACCTCGATCGTCGACGGCTGCGGGGAGATGAGGCTGTAGCCGGCCGGATCGCGGATGAAGTCGATCGGATAGATGCCGGTCTTCACGCCCTTGAAGTCGACCTGGCCGTCGTCGTTCACATCGCAGCCGACATTGCTCCAACCGACGATCTGGTAGCAGGCGCCGGTGAGGCGCTGCCCGGTCGCCTCGTCCTTGGAGACGATGGCAACATTGACGTATCCACTGCCAAGGTCCGGCTTGACCTGGACGGGGAAGGTCTGCTCCGCGACGCCCGCCTTGACAGTGATCTGGAAATCGTCCGCCGGTAGGTAGCCGTCCGGAGACGTCGTCTGGGTCACCGTGTAGGTGCCCGGCGCGATGTCCTTGAACCAGACCTTGCCGTCGGCGTTCTCGTCGCAGCCGACGATGCTGGCGTTGATGATCTGGTAGCAGGCGCCGGGCAGGGGCTCCTCGACGTTCCGGCCGGAGGCGGTGACGGTCTGGATGTAGACCGTGGCGCCGGAGCTGGCCCGGGTGATTGCGGGAAGCGTGATGAAGGCGCTGCCCCAATGACGAGCAGTGACAGCGCGAGTGGCGCGAGTCGTCGCATCTGTGCCCTCCTGATGTGTGGGAATCGGTGCACGCCGGTTCCGCCGAGACCTCGGCGACGCGTGCCGGCCGGGCAGCCAGGATGGCGAACGGCCGCGTCGTCGCCCGGCCGGCGCGTCCCGTGCGTCAATGATGGGCGGTGCCGGACGACCAGAGCCTCCGTAAAATGGTCTAGTTCGATGTCACCCTATCACGATCTATTGGGTAAGATTGCGTACATCGATGCTGGTTCGAAACGTGCGGGGCGAGGGGGATGCGGGACGCTCGGAGCGAGGTATGGGCACGAAGACGGTGGGGAGGCCAACCATGCGGAGGCGGCGATCGATCCCTCTTTCTTCGCGACGGCAACTCGAACAGCCCGTAACCCGGCTGCTCGTGACCTGCTGCCTGGCGGTCGCCGCGATGGTAGCGGCGCCGGCGGTGGTGGCCGGATCGCAGATCAGCACACCGACCGGGACGCCGGTTGGATCGCAGGTGCCGGCGAGCTGTCCGGTGACGATCCCGAACGGCGACGTGCCGCCGTTCGGAAATCTCGGCTTCTTCCCGGGTCCCGTTTTTCATGGCGAGAACGGGATTTGGGCGTCGTTTGGCGCAGATGGGACGGTCGCGTGGATGCCGGCGATGGGGCCGGGTGGTGGCAGCTACGGGGTCAAGTTCCTCTGGTTCCATGACCAGCGAGCGAAGGGACACCTTCAGGTCACCGGCACGTATCTCGGCGGCAGCGCGCCGCCGCTCGTCGCCAGCGTGCCGGGAGGATACGGCAGCACCGGCTACCAGGCCTCGGGACTGGAGTTCTCCCGGCTCGGCTGCTGGCGCATTACCGCCTCGGCCGGCGGCTCGTCCATGACCTTCACGATCTGGCTCTATGAGGGCATGCCGAAGCCGCTCTCGTCGGACTGGATCTCTCCCACGCCGCCATCCTATTGCCACATTACCAGTCAGCCGACCCGGGTGAGTTCAGTCGCCATAGCGACTGGGCCGGCGGATACCATCGCGGTCGGCAACGATCAACTCGCTGCGTTCCTGCCGCCGAACGGAACCTTCGAAGTGACCGGATCCCCAAGTGGGCCACGGGACGCCTTGTCAACCCCGTTCCAGGGCATGGTCCTGACGTGGTGGCAGAATCCGTTGAGCGATATCCAGCCGCTCATCAGCGCGGAGTCCACTATCGGCTATGGCGGCAGTGGCACGATTGACTATGATCTCCAAGCGCCCCCGCCCTCTGGAATGAGGCGCACGCCGGTCGCGTTCTCCAGCCCAGGTTGTTGGCAGATGGAACTCGTCGCCGGCGATGCCAGCGTAACGTTCACCATCTGGCTCTGGACGAAGGAGCTGCCGCCGGTCGCGACACCGGTGGCGACACCGGCTGCTTGAGCGCACATCGAGGAGCGACCATGCCGACGACGTTGCCCGAATCCGCCTTCTTTCGGCCACTCTGCCCCGAGGGACAGGACCAGGGCGATCCGTACATCCTCACCGTGCCCGACGAGGTCGACGGGCCGTACCGCTACTACGTCTATGCGACCGGCCAGTTCCCCGATCGGGGCACCGCTTTTCCGCTCTACGGGTCCAACGATCTCGTGAGCTGGCAGCGGCTCGGCGAGGCGCTGAAGACGGACGCGAAGGCGGCGCATTGGGCGCCGTGCGTCGTCTACCGCCCGGGGCTGGAGCGGCCCTTCGTTATGCTCTACTCACGCTCGCACGACCTGAAGGAGGGGCACGCCGGGCACAAGATCCGGCGGGCGGACAGCACGACGCCGGGCGGGCCGTTCGAGGACTCCGGCGAGGTGCTGACCGACAATCTCGACTGGGCGATCGACCCGGACGTCTACTACGGCCAGGACGGCAAGCTGAAGCTCGCCTTCTGCATGGATTTCGTCCAGAACCCGCCGCTGGGGACCGGCATCGTCGAGACGGATATCGACGACGACCTGACGCAGGTGTCACACCAGGTGCGGCTGCTGGCGCGACCACAGTACGAGTGGCAGGTCTTCGACCCGGCGCGGGTGATGGACTGGAAGACGATTCCCGGCGTGGCGAAGGACGACAAGGTCCACTGGTCGACGCTCGAGGCGCCGGCCGGCGGGCTGGTCTCGCCGCAGGGGCAGCAGGTCTACCTGTACAGCGGCGGCTGCTTCTACGGCTTCTACGCCGTCGGCGCCCTGGTCGGGAACGAGCGTCGACTGGCCGACGTCAGCAACGGCGCGGCGAACTTTGTTATCCAACCGCACCCCGAGCGCGGCTTCTACGGCCCCGGCCATTGCAGCATCCTCCGCCTGGGCGAAGACGCCCTCTACCTGATGCTCCACGCCCGCTTCGGCTCTCCGCAGAACCCCCGCCAGATGTGCCTCGCCCCGCTCCACTGGACCGACGAGGGCGTCCCCGTCACGCCATTGGGCGCGAACCCGCCGGTGATGGTGTAGGGACGCCCCTGCATTCATGCGGGTACCTCCTTGGCGAGCGGTCCTCAAAAAGATGGAAGTGCCCTCGCCGCCCTCGAAGTTGCCAGAACGCGCACTCAGAGCGTCGGTTGCGGCTCTGGCCGGGCGGCGGTCGCCCGCCGCGGGCGGCCCCGCACGATGGCCAATGCGCTCAGGACCGCGAGGCCACCCAGGCACAGCCAGGCGAACAGGTCGCCGATCGTGGCATAGATGGTGTGGGCGCCCCGGATCGGCACGTCGGCGACCATGACTTGGGTGTCGGTCGTGAAGTAGTTGCTGGCGGCGAGGGGACGCCCCTGATAGTCGACTGCCAGCGAGAGCCCGTTGCTCGTTTCCCGCACCTCCGAGAAGCCGTCCTCGATTGCCCGCAGCGTGGCCGCTTGCGCGTGAGAGGGGGTGATCGCCTTCCAGTCGTCGGCCGGGAGGAGCAGCAGGTCGGCGTGGTCTCGCCCGGCTTGGCGCAGCAATCCGGGAAAGTCGGCGTCGAAGCAGATCGCGTTGGCCAGCCGGCCGTATGGAGTGCTGACGGTAGGCAGCTTGCCGGCGCCGGGAACGACTTCCCCCTGCTCCGAGAACGGCACCAGGTGGGACTTCTCGTAGGTCCAGACCACCTGTCCCGTGGGCGCGAGCAGCACGGCTTCGTCCCGCAGGTAGGGTCCTTTGCCACCCGAGGGCAGGAAGACGGCCAGCCCCATGTCGAGGTAGATCCCCTCCTTGCGGGCCAAGGCGCCGGCCTGCCGGATCAGCGCTGGCTCGTCTTCCTGCAGGATGTTTCCACCCACCGGTGACGCTTCCGGCCAAACGACAATCTTGGCCCCTGCAAGCGCTTCCTGCTGGGTGCCGCGCAAGAGGTCACCGTCGAGCGTGGCAAAGGACGCGCGGGCATGGGCGCGGTCGGCCGGGGTGGCCTTACCCGCGAGCAGCAACGACAGGGTCGCGGTGGGCAGTTGCTGGTCGAACGCCGCGACCGCCGTCCGCGAGGGACTGAGCCCCGCGACGCGGACCTGGGACGCGTCCGGCGGAAAGAGCGCCAGCCGGGCGCCCCCGCCCAGGAGCACCGCGGCGAGGATGGCCGCGTAGAGCACCACGCCGCCGCGCACCTGGGGCCAGGCGAATTGCCGTTCCCACGCCCAGTTGGCCACCGCCGCGAACCAGGTGATCAGGAAGGTGATGCCCCAAATACCGGTCACCGACACCAGTTGCAGGAGCGGCAAGTTGCCGTACTGGGTCGTCGCCAGGGAGTTCATGGTCCCGGCCGGGCCGAACCCGGTGAGATACTCGAACGTCACGAAGGCCAGAGGGAAGACCAGGGTCGCGCCAAAGCCTCCGATCCGCGGTGTCACAAGGCGGTCGATCAGGTAAGGCAGCGTCGTCAGCCCGGCAACGAGCACGACCACCGCGTAGTACTCGGCGCCGGACAGCAAGAAAGTACCGCGGGCGACCACGGCAGCGGCCGCCGCCCGGGCGAGCCAGGCCAGGAGGAGGCCCGGCAGCGGACGATGCGTGCGGACGAATCGCAGCAGGAACAGCGGCGCGAGCCAGGCGGCCAATGGGATCGCCCAGCGTCCGCCGCTGAAGAACAACAGGGCCGTCGCCAGCAGCAGCCAGAGGTAGGGGAGACGGTCCGCGCTGCGAGTGGAAGCGATAGAGCGGTCGAGCATCGACGGGACTCCTCTCGTGGAGTCAACCCATCGTGTGCCGTGGCCACAATCGAACCACACGGACACGATGGGGCACGACGAGCCAACTGGTCAGAGTCCCGCTCGATTCTAGGTCCCACGTCAAGCATCGGCCCAACAGGGGAGGCAGTTCGCACTCACTCGTGGGCAGCGCTCTCGATCAGACCCTTGATGTAGCCGAGGGCGTAGAGGCGGCCGAGCAGCTCATAGCCGGGCGCGCCGTTCTCCTCGCCGGCGAGCGTCGGGACGTGGTCCGGGCGCATGGGGCCGCGGTAGCCGACGTCGGCGTAGGCCCGGATCGCGGCGACCATGTCGGTCTGCCCCTCATCGTGGAAGGTCTCGACGAAGCTGTCCGGGGTGCCGCGGACGTCGCGGAAATGGACGAAGTGGATCTTGCCCTGGGCGCCGAAGCGGCGGATTTCGGCCGGGACGTCCGCGCCCATCGCCGAGAAGTTGCCCTGACAGAAGGTGATGCCGTTGTTCGGGCTCGGCACGGTGTCGATCACTCGCTGGAAGGCGTCCGGGTCGGTCAGGATGCGGCCGATGCCGCGGATCGGCGAGCGCGGCGGGTCGTCCGGATGCACGGCGAGCTTGACGCCCGCCTGCTCGGCGATGGGCACGACGCGGCGGAGGAACTCCTCCATGTTGGTCCAGAGGGCATCCTCGCTGATCTCGCCCCATTCGGTCAGCGGCGCGTCCGCCAGCTTCGCGTGGTCGTAGCCGGTGACGAGCGCGCCGCCCCGGCCGGCGAGCGCCATGTCGGTCCGCAGCCAGCCCAGCCCGGCCATCCAGTTGTGGCAGATCACCGGGATGCCGGCGCGGCCCATGTTCGCGATCAGCTCGCAAAAATGGCCGGTGCACGCGTCGCGGTTCTCCAGGCCGAGCTTGATCGGCTCCTGGATGCAGGCCGGCGCCGACTCGATCACGACGAGGTCGAGCCCGGCGTCGCGGAAGCGCTGTTTCAGGTCGAGGAGCGTCTGGAGCTCCCAGGGCGGCGGGTCGTTCGGTCCCTCGGGGATCGAGGTGACGGCGTGGGTGACGCCGAGCTGCGGCGCGATCTGCCAGAGCCGGTCGGGCGTGGCGTGAAAGTGCTCGGCGAGCTGGATCTCGAAGTCGGGCTTCTCGAAACCTGATTGCTCGAAGTCCGGCTGGTCAGTGTCCTCGATCGACATGGGACGCGTGCTCCTGCATCTGGCCGGTGGGTTGTTCCCGGCATCGTAGCGCGGATCGCAGTGGTTGTCGGCGCGTTTTCACGCCCCGTTCAGGCTCTCTTCAGCCATCCATAAGCATTCTCTGCGATGGTGACACTCAGGAGCCGGCGCACGAGGCATGGTGAGCCGGATTCGCCGCGACTGGAACGGAAGGAGTGTGCATCGATGGACAAGCATGAGGGGATCAGCCGGCGGACGCTCGTCACCGGCGCAATGGGGGTGGGCGCGGTCACGGCGCTCGGGGTGACGATCGCGCGGGCACAGACGGCCACGCCGGGCGCGTCGCCCTCGACCGGGACATCGGGCACGGCGGCGATGGGTGGCAACGCGAAGCAGATCTACGACGATTTCATCGGCAAGCTGGCGTCCAATCTCGGCAATACGGACACGACCAGGGTCGACACGGCCGTCCGGACGACGCTGAAGCAGATGGTCGATGAGGCGCAGCAGGCCGGGCTGATCAGCGCGGACGAGGCGACGACGATCAAGCAGCGGATCGACAGCAGCGACTTCCCGGCCGGGCTGCCGGGCATCTTCGAGCGCCGCATGGAGCGCGGCGTGATGCGCGGGGGTCGTGGCGCGAAGGGCCGGATGACACCGCGGGAGCAGGTCGGCCTGCAGGCGCAGGTCGGGCTCGATCTGGCGGGCGTCGCGGGGTTCCTCGGTATCACGCGCGAGGAGCTGGTCAAGGAGGTGGCGCAGGGCAAGAGCCTGGCGGAGATCGCCGAGGCCCACGGCAAGACGCGCGATGAGCTGAAGACGTACCTGGTGTCGCAGGCGACCGACGACATCGACCGGCTGATCGACCTCAAGCGCGGCGGCAAGAAGTCGACGACGCCGTCGACCAGCGCGACCCCGGCGGCGACGCCCGCGACCACGTAAGCATCCCGTCGCCGGGTGACAGCCCGGCGAGCCATCCGTAACCCCCTGCGATCCGGACTGCTCCGTCACGTCGCAGGGGGTTTCTCGCGTCCTGGCCCGTGGAACAGAGCAATTCCGGGCATGAAGCTTGCTGAATGACTGCGGGTCATGAACAGGTGTCAGTCACTCCCGACGGACACGGTTTCCGCGCCCGCCGGCGAAAGGAGCGTCGTCATGCTATCCGGCTACCATGTCTCCCGGAGGCGGTTCGTCTCGACGGCTGCCGCCGCACCGTTCGTGATCGGCGGCGCGCCGGGCGTGCTCGCCCAATCCGCTTCACCCGCGGCGTCGCCAGCGGCCAG
This sequence comes from Thermomicrobiales bacterium, assembly GCA_025928015.1. Lineage (GTDB taxonomy): Bacteria > Chloroflexota > Chloroflexia > Thermomicrobiales > UBA6265 > JAICKJ01. The sequence continues at coordinate 17,236 of JAICKJ010000048.1, forward strand.
TCCGGTCAGCGGTGCCGTTTCCATCACCAGCGAGCCGTGGGGCAAGCTGGACGACCTGCCGGTCGAACGCTTCCACCTCAAGAACGCCAAGGGCATGGAGGTCGCCATTCTCACCTATGGCGGCATCGTCCAATCGTTGATGGCGCCAGACCGCAATGGCACCTTCGCGAATGTCGTGCTCGGCTTCGCCAAGCTCGAGGACTACGTCGCCAAGAGCCCGTACTTCGGAGCGATCATCGGCCGGTATGCCAACCGGATCGCCAAGGGCACGTTTACGCTCGACGGGAACACGTACCATCTGGCGATCAACAACGACCCGAACTCGCTGCATGGCGGCAATCGCGGGTTCGACAAATATGTCTGGGACGCCAAGCCCTCCCAAACCGCCGACAGCGCCTCCCTGATGCTCAGCCGGACCAGCCCGGACGATGAGGAGCACTTCCCGGGGACACTCCAGGTGACCGTCACCTACACGCTCAAGAACGACAACTCCTTGGCGATTCATTACACGGCGACGACCGACAAGGACACGATCATCAATCTCACCAACCACTCCTACTTCAACCTGGCTGGGGAGGGCAGCGGCACGGTCTACGCCCAGCAGATGCAGCTCATGGCCAGCCATTTCACGCCGACCGACGCAACGGCGATCCCGACCGGGCAGATCGCGCCAGTGGCGGGCACGCCGTTCGACTTCACGCAACCGCACGCGATCGGCGAGCGCATCCGCGACGGGTCCTCCGAGCAGCTCCTGTTCGGGCACGGCTATGACCACAATTGGGTGCTGGACCGGCCCGGCCCGGACGACAAGTCGCTGATCGTCGCGGCCAAGACGGCCGATCCCACCAGCGGACGCGTGCTGACCACCCAGACGACCGAGCCCGGCGTCCAGCTCTACACCGGCAACTTCCTCGATGGGTCGTTCGCTGGCACCAGCAACAAGATCTACCGTCAGGGCGATGCCTTCACGCTGGAGACGCAGCATTTTCCTGACTCGCCGAACGAGCCGAAATTCCCCTCCACCACGCTGAAGCCCGGGGAGACGTTCGACTCGACAACGATCTACACTTTCTCGACGCAGTAACTGACAGGTTGTTCCACGCGCACCATTCCTCGCCCCGCGTCGCTGGGGCGAGGTTACTGTTTGTCCAGGTTCGGACGAGGCGATTCCCGTCCTGAACAATGTCAGTTCA
>JAICKJ010000107.1 GCA_025928015.1 Thermomicrobiales bacterium
CTGGTCGAGCGTCGCGAGCACCCGCGCGACCTCGTCGTCGATCAGCGTGACCATCGCGTAGTAGGCGGCGATGATCTTCTGGATCTCCGGCGCGTCGTAGGTCTGATAGCCGCGCGCATGGCCGGCGTAGCTCTCCTTCGACGCCTCGGTCTGGATCGGCGGCTTGGTCGCCAGCTCATCCGCCCGCCCGATCGGTTTCGGCAATGCATCGGGCTGGTAGTGGTCCAGATACTCCTGGGGCGCGACGAAGGGGTGATGCGGGTCGTAGAAGTTGAGCCAGAGGACGAACGGCTGCGACTCATCGGGGCGGTCCGCGATGAAGTCGATTGCCTGCTCGGCCGCCCAATGGCTGTAGTGCGCCTCGGTCGGAATGGTGTCGAAGCCGCCCGGCTCGTGGTTTTTCCGCTCGCCGTTGTCGACCGCCTGCTTCCAGACCTCCGGGTGCCGCTCCTGCAGCCAGCGGTGATAGGCGTTCTCGGGGGAGCGGTGCGAGGTGTCGTGCGCCCACTGGTAGAAGCGGAAGCCGTCGTCGCGGCGCGGCTCAGTGCGGCCGGCGAAGCAGTGGGAGAGGTGCATCTTGCCGATCAGCCCGCAATCGTAACCGCTGTCGGCGAGCGATTTGGAGAAGACCGGCGCGTCCTCCGGCAGCGTGACGCCGTTGGCCCAGAGCCCGTGGTTGTGGACGTATTTGCCGGTCACCAGACTGGCCCGCGACGGCGAGCAGACCGGGCTCTGGACATAACACTGTTCAAAGAGCACGCCGTCCGCCGCCAGTCGGTCGATCGTCGGCGTCTGGATGTGCGCATTCCCGTAGCAACCCAGCGCGTCGTAGCGCTGCTGGTCGGTGCAGATGAAGAGGATATTCGGCCGGCGCGCCACGCGCTCCCTCCTTGGACTAATGGGGCGTGGCCTCAGGCCTTGACCGCCCCGGCGATGCCTTCCATGAAATAGCGTTGCAGGAACATGAAGAGCAGCACGACCGGGATCAGCGAGAGCGTCGCCGCGGCCGCCATCCCGGACCAATCGGTCGAATGTTCGCCCTGAAAGGCCAGCATGCCGACCGCGAGCGTCCGCAGCTCGGGTTTGCTGAAGGTGAAGACGAGTGGCACGAAGAAGGCATTCCAGGCGCCGAGGAAGGTCAGGACGGCGACCGTCGCCGTTACCGGACCGGCCAGCGGCATCATGATCGAGCGAAAGATCTCGAAGAACCCCGCCCCGTCGAGCACCGCCGCTTCCTCCAGCTCGCGCGGGATGCGGGCGAAGTAGCCGGTGTAGAGCAGGATCGCGGCGACGTGGCCGCCGGCGCTGAGGGCGAGGGTGATGCCGAGCAGTGAGTTGAGCAGGTGCAGCTGCCGGCTCAGCTCCATCACGGCGATGATCGTGTAGCCCTCGGGAACGAAGATCGTGACGAGGAAGACGCCGAGCACGAACCGCTTGCCGATGAAGGAGTAGCGGGCGAGCACGTAGCCGGTCAGCGCGCAGCGGACGATCACGATCAGGACGGTCGCGGCCGTCGTGATGATGCTGTTGACCATGTAGCGGCTGAAGCCGGCGTCATTCCAGGCCCGGCTGTAGTTGCTCCACTCCCAGTGCTTCGGCACGAGGTCGAGTCCGCTGACGAAGAGCTCCAGCGAGCCTTTGAGCGAGGCGGAGACGAGCCAGAGGAATGGGTAGATCCAGATCGCCGAGAGGGCGACGAGCAGGACGACCTGCAACGCGATGCCGGGTGACCAGGACCAGCGCCGCCGGCCACGTGGCGACCGGATGGACGGAGCGGCTCCTTGCTTCATGACGTCCTCCGGGCGCGCTGGGCGTAGCGGGCGGCGAGGAGCTGGACGACCGCGATGACGATCGTGAGCATGCCGAAGGTCACCGCCGCGGCCGAGGCGTAGCCGAGCCGCGGGATCGTCGCCGCGAATGCCTCGCGGTAGATGAAGATGTCGATCACCTCGGTCGAGAAGTAGGGGCCGCCGCCGGTCATCGTCAGCATCAGGTCGAAGATCTTCAGCGTGTCGATGAAGGTCAGGACGCCGATGATGATGGCGAACGGCTTGAGCAGCGGCACGGTGATGTCCCGGAAGACGCGGACGGCGTTGGCGCCATCGACCCGCGCCGCCTCGTAGTACTCGGTGCTGATCGTCTGCAGCGCCGCCAGCCAGTAGATCATCGTCACGCCGAACCACTTCCAGACGTGGACGACCATCACCGTGTAGAGCGCCGTGGACGAATCGCCCAGAAAGTTGATGGGGCGATCGATCAACCCGAATTTGAGCAGGAAGAGGTTGACCGGGCCGCCGGCGGGGTCGAAGACGAACTGCATGACGATGCCGATGATCGCCGTCGTTGTCACGACCGGCACGAAGAGGGCGGTGCGGAAGAGCGACGCCCAGGGCATGCGCGGATTGTTGAGCATCACCGCGACGATGAGCGTCAGCACCAGCCGCACCGGCACGCTGATGAGCGCGAAGACGAAGGTGTGCTCGAAGGCGTGCCAGAAGAACGGGTCCTGCAGGACCTCGCGGTAGTTCGCGAGGCCGATGTAGGTGCCGTGCTGATCGAAGCCGTTCCAGTCGAGCAGCGAGTACCACCAGCTCACGCCGATCGGCCAGATCGTGTAGAGCGAGTAGAGGACGGCCGTCGGCAGCAGGAAGAGGTAGATCCAGCGGTCGGCCCACAGCCGGGCGAGGACGCCCTGACGGGCGCCGCGCCGGCCGCGGGCCGCGAGCGGGACGCTGGTCGATTCAGGAGTCGTCGCCATGCGGGGCCGCTACTGTCCCTTCGGGTACATCTCGGTCGTATAGTCCTTGGCCGGATCCCAGTTCGCGAAGACCCAGTCCCCCTGCGAGACCCTCTGACCCTTGCTCTGGACGACCTTCAGCGCCCGGTCCCGCTCGGCGGTCATCGCGTCGTTGTAGGTCTTCAGCGCCGCCTGGTAGTCCTTGACGTCGCCGCTGAAGACGCCCTGCGTGATCTCGCCCAGGTTCGGGTGGATGTCCTTCATCTCGGCGTTGACGAGCGAGACGGCCGGGTTGCGTACGACCGCGCTCGGCCCGAGCCGGACCTCGTTCTTGTAGAAGCCGACCGCCTGCTTGTAGGTCGGGTGGACATTCGCCTTGTCGACCGCGTCGAGGTCGAGCGGGGGCTGGTCCATCTGCTCGGCGAGGCCGACGTAGTAGTCCGATGTCGTGAAGAGGGTGAGGATGTCGGAGGCGATCTCCGGATGCTTCGACTGGGCCGAGAGCCAGAAGGTGCCGCCCTGCGGGCCGACGTGGATCAGGTTGCTGGTGCCTTGTGGGCGCGGCACCGGCGCGACGCCGACCTTGTCGATGAACTCCTTCAGATCCGACTGGACGACGCCGATGTTCCAGGGGCCGTCGAAGAACATGCCCGAGGTGCCGGTCGCCCAGCGGGTGCGCGCCGCCCGGGCGTCGAGCGTCGAGGAGGCCGGGAAGAGGCTGCCGTCTTTCTGCATCGAGAGCAGGAACTCCATCGCCTGCGCGTAGGGATCGGTCGCGTAGGCGTATTCGCCGGACTTGGGATCGATGCCGCCCGGCGCGCCGGCCGTTTGCGCCAGCTCGTCGAGATGGACGGCGATCCGGTCGGTGAAGTTGAGGTCGAAGATCCAGCCGAAGAGTCTCCCGTTCCCCTTGTCCGTAATCGCCTTCGCGGCCGCGCGCATCTCCTCCCAGGTCTTCGGCCCGGTCTCCGGATCGCTGTCGGTCAGCTTCATCAGGTCCTTGTTGAACCAGTTGAGCGTCGTGTACTGGCGGAAGCTGAAGGTCGGGAAGCTGTAGATGTCGCCGTCGAAGTTCGTGAAGCCTTCGAGGAGGCTGCCGGCCGGCAGGGACTTGTCGATCTGCACCCCGTTGGTCAGCTTCTGGAACCAGCCCTCCTCGTAGAGCTTGCGGGCCGGGAGACCGATGCCGGCGAGCGTGCTGACATCGGGCGCCTGGTTGCTCTTGTGGGCGAGCTGCAGCGCCTGCCCCATCTCGTTCGGGTTGTAGACCTTGTACTCGACGGTGACGTTCGGGTTCTTGTCGTGGAACTGGGCGAAGAGCTTCTTCTCCAGCGGCGCGATCGGCAGGAACTGGTCCCACCAGTGAATCGTCACTTTGTCCTGCGCCAGCGTGCCGAGGGGATGCGTCAACGCCAGTGTGCCAACAGCGGCGCCCACGGCCTTGGCCAGGGTTCGCCGGCTGATCGTGCCACGAGTCGAATTCGGGGTCATTGCTCGTCCTCCCTGTTGTATTCCGATGCGATGAGCCGCTCGCTGGTCACGGCGGTCTGTGGATCGATTGGGCTCGGTGGTGCGCCGTCACTCCCTCCTCTCTCCCGCGCCGCCAACATGCGCAGCACGGTCTCGCGCACGGTGTGGATGTGGTCCCGCGCCAGCGCTTCGGCGCGGTCGGCGTCGCCCACCTGGACGGCGGCGAGGATCGCGGCGTGCTGCGCGTGCGAGGCCGCGGGCCGGCCGTGGATGTGGCCCGCGACGTGGATGCGGATGGACTGGATGCGGAGGTGGATTTGCTCGGTGAGCTGGGCGAGGGCCAGGTTGCCGCTCAACTCGTTCAGGGTGCGGTGGAACTGGAGGTCGAGGCGATTGAAGGCGTTGTGGTCCGGCTCCGGGCTGCGCAGCAGCTCGTCCATCGCCCGCATGATGCCGTCGAGCTGACTGGTGTCGCGCGGGTGTGTTGCCGCGGCGAGGCGGACGGCGCGGCACTCCAGCAGCTCGTGAATGTCGTAGAGGTCGGCGAGCTCGGCGGCGTCGAGCTGGGCGACGGCCGCGCCCCGGTAGGGAAGGACGGTGACGAGCCCCTCGCGTTCGAGCCGGCGGATGGCCTCGCGGACGGGGGTGGGGGAGATGGCGAAGTGGCGGGCCAGCTCGACCTCGCGGAGCCGTTCGCCCGGCGCCAGGACGCCCATCGTGATCGCATCATGGAGCGCCGCGTGGACGCTGTCGGTCAGCGACTGGCGCGGACCGAGGACGAGCGTTTGAGGTAGCGACGAGACGCGAAACGTCATGTGGTGCCCGATTCCATATTCTATAGAATACTGCGCACGACGATAGCGCACCCGCCGGGCAAACGCAACCGGGGCGAGGATCGAATCCTCGCCCCGGCGGGAATGACGCGTTGCCTGAATGCCGGCCTCGCTCAGCCGGTCACGTTGATGACCTCGATCATCCCGTTCATCGCGTGCGGCACGCCGGTGCCGGCGGTGGGGAAGAAGCAGAGCGCGGCGTAGGTGCCCGGCTTGGGCAGCGTCGCGAGCTGCCAGGTCGCGACCCCGATCGATTGCGCGGCGCACTGGAAATTGGGCGCTTCGCTCACCCCCGGCGCTGGTGTCCCTGAGGACGAGAGCATCGCCAGGACCTGGCCTTTCGTCATGCCGTCGGGGACCTTGGAGAGGACGAGGAAGTGCGGCTCGGCGCCGTTGTTCACGACCTTGATGCTGTGCGTGCCCGTCGTCAGTCGCCCCTGAAGCGTGATCGCGAAGTCGATCAGCGTGGCGGTGATATCCGCGTCCGGATCATCGACATGTGCCGGGAACTGGCCGGTGACGGTGACGGTGACCGGCTTTTGGGGGGCGGTCGGGTCGTCGCCCCAGAGAAACCAGTCACCTGGCGTCAGGTCGATCACCGCCTCGGTGGTCGCGCCGGGATTGACGTAGGGGCCGCCGGCCAGATGGGTCTGGTAGACCCAGTCGGGCAGAACCTGGTTCTCGGGCGGCCCGCCCTGTCCGGCGGCCGGCGTGCCCCCGGGAACCGGTGTGGCGCTCGGCGGCGGTCCGGCCATGCCGGCGAGCGCGGTCAGCGCGTCCTGCACGGACATCCCGGCCGGCGGGCTGACGAATCCGGCCGCTGCCGGCTGCTGGATGTTCTTGCCGGTCAGCTTGACCAGGTAGCGCCCGGCAGCGGTCGAGGTGGGCATCCCTTCGTAGCCGCTGTCGGTGACGGTGAGGTCGAGGGTTGGGTAGCCGTAGGCGTCGTAGGTCGGCCCGGGCAGCGCGGCCGCCAGCAACCGGGCGGATGTGAAGGTGAGCAGCGCGGCGCCGGCGGCGCTGCCCAGCGCGAACTGCCGGCGCGTGACCGGCTGCGCGAAGAGATGGATATCCATCGGGATGCTCCTTGTGCCCGTAGGGCAGATTCAATCCTTCGTTCTGGCGTGTCCCACATCCCAAAGGTGAGCCGGGCACAGGGCCGGGAGGCCGGCCGGTCGCCGGATGCGTCTCGGTTCGATTCGCATGATAGAGATCGTGACGCGATATATCAATCGGTGCGGTCAGGCACCCGTGCCGGACTGCGCTGCTGGCGCATTGGCTCGCGGTGCCGCTGCCGACGGCCGAAAGGGTCTGGGACAGTTCTCGCGCACGGGACGCCATGCTACGCTGCCGGCAGGGGAAACTGAGACTCAAGTCAGCCGCCGGCCGGGTCCATGGCGGCCGCTCATCTCCGGGAATGAGAGGTTCATGATGCGACTTCGCCGGGTTCCGTCATCGACCGTGCGCGCGCTCTGCGCGCTCCTCATGCTGATCCTGCTGCCTGCCGCCTTGCCCGCGGTCGCCGCCGGCACGCCGGTACCGTCCGGCCCGGGTGCCTGCGCCAATGGCTTGCCCGCCACGTGGACGAAGCAGATGGATGCCTATGCGGCCGCCGGCGCCTACCCCGCCGCGCAGACCCAGCAGGGCAGCACCATCGCCTCGGTCCTGGTGACCATTCCCGCGATCGACTTCACCGGCGACGGACAGTCGGCCACGCTGCCGGTCGGTCCGTGCCAGACCATCTACCGCTTCGCCTACAGCGATGTCAGCGCGCCTGCGGGAGCGGTCAGGCCGTTCAATTACGCCGAGATCGACTGGAATACGGAAGGCGAGCCGCGCGGGCCGAACAACTCCTTCGTCTCACCCCACTTCGACTTCCACTTCTACATGGAGCCGCGGTCGGAGATCGACCAGAAGGTCAACTGCGTCTCGACCAACGGCCGCACCTGCGACCAGTTCAAGACGAGCTACGCGCAGATGCGCCGCTTCCAGGCTATGCCGCCGGCCGAGTACGTGCCGTCGAACTACCGGCCGGACGTCGGCTCCGCCATCCCGATGATGGGGTTGCACCTGCTCGACGCGGACTTCGACTACACCGTCGAGAACGTGAACCACAATCCGACGCTGATCTACGGCACCTTCGACGGACAGATCATCTTCGCCGAGTCGTCGGTGACGCTCTACACGTTGCAGGATGTGATCGCCGCGCCCGACCACCGGCTCTCGTGGACGTTCTCCCAACCGGCGGCCTTCGCCAAAGAGGTCGATTGGCCGACGAGCTTCGTCATCCAGTACGATCCGGCCACCGGCACCTTCCAGGCCGGCTTCGCCGGCTTTAGGCATCACGCCGCCACCTCGGCAGCGTGATGCTGCGGCATCTTATGCCGGCTTCATCCGAAGATACGCGTAGTGAAAACATCCGCCAATCTCTATGATCGGCGTGTCGATCCGATCTTTCGCTGATGGAGCGTGACACCATGACAGACCAAGCACTCGGCCGCCTGACGGAACCGGACATCGCCTTCTACCGCGAGAACGGCTACTTGCTGCCGGGCCAGCAGGTCTTCGCGCCGGACGAATTCGCCCGGCTCGCGGCCATCTTCGAGGAGCATCTGGCCGACAAGGGCGCGAAGCTCTCCGACGAGCTGGACACGCCGCATTTCCGCGATCCCCGGCTGCTCGCTTTCCTCCTCAGCGACGAGGTGCTCGATCTCGTCGCGCCACTGATCGGCCCGAACATCGCCCTCTGGTCGAGCCACTTCATCTCCAAGGAGCCGTTCCAGGGCCGCGCCACGCCCTGGCACGAGGATTCGGCCTATTGGGAAGGGCGGCTCAGCGACTACGCGCAGATCGTCACCGTCTGGCTGGCGATCGACCGGGCGACGAAGGAGAACGGCTGCATGCGGGTGATCCCCGGCACGCAGACGGGCGGGTTCTCCGAGTACGAGGCGGTCGATCGGGCGCACAACACTTTTGCGAGCGAGATCAAGCACGGGCAGGTGGACGAGGCGAAGGCGGTCTACTTCGAGCTGGCGCCGAACGAGTGCTCGCTGCACGACGGCCGCATCATCCACGGCGCCCGCGAGAACACGAGCCCCAACCGCCGCTGCGGCTACACGATGCGTTACTTCCCGACCTCGGTGAAGCTCGATCCGGAGCGGAACAAGGGGCACAAGATCTGGCTCGCCCGTGGCGTTGACCTCGCCGGCAACACCTACGAGAACGCCTGAGGTGCACAGCGGGGACGGCGCGCCGCCGCGCCTGCGCACCCACGACTACGTGGACGATGCGCGGCGGCCGCTGCGGGTCTACCGGCACGAGCTGACGCGGACCGTGCCGATCCACTGGCACGAGTTCTTCGAGTTGGGGTTCGTCATCGACGGCGCGGGTGTCCATCGCTGCAACGGCAACACGTTGCCGCTCACGCCCGGCGCCGTCTTTTTGCTGACCCCGGCCGATCTCCACGCGCTCGCACCCGGTGGAGACCGGCCGCTCGTGCTCTACGACGTCATCTTCACGCCGGCGGCGGTGTCGGAGGAGATCCGCCAACTGCTGGCGCACTGGCCGCCGGAAACCGGTCCCCAGCTCACCACGTTGCTGCCCGATGTGCGGCCGGACGTCGAACGGCTCTGGACCGAGGAGGCGCGGGACGCGCTCGGCCGCGAGCAGGCGCAGATGGCGACGCTCCAGCGCATCGTCATCGACCTGCTGCGTCAGGCGAGCCCGCTGCGGGACCGCGTCGGGACCGGGCTGGGGGCCGACCCGGTCCGGCAGGCGGTCGCCTGGATCGACCAGTCGTTCCGGCAGCCGGTCACGCTGGCCGAGGCGGCGGAACGGGCCGGTCTCTCCCCGGCCTACTTCAGCGAGCGGTTTCACGCGCTGACCGGCACGCCGTTCCAGCGCTACGTGCAGGCACGCCGGCTGCACTTCGCCCGTTCGCTGCTGGCGATGTCAGACATCAGCGTGACGGAGATTTGCTACGCCTCCGGCTTCAACACGCTCTCGCATTTCGAGCGCTCGTTCAAGGCGCGGTACGGCGCCAGCCCCCGTGAGTGGCGGCAACGGGCGAACGCATGACGACCTCCGATACGGTCTACACGATCGGGCATTCCAATCGGGAGATCGGGGAGTTCATCGGGCTGCTGGAGCAGCACAGCGTGCGGCTGCTGGTCGATATCCGGACGGTGCCGAAATCGCGACACAATCCACAATTCGGCCAGGAGGCGCTGGCGCCGAGCCTGGCCGAGGCGGGCATCGACTACCGGTATCTGGCCGGGCTCGGCGGGTTGCGCAAGACGCGGTCCGATTCGATCAACACCGCCTGGCGCAACCTGTCATTTCGGGGCTACGCGGACTACATGCAGACTGACGACTTCGCGGCGGCGCTCGATGAGCTGATGGGGCTGGCGCGCGAGGAACCGACCGCGATCATGTGCGCCGAGGCGGTGCCCTGGCGCTGTCACCGCTCGCTCGTCGGCGACGCGCTGCTCGTCCGCGACTTCACCGTGATCGACATCATCGGCCCGACGAGCAGCCGGCCGCACGCGCTGACGCCCTGGGCCGCCGTCGACGGGACGACGATCACCTATCCCGGTGAATGATGCGGGCGCCTACCGCTTCGCCGGGACGGCCAGGTGCTCCAGTGGCGCCGGCTCACGCCCTTCGGCGACGGCGCGTTGCGGCGAGCGCGGGTCGATCTGCATCAGCTCGATCTGGTTGCCGTCCGGGTCGCGGATCCACGCCTGCATGTTCAGATCCAGCCCCTGCTTCGGCTCGACGTCGATCGTCACGCCCTGCGTGCGCAGCGACACGACCGTGGCGGACAGATCGTCGGTCATCAGGCAGAGGTGGCGGTAGCTGCCCTGCGGTGGCCGGTTGGCCGGGTCCGGGCCGTTGGGGAAGAGCTCGATGAAGCGGTCGCCGGCGACGTGGAGGTAGACGAGCATCAGCGAGCCGTCGTCGTGGTTGAGCCGGAACGACTCGGTCAGCCCCAGCTTCTCATAGAAGTCCAACGACGCCTCGATGTCGTGACAGGCGAAGGCCGCATGGCCGATATCGACGATCTTGCCGGAGGTGGTGGTCATGGCCTGGGAAACTCCTTGACTGGACACGGTCAGCACGTATGTCCGCCATTCTCGGCGTGTTCGGGCGGCTTGTCACCGGCCAGGCTGGCACTGATCCGGGTACGCATCGCACCAGGGGCGGTCACCAGGCAGCCAGGGGCGGATGCTGCTGACGACGTGGTAGATGCCGGCCAGGATGTGGCGGATGACCGGCAGCGCGCCGAGCGTGAGCAGCCAGGGCCAGCGCCGGGCGATGGCGATCGCCGCCAGCACCGCCTGCGCCCCGCCGAACCGCTCGCCCGCGTCGGTGACCACCCATGCGGCCGCCGCGCACTCGCCGCTCGTGACGCCAAGTGCGGTAACCCGGCGGGTCTGCTGGCAGGGGAGCGCGACCAGCCGGTCCTGTGGGTCGACGACGCCCATGAGGCGGACGCACAGCGTGCAGAAGCCACAGGTGCCATCGAAGATGACCGTGGCATGATTGGGCAACGGATCGGACATGGGGCGCTCCGGATGTATTCGGGCCGCGATGGCCCGAGGTGAGGCAGGCAGGGACCGTGCCGCTCTCCTTCGACGATTTGGTGGACCCCTTCGAGCAGGGACGTGGGCTGCCGCCTCACGCGCTCCGCACCTTCGCCGCGCTTGTGCGCGCATTGACCGGCGATCATGTCCATCCCCGCGTTGTCGAGCCCGGGATCGGTCCTGGGCGGCTCGCGTTGCCATTGCTGCTGGGCGGCTGCCATGTCACCGGCGTGGATATCTCGCAGCCGATGCTCGACCGTCTTGCCGCGCGGTCCCATGGCCTGCCTGGCCGGTGCGATCTGGTCCGCGCCAGCGCGACCGCCCTCCCCTTCCCGGCCGCGACCTTCGAGCTCGGCTACGTCGCCAGTCTCTTCTATCTCATCCCGGATTGGCAATGGGCTTTGTATGAGCTGGCGCGGGTCGTGAGGCCGGGTGGGTCTGTTCTCTTCTGTCGGGAGCGCTCCGATCTCTCCCCGGCGCTGACCCGGTTCGACGCGGCCTGGCGGGAGCTGATTTCGGCGACCGGTTTCCGGCACGAAGCGACGGGGCCGGACGACGAGACCGTCATCCGGACGATGAACGAGCGCATCGGGCCGGTCGAGCGCCGGTCGCTCGCGCAGTGGACGATCGGTCAGACCGTCGCGGAGGCGCTGGACGGCTACGACGAGCGCCTGCGTCCGCTCTACGCCGGCATCCCGGAACCGACGTGGACGCGGACGGTCGGAGCGTTGGTCGCGCGGGCGCGTGAGCTGTTCCCCGATTCGACGACCCGGCTCGATTGTCAGGTCTCGTTCGAGGTCGCCATTGCCCGTGTCTCCTGATCGGCTAGCCAAGCGCCGCAGGTGCCGCAGTGGCGACGGCCGAGTCGCACACCCGCGCCGCAGGAGGCGCAGGCATACTCGCCGACGCCGGGCGGCGTGATGGAAAGCCCCAGGTCCAGAAACCGCCGGTACATGCCCATGTGGGCGGTGTTGAACCACCGGACGCGGGTCCGCGCCAACGCCAGTCGCTCATCGTCCGACACAGAGGCGGCCAGCGGCGTCTCCAGCCGGCACATGCCTGAGCCGAACTGGAGATCGGTCTTCGGCCGCCAGGCGATCGACTGGGGGAGCACCCGTTCGGCCACGACGCGCAGGATCGCCTTGCCCCACGGTTGCGCGGGCGCGTTACACAGGGCCGGGTCGAATTGATCGACAAAGGACGGGCTGCCACGACCCGCGATGTCCACTTCAATATCCGCGCGGGTCAGCGATTGGGAGAGGGTGATGACCGCGGGATGCAGGTACGGGAAAGTGGGGGCGAGGCCGAGCCACTCGCCGATCTCGCGCGCGGCGGGCCGGATCGTCGGCACTCGCTCGCGCAGGTACGCGCCCCAATCGACCTGATCGCGCAGAAAGCGGTAGCCGCCGAAGAGCGAGTCCGCATCGTCGCCGGTCCAGACGCGCATGTGCCCGAGCGCAGCGGCGCGGCGCATGCCCGCGAGGAGCGGGATGTCGTTGAGCAGGCCGAGGTCGAAGCTGTGGAAACGGCGGATCAGGTCGTCCAGCGCGGAGAGCGCTGCTGGCACCGTGAGCCGCACCGGCCGCCAGTCCAGTCCGAGGTCGCTGGCGACCAGCGACGCAAATGCTAAATCTGATCCGCAGCCGTCCGGCCGCGTCGCCCAGCTGGCGCACCGTTCGCAGCGCAATTCGGGCGCGTCATCGGCCAGCCCAACCGTGACCGCCAGCGGCGGCTGCGGCAGCTCGTCCACGGCCAGCGCGGCGAGGACCGATGAATCGAGCCCGCCGGAGAGCAGGACTGCCGTGGCGGGCCGCTCCCGGACCGCCCGGCGCAGCGCGGTTTCGAGGGCACGTGATTGGTCGCTCACACCGGTTGCCTCCTGCCGATCTCCTCGCGGTGATTGCGAGCGCCTGAACGGGCAAAATGGGATTGTCGCGCACTGAGGACGCCGCTGCGGCGGTTTCGTCGGTCTGCGGACCTCCTCAAGAGATTCTTCGACTGCGCTCAGAATGACGGTGGGGCAGGTTGGCACGGATGGGCCGAGAGCAAGCTCGGCCCATCCGGCGGAGACGCAGGTCCGCCTATTCGGCGTTCTGGTGCCTCAAACGCGGATGATCACGTGCTCGTCAGCCGGCTTCAGCCGGCTTTGTCGGTTGAGCGCGGGGTCTTTAGCCCCGC
>JAICKJ010000317.1 GCA_025928015.1 Thermomicrobiales bacterium
AGCGACAGGAAGGAGATGATGAGGAAGACGGTGTTGACCGGCGGCCAGAGCATGAGAACGCCGGCGATGACGCCGAACCACCCGGTGATCCGGCTGAAGACATCGCCGCGCAGCATGACGTACGCGAAGATCAACGTGGCGATGGCCCCGAGCAGATAGAACACGAGATAGGCGGTCCCGTTCCAGGTCGACATCATGGCCTCGCCGGCGGCGAGGTACGTGCCGCGCTGGGCATCGGTGGTCACGTCCCAATACTTGTTGCTCAGGGCCAGCATCGAGAAGGCCGGATTCGAGGAAAAGAACGCCGCCGCCCCGACCAGCCCGATTGCGCCGGCCAGCGCCATCAGCGCCGGCGCGGCGCGCCACAACACGACGACGAGCGCGAGCATCAGGATCGCGGCGAGGACGGTATCCACGACCATGAGCAGGTCCATTTCGAGCAACCCGAGCAGCGGATTGCGGTGGAAGAGCTTGAACCAACCGAGCACCGTGTCCGGTGGTGGACTGGCGAAGTAGACGGCCGCCTGGACAGGAACGAAGGCCACGACGAGCAGCGCCGCACACGCCGCGACCCGGTAGAGCGGGGCCCACTGCGCTGAGTCGGTCCGCTCGGCCGGGAAGTCGATCCGAAGGTGGCCCGAGGAACGAATGACGGGGTTGAGCAGGTTCATGACGCTCCTCCGATCATGGGGGATCAGGCGGCCAAGCGCGAAAGCTGCGGCGCCTGTCCATGCCCCGAGGGTAGGTCAGGCGCCGCGACAACCGTGTCACTCCTGGGCCGTTGGATGTGTCAAACGCGTCGCAATGCGTCGAACTGCTATCAGAACCGCTTCGCCACGTCCGTCTCGATCCGCGTGATGTGCCACTGGATATAGACGTCATCGCCGTGCTCGTAGTGCCAGACGCCATCGCCCGCGACCGGGACGCGCATGCCGCCCAGCTCGCCGAACTCCTGCGAGCGACCCGACCAGGGGATGTTCGCTTTCTTCGCGTCGTTGTACCGGTCGGCCGAGACGTCCAGCGGGCGACCCTCGGCGTCGAACGTGAAGACCGCCTCGGCGGTCGTGCCCTGATAGGTCATCGTCGCGCGGGCGTGGTCGGCGTCGATCGGGCTCCAGACGATGTGCGGGCCGATCGCGCCGGCCGGGAACCAGATGATCTCGCCCAGATAGCGGAGCATCGCTCCCTGGTCGAGGCCGCCGCCACGCTCGTGCGCGACTGTTGCCAGCGAGAGCGCCTTCATCTCGATGTCGCCGGTGCCGTCGATGTACTTGTCGCGGCCGTGGATCGTGACGAGCGGCATCATCCGCATCGAGACGGTCCAGACGAAGCCGGGCGGGTCGGTCGTGTAGTACTGCTCGGCGCCGAAGTCCATCCAGGCCCCGTTCTCCGACGCCTTGAACTGGCCGTCCTGCCGCAGCCGGACCGTTTGCGGCACCGGCTTGCCGACGACCTGCGCCCAGCGCAGCCAGCGCTGCACCGGCGGCGGCAAGGTGGCCAGATCGGCCCCGGTGACGACGGCCGGCTCGGCCGTCGCGTTGGATTGGGTGAAGAGCTGGTCGACGTCGCGGTCGAGCTGCCTGGCGTAGAGCGTCGTCGCGACGCCGACCGTGGCGACGACGAGAACGATAATCGTGCCGATGCTTCCCAGGATGCCGATGATGACTTTCGTTCGCTTGCGCATGACGTTCCCTCGAGATACCGCGGCGCTCCTTCTGTCGCACAGGTGGCCGACGCCGTTCACGCGTCATCTTGACGATAGGAGGATGGGCGTGGAGGGCGCGACCGATCGCCCGGCCGCGCCGTGTCAATGTCATGACAGCAGGGCGCGTCGCTTTGCCAGCCGGAGGTGCCCCGTCTGCTCGCCATGCACCGAGCCACCCGATTCCGGCCGCAGGCCGCGCAGCAACGCGCCGGTCGCGAGCAGGGTGATCAGGAAGAAGAACGCCCAGACCGGTGCCAGGTCCCACGCGCCCGCGATGTGCGCGTTGGCGGAGAAGACCGACATGGCGAGCAATGCCAGCGTGTAGGCCGTGCCCTTGATCATCAGGATCGCGCTGATCGCGCAGCCCCAGGGACGCCGCCGCCAGAGCAGGATCGCGCCGGTGGCCATGGCCGGCATGAGCAGCGCGAGATCGAGCGCGAAGACGATGCTGGTCTGGATGCTAGAGTCGATGACCGTCTGCGGCAAGTCTCCGGTGAAGATGAAGCGCAGGCTTTGCGCGCCCCACATGCCGCCGAGGAAGACCGAGATCAAGAGCATGCTGGCGGCCACCCAGCGAACCGGCGTGCGCGGCGAGAAGCGGCTGGCGAGTGTCTCGACGTCGAGCGCAGGGATGGCGATGAGCAGTGTCCAGACGGAGAGCGTGACGAGTGCGGCGTAGACGAGGAAGAGCGCGTTGAAGGCCGCGCCGAAGAGATAGAACGCGTAGTTGTAGAGCGCGTAGGCGACCGTGCCCAACCAGACCAGGCGGGACCGGAGCGATCCGGCTCGCGCTCGCACACCGGCGGCGACCATCAGGGGCACGGCGACGGCCAGCGTGACGAGATCGTTGCCGCGGAAGCCGGCCGTCGCCCAGGCGTTATCGCGATAGAGTCCCTCCGCGAAGAGTCCGGCCGCGGACGCGACGGCTATGAGGAGTGCGATCGCCACCGACAGCCTATAGGTGACAGAGACCCGATCGACCGCGGTCTAGATGAGCGCGCTCCGTGGCTAACGGCGAGAGGACTGCGCTTCATCCGGGCGCCCGGCGGACGCTGGTGCCAATGCTTCCGCGATCTCATCGGCCCAGTTCCAGATGGCCGGCCAGTCGCGAAAATCGCCCTCTGGCGCCTTGACGGCCTTCGACAGGAGGCGTTCGCCGAGGTTGAGGTCGTCCTTGTCGAGCCTGCCGGCGAACATGCGGTGACCACGCGCCCCGGTCTCCTCCATCAGCTCGGGCAACCGGAACGGGTCGCCTTTGGGTTGCAGATCGTCCGCGCCGAGTGGACCACTGCTGAAGAGCCAGACCGGCATCGCCCGAAGCTGGTCGCGATACTGCGCGATGAACTCGCGCGCGTTGGGTCGCCAGCGCCCGACGTAGACAGCGCTGCCGATGATGGCGGCGTCGTAGCGCTCCGGGTTGGGCGCGTCGTCCGGCGCGCGCAGCTCGACGATGAATCCGCGATGCTCGAGCTCCTCGGCGATGGACTGCGCGATCTCGCGTGTGCTGCCGTGCTTCGTGGCGGCGATCAGCAGAATGGACGGCCGCCCGCCGAGGCCGCGTCGCGCTTCGGGGCGGGTGTCCGGTTTGGTCGGCGTCTCCGGCGCGGCGGCCGCCCGCTGGATCAGGACAGGACCGGGCGCGAGGCGAACGAGCTGGTCGGCGACGCTGCCCTGGACCAGACGGCGCACGCCGCCGTGCCCACGGGTCGTCATGACGACGAGATCGCCCGGCTGGAGATGGGCCAGGATCGACTCCGCCGTGGCGCCCGCGCGGATGTCGCTGGAGACGATGAAGTGGTCGCGTTGCAAGCGCCGGACCTGATCGAGCATGTAGGGCGCGGCGTCTCGCATCTCCGCCGGCGTGCCGACGACCAGGACGAGGTCGATCGGCAGACCGAGCGCGGCCGCGAGCCGCGTGGCGATCGGTAGCGCCCCTTCCGCCCCAGCGAAGCCGTCGAGCGGCACGACGATCCGGGTGATCGGACGGGCGGTCGCGCCCTGTCCGCGCACGACGATCGTCGGCGCCGATCCTTCGCGCACCACCCGGTCGGCGACGCTGCCGAGCATCGCCCGCTCCATGCCCCCACGCCCGTGCGTGGCCATCACGACCAGATCGGCCGCTGCCACCGCGGCGAGGATTTGCTCCTCCGGATCGCCCGTCTTCCGGAGCACGTCGACGGTCCGGCCCTGATAGCGAAGCCGCTCGGCGATCCGGTCGATGCTGAAGGGCGCGCCCGGTTCCTCGCGGACGCGCTCCACCTCGCCCGCCGGCGTGACCTCGTGCCAGCGCACCGGATCGTCCGTGTTCACGGTGAGCAGTGTCACGGCCCGGCTGGGGATTTGCTCGACGTACGGGATGACCTCGGCGCTGAGCGACGAGCCGTCGAGCGGGATGAGCAGGTGGTCGAACATGGCAAATCGTACCTTTCGCGAGGGTCGATC
>JAICKJ010000055.1 GCA_025928015.1 Thermomicrobiales bacterium
AGAAAGCCGGCTAAAGACCGGCTGGGAGCAGAGCGGTTCCCGGAATGGCTCGGCAATGGAGTCCGGGGGGCGCTGAGGGCGCCGCCTGACCTTGTGGGCTGCGTCTACTCTGACATCAGCAGGCGCTCCGCAATGAGACACCCAAACCACACAATGGTTGGTCCGCCGTGGCAGGGGCTCGCTTCGCTCGGAAAGAGATTTCTCGGCTCGGCTCGAAATGACAGCGTGGGGGATTGGCGGGAGGGGACGGGTGGTGGGTCGAGACGACGGGTGGGTGGGGGTTATCCCTACCGGGGAATCTCCGGCGCGCCGGCTCCTTGTGACGTCGTTTATCCTCCACACTATGGTCAACGATATGTCGACCGGCCGGGCGCAATGGCGCACCCGCCATCATCCAGGACTACACGGTGAAACAGCAACTGATGCCCACGTCCTCCTCGTCCCGTCAGGACCTCCCGCCCCCGGCCTCGGGCGCCGGCATGAAATGGGCGTGGGTCCAGCAGACCGAGCAGCTCTGGCAGCAAATCCACGACATTCCGCTCGTGCGGCAGTGGAAGATCCTGAACGACAGCATCTTCCTGCTCATCAGCTTCGTGATCGGCCTCGGCTACTTCATCGGCTTCGTCGTCATGGCGTCGCTCGGCTTCAGCCTGCTCGTCCTCGGCATTGGCGTCGTCATCCTGGCCGCGCTCGCGGCGCTGTCGATCGCGGTCGCGCAGATCGAGCGGCTGCGCATCCGCGTCTTCCTCGGCGTCGATATCCCCTGGCCCTACCGGGCGCTCGATCTGCAGGGGAACAAGCTCGCGCAGGGCTGGAAGATCCTGAAGACGCCCTTCGTCTGGCGCGACATCGCCTACCTGCTCCTGCTCTTCCCGGTCGGGATCCTCGAGCTGGTGCTCGTCCTCTTCCCCTGGCCCTATCTCCTCGCGCCGGTGGTCACGCTCTTCGGCGGCACGACCGTCGCCAACGGCTGGGTGATCAGCAACCTCGGCGAGGGCATCCTCGCCGGTATCGTCGGACTGATCCTCGCCGTGCCGGTCGCGATCGGGATCAACTTCGTCGCCCGGCTGCACGGACAGATGGGCCAGTGGCTGCTCTCGCCGACGAGCGAGGAGGTGCTTACCGGCCGCGTCGAGGAGCTGACCGAGAGCCGTTCCGCCGTGATGCGGGCGATGCACCTCGAACGGCGGCGGATCGAGCGCGACCTGCACGACGGCGCCCAGCAGCGGCTCGTCGCGCTGGCGATGGAGCTCGGGCTGGCGCGGGAGAAGATGGAGACCGATGTCGACGCGGCCCGGCAACTGCTCGATGAGGCGCACGAGGACGCCAAGGCGACGCTCGCCGAGCTGCGCGATCTCGTCCGGGGCATCCACCCGGCGGTGCTGACCGATCGCGGACTGGACGCGGCCATCTCCGCCATCGCCGGGCGTTCGCCGGTGCCGGTCGCGGTCAATGTCGCGCTCGACCGCCGGCAGCCGGATGAGGTCGAGGGAACGGCCTACTTCGTCGTCGTCGAGGCGCTGACGAACATCGCCCGGCACTCCGGCGCGACCCGGGCGGACGTCTCGATCCGGCGCGAGAGCGGCTGGCTGAAGATCACGGTCAGCGACAATGGCCGGGGCGGGGCGGACCCGGTGAAGGGGTCCGGATTGCGCGGGCTGAAGGATCGGATCGAGGCGCTGGACGGCCGGTTCCGGCTGACCAGCCCGGCGGGCAAGGGGACCGTACTGGAGGTGGAGATCCCGTGCGCGTAGTCATCGCCGAGGACGCCGTCCTGCTCCGCGAAGGGCTGATCCGGCTGCTGGAGGAGCACGACGCGGAAGTGGTCGCCGCGGTGGGCGACGGCGAGGCGCTGGTCGAGGCGGTGCTGCGGGAGAGACCGGACGTCTCGATCGTCGATGTGCGGATGCCGCCGACATTCCGGGACGAGGGGCTGCGGGCGGCGATCGCCGTCCGCCGCCGGTTGCCCGGGGCGCCGATCCTCGTCTTCTCGCAGTACGTGGAAGAACGGTACGCGGCGGAGCTGCTGGAGGGCGGCACGAGCGGCGTCGGGTATCTGCTCAAGGACCGGGTCGCCGACGTGCGGGAGTTCATCGCCGCCGTCCGCCGGGTCGCCGCCGGCGGCACGGTGCTCGACCCGGAGGTCGTCACCCAGCTCGTCACCCGGCGGCGGCGCGACGAGCGGATCGGCAGCCTCTCGGGGCGCGAGCAGGAGGTGCTGGCGCTGATGGCCGAGGGTCGGACGAACAGCGCGATCGCCGACCAGCTCTTCGTGAGCGAGGGCACGGTCGAGAAGCACGTCCGCGGCATCTTCGGCAAGCTCGGCCTGGACGACTCCGGCACCGACCACCGCCGTGTCCTCGCCGTGCTGACGTATCTGCGGTTGGGGACGGACTAGACGGTTGCCCGGCTATGCGGCCGTGAACGAACCGGGCGCGCCCTATACGTGGCCCTAAAGGGACCGCGCTAAGACGACAAAGCCGGCTGGAGCCGGCTGGCAGGCACGTGATCATCCTCATTTGAGGCACCAGAACGCCGAGGATTTGTGTAGGGGCGGACCGATGTGTCCGCCTGTCTCATCCCCAAACCCGCTCCCTCCTGCCATTCCCTCCCCGTCATCCCGGGCGCAGTCGAGGGACCTCCCGCCGCCGCGGCGTCCTCGTTCGGAACGATCGGTTTCGTATTCGCCACTCCCCCATGCCGTCATGCTGACCAGCGGGAAGCATCCCCCGGCGACGCCGGTCCGCCGCCGCGGACAACGTCCCGTCGGGGAGATCCCTTCGGCACGCCCGGGCCAGGCTCTTCGCCAGGCCCAGGATGACGAGGAGTGGGGGAAGCGCTGCGCCATGGTCGTTCTTGACAAGTAGCCGGACCCTGCCTACTATGGGGCTTGTGAGTGAACGCTCACACACTGGTCGCCCCGGCGGATTGAAGCGGTTCGTGCCCCGGCAGAGGAGCACGCCGACAGCGTCCGTCGGCCGGACTTTCAGCGCCGAGCCGCTCCAATCGGGCGTCGAATCGCCATATTGATTTTATCAATGTGCATATTGACTTAGTTGATAGATGGGCGTATTGTCGTGGGCGATGGTCGGGAATCGGTCATTATTCTGTATGCGGCGGGATGTCAGCCGAGGAGCATCATGGCCGCGGGTGTCACCCTCACTGGACGATGGGGGATAACCTCACCTCGCATTCTCCGGATCGCCTGCTGTGGCCGCCGGACGCCAGGGCGGACAATCAATCCAGACGGCCGGATGGGTCGTATTGCACCGGGGCTCGGCAACAACCGGGCGCTATCCAGACTTCGAGGATATCCAGCATGAATGACGACCAGGGCCAGAACGGCGAGATGACGCAGGCGGAGGCGGCCGAGATGATCGCCCGGCGGCTCGATGAGCACGACCGGCACCTCTCCCGTCTCGCGGCGCAGTTCGCCGGGCTGCAACGGGTGCGCAACGAGCTCCAGGACCTGCGCGACGAGGTCCGCAACGCGACCTCGCACGGCGCCCTGGCGGCGGCGATCGGCGCGATCACCGCGCAGGGGAGTACGGCGCCGGCGCACGATGAGGCGATCGCGCGAACGGCGCACGAGGTCGCGACCGCGGCGCTGGCCAGCGTGCCCCGGCACGGCGACGCGACAGTCGCCGGCATCGGTATCCGGCACGAGGACGGCTGGCTGACCGTAGCCGTGGGCGACAACGGCCCACGTGGCGAACCGGCTGAGGAAACGGAGACGTTTGCGCGGCTGGAGGCGCGGGTGACGGCGCTCAACGGCCACCTCATCCGCGCCAGCACGCCCGGCGAGGGCACGACGCTCGTCGTCGGTCTGCCGAGCAGATTGACCGGCTGATCATCCCGGCGGCGGCCGCCGCCAATCCAGGGACCCAAACGGAGATCAGGCATCAACCCGGGACGGGATTCGTCTCGGGAAGGGAGACGAGCGCGTCTCACACGAACGGGACCGAAACGTTCTATGCCCGGACCCCGAGACATTGTGATTCGGGGCACAAAGTTGTACTGGAGTTTGGAGCGATATGAATCTGTCACCACGGGGACTGGCACGAACGACCGCGCGACATCCCTGGCTCACCATCGCCAGCTGGGTCGTGGTCCTGGCCGTCATCACGGTGCTGGCTGGCGTCGTGGGCAAGGTCACGGCGGGCCAACCGGACTTCACCAACAACCCGGATTCCAAGATCGGGCAGCATCTGCTCGACACGCACTTCGGCAAGGACCAGCGCGCCGCCGAGATGATCGTCTTCGACGCGCCGGGGCTGACGGTCGACTCACCCCAATTCAAGGCGACGGTGGACAAGACGGTCGCCAATCTCGCGCCCTGGAAGGGCGAGATCAACCAGATCACGAACTACTACCAGCTCAAGGCCGCCGGCGCGCCGCAAGCCACGGGGCTCGTGTCCCAGGACCGCCACTCGCTGCTCATGCCGGTCACCTTCAACAAGGACGCGGCGGACTACAGCACGAGCCGGGCGCAGGATTACCTGGACCAGGCCGAGGCCGCTTCGAGCAACGAGGTCAAGGTTTACTCGGTCGGTGACCTGAGCGGGAACGCGACCTTCACCAAGGTCGTCAACGAGGATACCAGCAAGGACACCTCGGTCGGTCTGCCGGTCGCGGGCGTGGTGCTGATCGTCGTCTTCGGGGCGCTCATCGCCGCCTTCCTGCCACTGGTGCTCGGCGTCATCGCCATTGTCGCGACGCTGGGTCTGGTCACTATCCTCTCCCACGTGCTGGTCGTGCAGGATTCGACCACCATTCTGGTGACGATGATCGGGCTGGCGGTCGGCATCGACTACGCGCTCTTCTTCCTCGAACGCTTCCGCGAGGAGCGGCGGCACGGCGCGCCGAAGCTGGACGCGATCGAGCGCGCGGGCGGCACCGCCGGCAAGGCCGTCCTCTTCTCCGGCAGCACGGTGATCCTCGCCCTGCTCGGCCTCTTCATCATGCCGATCGACCTCTTCCAGGGCATGGCGATCGGCACCGGCCTGACCGTGGTGATCGCGGTCGCGGCCGCGCTGACGCTGCTGCCGGCCGTGCTGCGCCTCGTCGGCGACTGGATCAACTTCCCGCGCTTCGGCATCATGCGCAAGCTCAAGACCCAGGACCGCACCCGGGTCGCGCAGTTCGCGACCGCCGACACGCGGGGACGCGGCGTCTGGGGGCATCTGGCGACGCTCGTCATGCGCCGTCCGGCCATCGCGGCGGTCGCGACGCTGGCGGTCCTGCTGGTCGCCGCCGCGCCGATCTTCACGATGCACATCGGCTCGCAGAGCAGCGATTCACTGCCGGCGAGCAACTACAAGTCGGGGTATGAGGTGCTTGCGCACCAGTTCAACGCCGGCCAGGACAGCCCGGTCAACATCGTGATCGAGGGCAACGCCAACAGCCCGGCGGTGAAGGAGCAGGTCGCGCAGCTGACGGCGGCGCTGGCCAAGGACAGCCGGCTCGGGAAGGCGACCACGACGGTCAGCAAGGACGGGCAGGTCACGCTGGTGCAGGCGCCGACGCACGCCGATCCGCTTTCCGACGAGAGCATGACCCTGATCAAGGACCTGCGTTCGCAGACGATCCCGTCCATCTTCGGTCAGCACGCGAAGGTCTACGTGGCCGGCGACACGGCGGGGAACTACGACTTCGACCAGACGCTCGTCGACCACCTGCCGTACGTCTTCGCCTTCGTGCTCGGACTCAGCTTCCTGCTGCTGATGATCGCCTTCCGCTCGATCGTCGTGCCGTTCGTCTCGATCCTGCTCAACCTGCTCTCTGTCGGCGCGGCTTACGGGCTGCTGGTGGCGGTCTTCCAGCACGGCTGGGGCGCGAGTCTCTTCGGCGTGACCCAGGTGGCGGTGATCACCAACTGGCTTCCTGTCATGCTCTTCTGCATCCTCTTCGGCCTGAGCATGGACTACCACGTCTTCCTGCTGAGCCGGATCCGGGAGCACTGGGACCACAGCCACGACAACGAGGAGGCGATCGCGGTCGGGCTGCAATCGACCGGCCGGATCATCACCGGCGCGGCGCTGATCATGGTCGCGGTCTTCGCCGGATTCGCGACTGGCCGCCTGGTGGACATCCAGCAGTTCGGCTTCGGTCTCGGGGTGGCGGTGCTGCTCGACGCGACGCTGATCCGGACGATCCTGGTGCCGGCGACGATGAAGCTGATCGGCCGGGCCAACTGGTACATGCCGCGAGCGCTGCACTGGCTGCCAAATCCGAAGGTCGAGGGCGACCTGGCGCCGGTCCAGCTTCAGCGCCAGCCAGCGATGTCGGAATCCTTCGCCGACTGACGATCTCACACGCGGGCGGGCGCCGCGTCTTATGAACGAGGCGCCCGACCCTCCACAACCTGATCATCACCCTTCTTCTCCCATTCCCTCCCCCTCTTCCTCATCTGGCCGGACCAGCCCTCCGGCCAGCAACCTCCCTCCCTCACCAGGCCGCCCCGGACCCGCACGGTCCGCCGGGCGGCCTGGTTCGTTATGAGGTGGAATCGGGGGCGGACGGGCCTTGTGTCAGAGGGTGTGTTGCCCGCACCGCGCGGGGCTGGAAGACCCCGCGCTTACTCCGGATGGAAGCCGGCTGAAGACCGGCTGACGATCAGGTGATCGACGTCATGCGAGGCGTCGAGAGGAGAAGCAGTACTGTAGGGGCGACCCGGCGTGGTCGCCTGCCTCGCCGACCAAACCGTCCCCCCTTGCCAACCCGCCTCGCTGTCATTCTGACCAACGGGAAGAATCTTCCGCCGCAGCGGCGTTCTCGTGCGGGACCGATGCCGTTGCGCCCGTCCCAACTCATTGCACTCGTCCGGCGCGGCGGCACTCGCATCCGCTCGTCAGAGAGATTCTTCGCGCGTTCAGAATGACACCTCAAGGCGATTGGGAAGGGCGAAACAGGTTGATTGGCAACGGCGGCCTCACACCGAGCGCCCCTACATCGCACCGTCATTCTGGAACGGCGTCATCGGTCTCAGCCTCGGAGAGGCTTCGTCGGTTAAGCGCCGGATTTCAATCCGGCGTTGCTGATGGCGGAGCCGGTCCTAGGCAAGGTACTTGCCGAACCAGGCGAGCATGTCCTGCCAGGCGGCGAGGGCCTGCTGCTCGTTGTAGCGCGGGCCGGTGTCGTTGTTGAAGGCGTGCTGGGTGCCGGGATAGACCTTCATCTGGTAGGTCACGCCGGCCGTTTTCAGCGCCTGCTCCAGCTCGTCGCGGCCCTTGTTGGCGAAGTCGCCTGGGTCGGAGGAGTAGATGCCGAAGACCGCCGCCTTGATGTCCGGCACGGCGTCGAGCGGCGGTGGCGGGCCGTACCAGGGCACGGCGGCCTTGAGATCGGCGATCTGGGTCGCCGCTCGCCAGGTGATGCCGCCGCCGAAACAGAAGCCGGTCATGCCGGCGCGGCCGGCGTCGGCGCCCCCGTCCTGCTGATAGTGCGTCAGCGCGGCGGCGAAGTCGCTGACGTGGCGGTTCGGGTCGGCGTTGCTGAGGATCGACGGCACCTGGCTCGGGTCCTGCTTCGCCGTGCCGCCCTCACGGGAAAGCAGATCGACCGCGCAGGCGACGTAGCCCTGTTTCGCCAGCCGCCGGGTGACGTCCTTGATGTGATCGGTCAGGCCCCTGTTCTCGTGACAGACGAGGACGAGCGGTAACCCGCCGGCGACCGGTGTCGCCGCAGCCCCCGATGATGCCTGCGGCGTGGCGCCGCCGGCCGGGCGCGCCTCGTAGGCGGTGATCGTCGCGTCGCCGTTCGGGAACTGGATGTCGGTCGATTGGACCGACGGGTCGTCCGGCGGCACGGAGAGCGGGCTCTTCGCCTCGCCCGCGACGGCGGTCGAGGCGCCCGGTCCCGGTGTCGCCTGGTTCATCGCGTCGGCGGCGCGGACGCCGAGGGAAGTGAGCATGGTCGCGGCGGCGGCAACGCCGCCGGTGATGTGGAGCACCCGCCCGACCATGTCGCGCCGGCTCAGCACGCCGTCCTGGTAATCATCGACGAACTCGTGAACGAGGTATTCCTGATACTGGTTCAGCTCGAGTATCACGATCGCTCCTGACGCGTGTGCAAGGGTGCAGAAAAACCGGTCGATGAACGGACTGGTCGACCGTTGCGAAGCGGCCGGCCAGTGTCCGTTTGGCCCCATGAATCAATGGGCGCGGATATCGCAAGATGCGTACCCAGTGCGCTTGCCGGCGCCATGGCTGGCCGCAGCTGTCCGCGGCGGCGGACCGGCGTCGCCGGGGGATGCTTCCCGCTGGTCAGCATGACGGCATGGGGGAGTGGCGAATACGAAACCGATCGTTCCGAACGAGGACGCCGCGGCGGCGGGAGACTTCTCCTGCGTCGGAGTGACAGCGTGGGGGAGTGACAAGGACAACCCGGTTGGTGGCAGCGGCGGGCGACCACGCTGGGTCGCCCCTACAACAAGCCTCGGCGTGCTGCTGCCTCAAATGAAGAATATCACGGGACCGCCAGCCGGCTTCAGCCGGCTTTGTCGCCATAGCGCGGTCCCTTTAGGGCCGCGTCGCGGAGTGAGCGCGGGGCGTTCACCCCGGCGCGGTTATGGCGCGACTGCTCCCGCTCTCTACCCCGCGACCGGGACCGGCTGGCGCACCGCGACTTCCTTGAAGACCGGGCGGTGGTGGGTGCCGGCGAGGAGGCGGAGGCCGTTCAGGGTGACGACGATCGTGCTGCCCTCGTGCATGACGACGCCGAGGGGCAACGGCACGCCGATCGACAGGGTCAGGATCACCATCGTGATGATCACCGCCAGGGCGAAGGCGATGTTGACCCGGATGATGCCGCGCGCCCGCCGGCTGAGGCCGATCGTGTAGGGCAGCTTCGTCAGGTCGTCGTGCATGAGGACGATGTCGGAGGTCTCCAGCGCGACGTCGCTGCCGCCGCCGCCCATGGCGATGCCGAGGTCGGCCGTCGCCAGCGCCGGCGCATCGTTGACGCCGTCGCCGACCATCACGACCTTGCCCTCGCGCTTCAGCGCCGCGATCGCCGCCACCTTGTCGCCGGGCAGCAGGTCGGCGCGGGCCTCGTCGATGCCGGCGCGGTGGGCGATCGCGTCCGCGACCCGCTGGTTGTCGCCCGAGAGCATGACGATCCGCGTGATGCCGAGCTTGTGGATCTCCTGGACGGCGTGGATGGCGTCGACGCGGAGCGGGTCGGCGACCGCGACGATGCCCGCGACGCCATCGGCCATGCCGTCGGCGGTGCCGCTGGCTGTGCCGACGAGCATCGCGGTCTTGCCGTCGGCCCGCAGCGCGGCGAGGCGGTCATGCGCGGTCTCGGAGACGGGCACGCCGAACTCGCGGAAGAGCGGCTCGTTGCCGGCTAGCACCCGGCGGCCAGCGACCAGCGCGGTGATGCCCTTGCCGGTCACGGAGTTGAACTCGGTCGCCGGCTGGAGCGGCAGGTTGCGATCGGTCGCGCCGGCGACGAGCGCGGCGGCGAGCGGGTGCTCGGAGAGCTGCTCGGCGCTGGCGACCATCGTCAGCAGATCCCGCTCCGTCGTGTGGCCGAGCGGGACGACATCGGTCAGGACCGGGCGGCCCTCGGTCAGCGTGCCGGTCTTGTCGACCGCGATGACGCTGACGCCGCCGAGGTCCTCCAGGTAGCTGCCGCCCTTGATCAGGATGCCGTTGCGGGCCGCGTTCGCCAGGGCGGAGAGCGTCGCCGCCGGCGTGGCGATGACGAGCGCGCAGGGCGAGGCGACGACCAGCAGCGTCATGGCGCGGTAGAACGAGGTCGAGAACTGGACACCGAAGAAGACCGGTACGACGGCGATCAGCGCCGAGATGACCATGATCCCGATGGCGTACGGCCCCTCGAAGGCGTCGGTGAAGCGCTCGGCCCGGCTCTTCTCCTGCTGGGCGTCCTCGACCATGCGGACGATCTTCGCCAGCGTGCTCTCGCTGGAGAGCCTGGTTACCCGCGCATCGAGCGCGCCGGTCGTGTTCATCGTGCCGGCGAAGAGGATATCGCCGGGCAGTTTGGCGACGGGTATCGACTCGCCGGTGATCGCCGCCTGATCGACGGCCGACTCGCCGCGGATCACCTCGGCGTCGGCGGCGACCTTCTCGCCTGGCCGGATGAGGATGCGGTCGCCGACCGCCAGCTCCTCGACCGGCACGACCCGTTGGCCACCATCCGGGCCGAGCCGGGTGGCGACCTCGGGGCTGAGGTCCATCAGCGCCTCGACGGCGCGGCGGGTGCGGCTCAGCGCGTGGTGCTCCAGCGCGTTCGAGGTGGCGAAGAGGGCGAGCAGCACGGCGCCCTCGGCCCAGGCGTTGACGATGGCCGCGCCGATCGCGGCGGTGACCATCAGCAGGTCGACGTTGACCTTGCGGTCGCGCAGGTCGATCAGGGCGACGCGGGTCGCGATCGTGCCCCCGGCGAGGTAGGCGCCGGCATAGAGTGCGAGGATGACGTCGTGGGGCGTGGCGGTGAAATGGTCGAGCGCGAAGGCGAGGATGAGCAGCGCCCACGTCATGACCGCCGCGATGGCGAGCCGCCAGTGTGCCCAGAACGATTCTTCGTCCTGACGCCGGGGTGTCCCGCGCGGCTCCGCCGCCTGCGCGACCATCTCCTCGACCAGCGGCGCGTCGTCCCAGGTGACGGCATCAGCCACCGCCGTGCCGGACTGCGCCGCGTCGTGGTTCTTCCCCTCCGTCATGTGGGCCCCTTGATTGCAGAGTTGAGTGTCGATCCTTCCTGAGAATGAGAATCATTCTCAGGAAGGATCATACCGGTCTGCCTGAGGGGCGTCAACCGCCCGCCGGGGTGGGATGTTGGACCATTCCCGACCGTCCGCGTCTCGTCGCCTAGAGGCCGTGCATGTCCGTCGCGATGACAGACAGATCGTTGTTCAGTTGATGCCCACCCGCCGTCTCGCGAACGACGGCCCCCGGCATCGCTCGAGCATACAGACGCATGTGCGCAAACGGCACGCTCTGATCGTCCGGGCTGTGGTACAGGAAGATCCTGGCGGCGTCCGGGAGCTTGGCGCCGAAATGTGGTGGCAGGGAAAAGCCAGGGAAGTGCCAGTTCTCGTCACCGTCTGGATAGGGCGCCGCGATCAGGAAAATCCCGATGGGTTGCTTCGGTGTCCCATCCTCGCTCAGATACTTGACGAGCATGTAGGCGCCCACCGAATGCCCCACCAGGATGAGATCGCCGTCGATCCGGGCGATCTCCTCGGTGATCCGCGGCTTCCAGGCCGCGTACTCCGGCTCACCCTCGTTCGGCATCGTCGGGAAGCTGACGGCGTAGCGGGGACCAAGCCGCCGCTGCAGGCTCGCCGCCAGCGCGCTGTCCGCATCGTGCGCTCCCTCACCGCCACCCTGGATGAATACCACCTGCGTCGTCATACGCCACCTGCTCACTGATCCTAGTCTTGTTCGTCTCGAACGATATCCGCTTTCAACCGACTGGCCCCACCGGGGATGCTCCGCTTCGCGGGATTCAGCATGGGAGCGCATGGCTCTGCCACAGCGGTCATGAGAGCCCACTCAATGGTGATCCTCAGCGGCGATCCGGTCCGCTTCGGCGGCCATCTGCGCGTCGGTGCAGGCGCGGCCGGCCGCGAAGGCTGGCTCGAAGTCGGGGCCGAGCGCCGCCCGCGTCCGGTCGGTGATCTGCGCCAGATTGTCGCGCATCTTCTGGCGCAGCACGCGATCCTCCAAGACCCGCGCGGCGAACGCGCCGAGGAGGATGGCGGCGCGTTCCGGCTGCTCCGTGTCGAGCGCGACCTCGACCAGCCCGTGGACAGCGCCGGCCAGTCCATGCAGGTTCGCCTGCTGGAGCCACATCGGCACGCTCTCGGCCATCATCCGGGCGCCGGCGGTCCGGTCGCCCTGGGCGATGAGGCGGCCGCCGTGGTTCAGCCGCTCGGCGGCGAGCACCTCCTGGTCGCCGGTCTCCTCCGCCAGCGCCCGCGCCTCCTCCAGCATGGGGAGCCAGGGCTCATCAATGCCCAGCTCGTTCATCGCGGCCTCGACGTTGATCAGCGCCTGGGCCAGCGCGAGCGCATCGTCCGTCTCGCGGGCGAGCGCCAGCACCTCGCGGTGAAGCTCCAGCGAGCGCGTCCCGTCGCCCCGCTCGGCGGCGATCAGGGCCAGGTTGCCGAGCGTGTTCGCGACGCCGAACCGATCGCCGGCGACGCGGCGCAGGGTCAGCGCCTCCTCGAAGAGCCGGTCCGCCGCGTCGAGCTCGCCCGCGTCCATCTTGACCATGCCGAGGTTGTTCAGCGCCACCGCGAGGCGCCCGGGCTCGCCGGCGGGACGCAGCTTCGCGATCGCCCCCTCGAAGAGCTCGGCAGCGCGCTCCAGATCGCTCTCGCGCAGGGCGATGAGGCCGAGGTTGTTCAGCGGGCCGACCGTGCCGGCGTCATCGCCCATCTGCTGACGCAACGCGAGGGTCTCTGCCAGCAGCGCCTTCGCCGCCGGCGTGTCACTCTGCCGCAGGGCGAGGATGCCGGCGGCGTTCAGCGCCTCGGCCCGGATCGCCGGTGGCACCGATTCGGTTGCCTCGGCCAGCGCCCGGCGCAGCCAGTCGCGGCCCTCGGTCATGTGGCCCCGGCGTTGCCAGAACCAGCAGAGCGCCGCGCCGATCTGTAATTCGGCGGCGACCGCGCCCTGCTCCGCCAGCCAGCCGAGCGCCGCCCGGATGTTGTCGTTTTCGGACTCCAGCTGGTCGAGCCAGGCCATCTGCTCCGGCCCGCGCGACGCCTGATCCGCCGTCCGGGCGAGGTCGCGCACCCAGCGGGCGTGGCGGACCCGCACGGCCGCGTCCTCACCCGCGGTCACCAGGCGCTCCGCCGCGTAGGCCCGGATCGTCGCCAGCATCGCGTAGCGCGGCGCGTCGTCGCCATCCGGCTCCCGGATTTGCACCAAACTGGCGGTGACCAGTGCGTCGAGGATTTCCAGCCCGTCCGCCACTGGCGCGATCGCCGGCGCGTCATCGAGCGGTGGCACCGGCAGGGGCGCCGGGTCGAGCGGGTCGAACTCTTCGCCGGCGGCGACCGGGGCGATCGCGTCTTCCGCCATGCCGCCGTTGAAGACGGCCAGCCGGGCGAAGAGCGTCTGTTCGGCGGGGGTCAGCAAGTTGTAGGACCAGTCGATCGCCGCCCGGAGCGACTGCTGCCGCTCCGGCAGATCGACGCTGCCGCGTTCGAGAAAGGCGAGCTGGTCGGTCAGCCGGTCGAGCATCTGCCGGGGCGGGACGCGGCGACTCCGCGCCGCCGCCAACTCGATCGCCAGCGGCAAGCCGTCGAGCCGCTGGCAGATCGCCGCGATCGTCGCCGCGTTCTCGTCGGTCAGCGCGAAATCCGGCTTCGCCGCCTGGGCACGGGCGACGAAGAGCGCGACCGCTTCCTCGCCGGCGACGTCGGCCGCGGTGGCGCGCGCGGGCACGTCGGGCACCGTCAGCGGCTCCAGATCGTAGGCCTGCTCGCCATAGACGTGGAGCGCCTCGCGGCTGGTGACGAGGACGGTGAGCTTCGGCGCGGCGCGGAGCAAGGCGGTGACCTGCGGCGCCGCGGGCAGTACCTGTTCGAAATTGTCGAGGATCAGCAGCAGTCGCTTGGGCCGCAGCTCCGCCTCGATCGCGGCGATCAGTGGCTGGTCGCCGCTCTCCTGCACGCCCAGCGCGGCCGCGATCGCCTGCGGCACGAGGGCCGGATCGGTGATCGCGGCCAGCGACGCCAGGTAGCGGCCGTCGGGGAAGGCATCGCGGAGCTGGGTCGCGAGGTGCGTCGCGAGCCGGGTCTTGCCGATCCCGCCGGGGCCGGTCAGCGTCACCAGGCGCACGGCCGGCCGCGCCAGCAGCGCCCCCACCTCGGCCAGCGGTTCCGCGCGGCCGACGAAGGTGGTCAGCGGCGCCGGCACGTTGGTCGGGTCGTAGTCGAGCGTCTTGAGCGGACGGAAGGTCTGCGGCAGTCCGGCGACGTCGAGCTGCCAGATGTGGACGGGGTCCGGGACGTCGCGCAGGGTGTGGGTGCCGAGGTCGCTGAGCGAGAGATCGGCCGGCAGCGAGCCGTTCAGACCGGCCACGATGTTCGCCGAGAGCAGGATTTGGCCGCCGTGGCCGGCGCTGAGCAGCCGGGCGACGCGATTGACCGGCGGGCCGAAGTAGTCGCCGTCGCGCAGCTCCGGCTCCCCGGCGTGGAGCGCCATGCGCACGCGCAACGTCCCGATCTCGGGCAACTCCAGGGCCGCCAGCGCGCGCTGGGCGGCGACAGCGCAGGCGACGCCATCGGCCACGTCCGGGAAGGCGGCGCAAAAGGCGTCGCCGACCGTCTTGAAGACGGCGCCGTGGTGTCGGGCAATGAGTTGCGCCAGCAGGGCATCGTGACGGGCGAGGGCGCCGCGCATGGCGACCGGATGCCGCTCCCAGAGACGGGTGCTGCCTTCAATATCCGTAAAGAGAAAGGTGACGGTCCCCGCCGGCATGTCCATGTGTGCCACCCGAATGGTCCGCGCGGACCCGAAGCCCATGATGTACCATAGTACCGTGAGTTCGGAGGAGTGAACGCCGTCGTTCGCCACGCGACCGGGAGCTGTTCATGGCACGCGAATCCCTGGCGACGGGACAGAACGGGGGCAGTCCGCGCGCGGCCGCGCCGGGCATCGGGCACGAGCACCTGGAGAGGGTGGCGATCTTCGCTGGCCTGACGCCCACGCAGCTCGACAAGCTCGCGCCGTTGCTGCGCCGCAAGACGGTCCCCGAGCGGCAGCGGCTCTTCGAGGCGGAGGCGCCGGGCGAGGTCGCCTACATCATCCACAAGGGCTACGTCCGGATCGAGATGACCAAGCCGGACGGGTCGGAGCTGATCTTCGCCATCCTCGGTCCCGGCGACATCGTCGGCGAGATGAGCCTGCTCGACCGGGCCGCCCGCTCCGCCTCGGCCATCGCGCACGAGCCGCTGGAGCTCTTCACGATCAACATGTCGGTCTTCGGAGCGCTCTTCGAGCGGGTGCCGCAGATCAGCCGCAATTTGAACCACATCCTCGCCCGCCGGCTGCGGATTGCCAACGCGCTGATCCTGGCGATGGGAACGATGGAGGTCGAGGGCCGGATCATCCAGCAACTGCTGACTTACGCGCGGGAATACGGCCAGCCGCTGGAAGGGACGGCGGTGCGGTTGCCGTTCCGGCTGACGCAGTCGGAGATCGGGGCGCTGGTGGGCGCGTCGCGGGTGCGGGTCAACCAGGTGCTGATCGAATACAAGCGGCGCGGCCTGATCACCGTCGGCGACCGCCACCGCATCACGTTGCTCGACCCTGACGCGCTCGCCGCCGAGGTGTCCTGAGCTTTCCCCGGCGAACATCGCACGTCGGCGCCGCCCGGCCCTCAAGGGACCGGGCTACGACGACGAAGCCCCATGAATGGGCCGGGATGCGGGCGTGATCCGCGAAATCGTGCGGTGTTGGTGCCGGGGAGACGCCAGATTGAAATCAGGCGCTCAACGGACGAAGCCTCTCCGAGGCTGAGACTGATGGATGGTTCCGGTGTGGCATCGTAGGGGCGCACGGCGTGCGTCTGACGTTGTCGACCAACCCGTTTCGCCCTTCCCAATCCCCTTCGCTGTCATTCTGACCGGAGGGAAGAATCTCCCGCCGCCGCGGCGTCCTCGTTCCAAACAACAACGTCAGCTCTCACCGCCATGCGGACAGGAGGGCAGCGTCGCCCGTGGGAATCCACATCTCCTCCCGAAAGCCGTTGTTACCCGGATGTAAAGCTCTTGACAGCGCTGTTCGTGCGTCGGTGGTGAAATCGAAGCGTGGGATGGAATATCCCGATCCGATGCAGCTGCTGGCAAGAGGGCCGGCTCGCCGAGGAGGTGCACATCTGGGAACGTTGATCCGCGTGATCCCGGCGTGGCGCCGATGTGTCCCCGGAGCCCGTCTCGCCAGGGATCACGCCCGGATCATCCGGCGGGTGCTCACCGAGGCTCGCATCAGGATTCCGGGGACGCCTCCTGGCCGGCCGGCACGTAGGTCAGCACGACGATGCCCGTGCTGAACGGTTGCGTGTCGACCAGCTGCAGCGTCGTATTCCCGATCCCTTCCTTGAACAGTCGCTTGCCGTTGCCGAGCACGAGCGGATGGACCATCAGCCGGTACTCGTCGATCAGGCCGGTCGGGATCAGACTGTTCGTCAGCTCCGCGCTGCCGCTGAGCAGGATGTCCTGCCCCTCCCGCTGCTTCAGCTGCGCAATCTCCGCCGGGACGTCGCCGCCGAGGACCGTCGTGTTGTTCCAGGACGGATCGGTCAGCGTCGTCGAGACGACGTACTTGGGAAGGGCGTTCATTCGCTCGCCGAAATCGCCGGTGCCCTCCATCGTCGGCCAGGCGGCGGCGAATCCTTCGTAGGTGACGCGACCGAGCAAGAGCGCGTCGCTGGCGAAAAGCTCGTCGTACTTGAACTTCGCCGTCTCATCGTTGAAGAACGGCCCCGACCACCTGCCTGGCTCTTCCATGACGCCATCGAGTGTCACGTACTCCGTCATGACGATCTTACGCATAACGCGGTGCCCTCCGTGCGTACGTCGACGGTGTGTCAATCCGGTACATCATGGTCGCTCCTTTGCGCCCGTGCTTCTTCAATCTTGCTGGCTTGCTGGCCATCGACCGCCGGCCCCGGCCGTCATCCGGCCCTACGGGTGACGCGTAGGGGACGGGGAAGAGCACGACGCCCGGGTCCTGCACGAGGACCGGCACCAAGGAGCATCGATGATCGCGACACGACACGAACGGATCGGCCCTGCCGCTGGGCAGGAGGCGTCACGAGCGACACGTGACCCTGGCCCTCGCGTTGCCCAGCTGGGTCTCGCGGGCATATTGATCCTGTTCGCCTATGAATGGTTCCTCTCCGGACTCGACAAAGTCTTGAGCGCCGATTTCCGGACCAACCTGGGTACGGTGCTGCAACAGGCGCTTCGACACAATCAGAACCGCTGGTACGTCGATGCGCTCCGCCGCTTTGTCCTTCCGCACGCGGCCGCTGTCGCCATCGTGGTCGAGATCGGCGAGCTGCTCGTGGCCGTCGGATTCATCGCCGGCGCGATCCTGTGGCTGACCGGGCATCGGATGCCCGGGCGCTGGGCACAAGCGCTCCACCTCGCCACGATCGTCGCCCTCCTGGGCAGCACACTCATGACCGCCAACTACTATTTCATGGCGGGTAACACCTGGCCCTGGCTGAAACCCGGCGATCCTTTCGACGAAGGGCTGGGCATCGATGGCTTGCTGACGCTGATCGCGCTTGCGCTGCTGGCGGTCCACCTTGCCGCCTGGCGGATGCGCCGGTCGCTGGCACGCTAACGTGAGTGAGAGCGTTTGGCTGGCGATGCAAGCAGAGCGGGCGGGCGCGATATTGCGCCCGCCCGCTCGGTGAGCACGTGACGCGGGTTTCCCCCCAACGCGTGACGATGCGCTC
>JAICKJ010000335.1 GCA_025928015.1 Thermomicrobiales bacterium
CGCGAAGCGGTCAACGAGCTGTTGCGATGGCGCCTTACTGCCCTGGGCTTCCTCGACCAGATGAACGACGCGGGCGAGCGTGGAGTCGGAGGCGAGGCGCGCGACCCGGACCAGCACCGTCCCGCCGCCGTTCACCGTCCCGGCGAAGAGCGCGTCGCCGGCGGCTTTCTCGACGGGGAGCGATTCGCCGGTCAAGGCGCTCTGGTCGACCGCCGTCGCGCCCTCGATCACCTCGCCGTCGGCCGGGATGCGCTCGCCAGGCCGGACGCGGACGACGTCGCCGACGCGGAGCGAGGCGACGGCGACGGTCATCTCGACGCCGTCGCGAAGCAGGGTCGCTTCTTCCGGCGAGAGGCTGAGCAGCGAGCGGATCGCGTGGCGGGTCCGCTCGAAGGCGACCCCCTGGAGGCTGCTGCCGATCGTGAAGAGGACGACGACCATCGCCCCTTCCGACCAGTCGCCGAGGGCGGCCGCGCCGATGACCGAGATCGTCATCAGGACGTTCATGTCGATGGCGCGGACGCACAGGGCTTGCAGCGCCGCGCGGGCGATGCGGTAGCCGCCGGCGGCGATCGCGACCGCGTAGACGAGATCAACCGCGGCTTCCCGGGCGCCGGCCAGGTGCATGGTGAAGGCGATGGCCCAGAGAATGGCCGCCGTCAGCGCCGGCGCCAGCTTCCGGTCCCGCCACCAGATCGGACCAGCCGCGAGGCGACTGCCGCTGGGTGTCCGCAGCTGGGCACTGTAGCCGGCGCGGTCCACCGCGCCGCCGATCGCCCGGACGAGTCCGGCGGCCTCTTCCGTCGCGCCCGGTTGCACGGTGAGCAGACCGGCGCCGAGGCTGACGGTCGCCGCCGTCACGCCGGG
Source organism: Thermomicrobiales bacterium (assembly GCA_025928015.1). Taxonomy (GTDB): domain Bacteria; phylum Chloroflexota; class Chloroflexia; order Thermomicrobiales; family UBA6265; genus JAICKJ01. The sequence goes on from JAICKJ010000335.1 coordinate 868, forward strand.
CAGCTGGCAGACGGCGCGTTCGACGCTCTTCGCGCACTCGCCGCAATCCATGCCGGTGACGTCGAAGACGAGCGGATCGGCGCTGGCCTGGGCACTCATGCCAGTTGCTCCCCCTTCGCATTCGCGCCCTCGCCCGCGTGGGCGGAGGCCATGCCGAGCAGTTCGATCACGTGGTCGTCGTCGAGCGCGTAGTAGACGACCTTGCCCTCACGGCGGCGGCGCACCAGGCGATGGTCGCGCAAGACGCGGAGCTGATGGGAGATGGTCGTGCGGTTGACGCCAGTCGCGGCGGCCAGGTCGCAGACGCAGAGCTCGCCCGGCAGGAGGGCGGTGAGGACGCGGATGCGCGTCGGGTCGCCGAGGATGCCGAAGAGGGTCGCGACATCGGCCGGCGCCGGCGCGGCGGCCAGCTTGACCCGCGCGGCCATGACGGCGGAGGGGTGGATGACCTCCTCGTCGCAGCCGCGGTCGAGGTCGGATTCGATCGCCTGTGCGCTTGATCCAGATTCGGTCCGGTCGAACATGTGTGCCTCCATGCATTCGTCGTTGACCGTATCGTACCATTGCACGGGTGCACAGGTAAACACATGAGGACGGTACGGTGATTAGCCGAAGATCAGCGAGCGGTGCGCGGCCATGCCGGCCATGACGCCATCGTTGCTCGCCCAGGTCACGTTGTGGGCGGCGCGCGCGATGTCGCCGGCGGCGTAGACGCCGGGCACGGTGGTCATCTGCGTGCCATCGGTGCGAATGACGTCGCCGAAAGGCCCGTCGTCCAACGCGCACCCGAGTTGCCGCGCGATCTCGCTGTTCAAGTGCGTGCGCGGACCGATGTAGAGCGCATCCAGATTCGACAGACGTCCGTCGCCGAGCTCGATCGTGGCGAGCCGGGCGCCATCGCCGTGCAACGCCATGACCGGCGCCGGCTCGATGGCGACCTGGCGCCGCCGCAGCTCGGCGAGCGACGCCTCGTCCGGCGCGGCCGCGCCATGCAGATAGAGCGTCGTCGGCCCCCATTCGGAGATCAGCATGGCCTGGTGCAGTGACATGGGGGAGAGGTAGAGCACGCCCAGACGCTGGCCGCTGAATTCGAAGCCGTGGCAATACGGACAGTGGAGCACGGATGTGCCCCAGCGCTCGGCCAGACCGGGGATGGCCGGCAACTCATCCGAAATTCCGAAGGCGAGCACCAGCCGAGTGCTCGCGATCACCTCGCCGGTCGCCAGGGTGACCGCGAAGCCGTCCGCCGTCCGGGCCGCGGCGGTGGCTTCGCCCTCGATGAACGTGACCGTGGGATAGGCGGCGAGCTGTGACCGCGCGGTGGCGAGCATCGCGCCCGGCGCGCTGCCGTCCTGGGTGAGGAAGCCGTGTGAATGGGCCGCGAAGCGGTTGCGGGGTGCGCCGGCGTCGATGACGCAGACGGCGCGCCGGGCCCGCGCGAGATAGATGGCGGCGGAGAGCCCGGCAAAGCTCCCGCCGATGATGATGGCATCATGACGCATGTACGGTCTCCAGATCGTGATTGTAGGGCTCACCACGGGTAGCGAGGCGGTCGTGGACCTCGGCGCGCAGCATGGAGAGCGTGACCTCGCCGAAGCGCGCCAGCAGCAGCGCCTCGGCGTCGTGGAAGGCCCGATCGAGCGCGGTGTTGACCGCCTGCTCGACGAGGCAGTCGGGTGACTCGGTCCGGTTGCCGATGGCGAGCAGCGCGGGGCTGCCGAGCGCGGTGTAAATGTCGCGCAACGTGATGCGGGAGAGGTCGCGGGCCAAGGACCACCCACCGCCATGTCCCTTCTCCGAGCGGACATAGCCCTGGTTGCGGAGACCCGCCATGATCCTGCGGATCACGACCGGGTTGGTCTCCATGGCCCGGGCCAGCACCTCGGACGTCATGGGTCCGTTCTGCTCGGCCAGGTGCAGCAGGATGTGGAGCACGCCCGACAGGCGACTGTCGTATCTCATGTAACTCATGATATTACATGAGAATGGGATGGTCAAGCGCCGGGTCGGCGTGACGGTGGGAGGAGATGCCCTACCAGTGCGCCATCCGGGGTTGCGAGCGGTCCTCGGTCGCGACGAGGACGTCGAGCAGCATCCGTTCGAGCGCGATGCGGTCGGCTTGCGCCTCGGGCGCGTCCCAGAGGTTGCAGAGCTCGTCCGGGTCGCGTGCCAGGTTGTAGAGCTCGCCGGTGCGGGGACGATCGGACGCGGGTGGGCCGTGCTGGACGATCAGCTTGAAGGGACCGGTGCGCAGCATGGTCAGGTGGACGGGCGACGCGTAGCCATGGCCGGAATTGCGGTATTCGCAGAGTGCCCAGCCGCGCGGCTCGGCCTCCGCGTCGCCCCGCGCCAGCGGCAGCAGGTCGCATCCCTGGTTGCCCGGCATCGGCGGCAATCCGGCGAAGCCGAGGATCGTCGGGCAGAGGTCGAGCCACTCGACCAGGTCGGACCGCCGCTCTCCGGCCGGCAATTGTCCCGGCCAGCGCATGATCAGGGGCACGCGCACCGCGCCCTCGTAGAGCATCGGCCCTTTCAACAGCAGATGGTGATCGCCCAGCATCTCGCCGTGGTCGCTGGTGAAGATGACGACCGTGTCGTTTGCCAACCCCTGCTGGTCGAGCGTCGCGAGCACCCGCGCGACCTCGTCGTCGATCAGCGTGACCATCGCGTAGTAGGCGGCGATGATCTTCTGGATCTCCGGCGCGTCGTAGGTCTGATAGCCGCGCGCATGGCCGGCGTAGCTCTCCTTCGA
>JAICKJ010000039.1 GCA_025928015.1 Thermomicrobiales bacterium
ACCAGCGCAGGGGGTGGGGAATCCAGACCGGCGGATAGGCAAAGACCGCGGCCTGCTCCTTGAGCGAGGTCGTGACCAGCCAGAAGAGCGGCAGCAGAAAGAGGGCGCTGAGACATGTCATCGCCAGGTACAAGAGGATCTTCCGCAACGAGCGCGTCGCGGCGCGCCGGCTCACGGTGGTGGTCGGCTCAATGACGGCGGCTTGGACGAGGGCTGACTTGCGCGGGGAGATCGAGCCGTCCATCATGCCTCCTGTCCTTCGTAGTACGTCCATCGCGTCGAGAGCTTCAATTGAATGAGCGTGAAGACCAGGATGACGGCGAAGATCAGCCAGGCGAATGCCGCCGCGTAGCCCATCTGGAATTGCTCGAACCCGAGCCGGAAGAGATAGAGCACGCTGAAGAGGGTGGCGTTGTTCGGACCGCCGTTCGTCAGCAGGTAGGCGCTGGTGAAGATCTGGAACGAACCGATGACGCCGATCACCATGTTGAACAGGATGACCGGCGAGAGCAGGGGAATGGTGACGGCCCGGAAGCGCTGCCAGGCATTGGCGCCATCGATCAGCGCGGCGTCGTACAGCGACGAGGGAATGCCCTGCAGTCCGGCCAGAAAGATGATCATCGTGTTGCCGACGCCCCACAGGCCCATCATGATGAAGGTCGGCTTGGCCGACGCGACGCCATAGAGCCACTGGGATTCCGGCAGGCCAAGGCGGCGGAGCAGGGCGTTGGCGATGCCCACTTCCGGATTGAGGACCCAGAACCAGAGGACCGCGTTCGCGACGACCGGCATGACCGAGGGGAGATAGAACGCCGTGCGAAAGAGCGCCACGCCGCGCACCTGCGTGTTGAGCAACATGGCCGCCATGAGCGCGACGACCAGATTGATGGGCACGCTGAGAAAGGTGTAGAACGCCGTGTTCTCAAGCGACTTGAGCACGAGCGGGTCGTCGGCGAGCTGCCGGTAGTTCGCCAGGCCGACCCATTCGGGACTGCTGAAGAGGTCCCAGCTCATGAATGAGAGAGTGAGCGCGCCGACCATCGGCCCGGCCACGAAGACGACGAATCCGATCAACCATGGCGCGATAAAGAGGTAGCCATCCAGCGCTTCCCGCCGTCGCATTCCTGCCCGCGTCATCCCCATGGGCGGCCCCCGTTCATCCGTGCGGACATCCTCCGTCGACCTGTATGCCGACAGTGGATGCGACGCCCGCCGGCCATCAGAGGATGGCCGGCGGGCGTCGGTCGGCTCATGATTTGCCGAGAATCGTGTCCACCTCGGACTTCGTCTCCTTCGCGGCCCCTGGCACGTTGTCGTTGTCGCAGGTCCAGATCGGGTCGAAGTGCTTCGCGTAGGCCTGCTGGATCTTCGACTGATTGGCCGGGAAGCGGAAGGCGATGACGGTGCGATCACTCTCGCCCGTCAATGGATCGATGTGGACCTTCTTGAAGCCGGAGGAGGGATTCTCCGGCAGGATCGTGGCGATCGAGTCCTTCTGCGAGACACCCCACCGGCCGTTCTTGCCGATCTGCGTCTGCACCGCCTTGCTCGTGAGGTGCTTGACGAGCTGCCAGGCCGCGTCCTTGTTCTTCGCCTTGGCGGGGATCGCCCAGCTGCTCGCGCCGACCGGCACGAACTGGCCGCCAGGTCCGGAGGGGATGAACGTGACATCCCATTTGAACTTGGCTTTTTCCTCGCGGAGGAAGTAGTCCATGTTGTGGAACGCGACGGCCATCGCGGTCAACCCCTGGCGGAAGGGATCACCCTGCCCGGCCGAGAGCGCATCCGACGGCGTGCTGTGCTCGCCGCAGCGCATCTCGTGGAACATCTGGAAATGGTCGAGCGCGGGCTGCGCGGTGATCAGCGTCTGCGTCTGGTTCTCGTCGTACCAGTCGCCGCCGCGAGCGCGGATGAAGCCGCGCACGTTCTCGGACTCGGTCGGCCCGGGCGTGACCCAGGAGAGCCCCCATTGCTTCTGGTTGTTGCCGGGCTTGAAGCTGGCGTCGACGCCGCGGTGCCCGTCCGCGTCGATGGTCAAGGTCCGCGCCGCGAGGCGGAAGTCGTCGAAGGTCCAGTCGTCCTTCGGATAGGCGAGCCCGGCCTCGTCGAACTTGTCCTTGTTGTAGTAGATGCCCCAGGCGGCGCTATCCTTGGGGATGCCCAGCACCTTCCCATCCCGGCTGAACGCTTCGAAGAGCGCCGGGATGTAGTCCTCCTGCTTGATGCCGTCCTTCTGCATGTACTGTGTGAGATCCTCGAGGACGCCGCGTGAGCCGTAGTCCTGGACGATGCTCATGTGCTGGTGGACGACGTCGGGCACCGCGCCGCCGGCGAAGAGCGTGGGCAGCTTGGTCATGTAGTCGTCCCACGCCTCGAAGCTGAGATCGACCGCGATCTCCGATTGTTCCTTCTGAAACTCGTCGATGAACGATTGGTACAGGTCGCGCTCGACGCCGAGGGCGGCCGGTGTGATCATGCGGATCTTGGTCTTCGCCTGGACGATCGCGGGGGCGGCACCAGCGGCGACGATGGAGGCGAGGCCGAGGGCCGCGGCCCCTTTCGAGGTCTGCTTCAGCAGCTGCCGGCGGGAAACTGGCGTGGACGCGCTCATCGCATGCTCCTTCGGGAGAAAGCGGGTGGTCGATCTTCAGCAGAACTAGATATTGGCGTAATAGGCTTCGACCGCGTCGAAGTCGACCGTGCTATCCGGGGTCATCTCAAGCCGCTCGTACCGCTTGCGACGGGCATGCATGTCGGCGAGCAGGATCGCCCGGGCATGGGTGGCGACCTCCTCCGCGATCTCGATGGGCACCACGATGATGCCATCGTCGTCGCAGCCGACGATATCGCCGGGCCGGACCTGCACGCCGCCGCAGGCGATGGTGCCCTGGACCTCGGCGACCTGGATCCGGCCGGGGATGATCGTGCGGCCGCGGGAGCGGGCGCAGATCGGCGTTTTCTGCAGCGCCACCTCCGCGGTGTCGCGGCAATAGCCATCGGTCACGATGCCGACCGCCCCATCCGCGACGGCGCCGAGGCTATTTTCGGAGCCCCAGAAGCCGACCTCGGGGCCGCCACCGGAATCCATTACCACGACCGTGCCGGGCTTGATCAGCCCCTTGGTGCCGATGTGGCCGACTTCCTTGAACCAGATGCCGTGGGCTTTGACGATGTCTTCCGTCGTGTCGAGCTTCCACATCGGCCGGTTCGAGGGGACGCAGCGGATCGTCATCGCCTCGCCCCAGAACTTCATGCCGAGCCAGAGTGGCCGCACCTCCTGAGACATCAGCCCGATGTTGAAGTAGCCGATGCCGTCCATCGCGTCGGCGACATCGACCACCCGCAGGTACTTGTAGAGCGCGGCGAGCGAGCTCCCCTGTGCTTCACTCGTCTGGCCGTCAGAAACCGTACTTGCGCTCGGCATGGCACTTCCTTTCCTGCTGGGAACGCCCTTGAGGTACGCGCCGGGAGCACGCGCTCCTGGCGCGACCCGTCGAACCGCACGATTGAGTTGTGGTATTGGGGATATGGTATACCAAATCCCATCGCTGTCAATCCCCCGCTTGCCGATGCGACAAGATTGGCCGGCGCTGCGCAGCGCCGGCCAATGGGGTCGTGGGATGCGTCGTGGGCTGGCGCCGCCTCGGCCGCGGCTAGGTCGGCGGGTCGGCGGCGAGGCGGGTGAGGGCGTGGAGATCGGCGCGGGCATGGTCGTAGAGGGAGCGGTAGACGCGGTAGTAATCGCCGTAGAGATCGTGCAGGGCTGGGCGCGGCTCCAGCACCTCGGCGGTCTTGACCCAGTCGCGTTGCAGGGCGGCGATGTCCGGGACGAGTCCGGTCGCCAGCCCGGCGAGCATGGCGTCGCCGTAGGAGGCTCCGACGGTCCGCTCGGGCACGACCTGGGGCAGGCCGGCGACATCGGAGACGATCTGCAGCCAGAGCGGGTTCTTGGCGCCACCGCCGACGGCGACCAGCCGCTTCGGTGCCGCGCCCATCTCGCGGATCACCTCCAGGTTGTGGCGCATGCCGTAGGCGGTGCCTTCGAGGACCGCGCGGTAGAGGTGGCTGCGGGTGTGCGCGAGTGTCAGACCGGCGAAGACGCCGCGGGCATCGGGATCGTTGATCGGCGTGCGCTCGCCGGCGAAATAGGGCAGGCAGATGAGGCCGTCCGCGCCCGGCGGGACCTGCGCGGCGAGGTCCGCCAGCGCGGCGTAGGCATCGGGGCCGCCGGCTTGCTCGGCGGCCAGCTCCGGCTGGCCGAACTCATCGCGGAACCAGCGGGTCAGCGCGCCGGTCGTCGCCATGCCGCCGGCGATGTCATAGAGGCCGGGCAGGACGTAGCCGGTCGCCCACATGCGCGGGTCGGGGATCGGCCGGTCGGTGACGAGGAGGAAGAACATCGTCGTGCCGTACATGACCATCATGTCGCCCGGTTCGCCGACGCCGACGCTGATCGCCTCGGCCGCGGCGTCGACCGCGCCAGCCGTGACCGGCGTGCCGGGCGCGAGGCCGGTCTCCTCCGCGCCCTGCGCGGTGACGGTGCCGGCGACCTCGGTCGACCAGAGGAAGCGCGGCAGCTTGTCGCGGGTGACAATCGGCTCGGCGAAACGGTCGTCGTAGTCGAGCGCGGCGATGTCGACCAGCGGGTTGGTGTGGGCCCCGGTGTGGCGGTCGATGACGAACTCGCCGGTCAGGCGGTAGATGAGGTAGGAGCTGGCGGTGAGGATCCTGGCGGTTTTGGCGAAGACCTCCGGCTCGTTGCGACGCAGCCAGAGGATCTTCGGGCCGATGGCCTGTGAGGTCAGCGCCATGCCGCCGAGGTCGAGCAGCGCCTGCTCGCCGAAGCGCTCGTTGAGCCAGGCGATCTCCGCCGAGGCGCGGGTGTCGATGCCGTAGAGGATGCCGGGCCGAAGCGGTTTCCCGTCCGCGTCGACCGGGAGCAGGCAGGGGCCGATCGCACTGACGGCGACACCGCCGACGTCGGCGCCGGTGTGCTCGTCGGCGAGCAGCTTGCGGCAAAGGGCGACGAAGTCACCCCACCAGACGGCGTCGGCGTCCTGCTCGACCCAGCCGGGCCGCGGCATGTCGATGCCGTGCTCGACGACCGCGCTGGCGACGACCTCGCCGGCCGGCGTGCAGAGGACGCCCTTGCTGCTGTAGGTGCCGATATCGATTCCGAGCAACAGCTCACCCGGCATCGCAGATGCTCCTTCGCTGATCCGACAGGTTCGGACGTTCGGCCGCGCGAAGACGCCAGATTGAAATCAGGCGCTCAACGCACGAAGCCTCTCCGAGGCTGAGAACCGTGGCGGTAGGGGCGCACGGCGTGCGTCCGTTTCGCCGTCGCGGACACACGCCGTGCGTCCCTACAAGCCCGCCGCCGATTTCAGCCGGTCTTCAGCCGGCTTTCCAGGTTGAGCGCGGGGATTCATCCCCGCGTTGGCGGCGGCACTCGCGATGATTCGCGCGCTACCCCACCAATCCGTTCTCCGTGCCGCAGACGTTCACCTGAACGCCGAGGGCTTGCATCATCGCGACCTTCGCGGCCAGCGCCTGGTTGGCCGCGTCCGGCGTCGGGGCGTAGGCGACCTGGATGTGGTTCGCCTTGTGGCGGCCCATCATCTGGTCGCGGGAGACGCCGTAGGTGACCGCCTGCATGATTGGCCAGGCGTAGTCGGTGCCCTTCCAGCGGCGCTCGGTCTCCGCCTCGGGCAGCGCGACCGCGCGGGCGCGGCCGATGTCCATGTGCAGCGCGTCGTTCTCGACGAAGACGCGGGACCAGACGATCTCGCCCGGCTTGCTGACGCCGCGCAGCGTGCCGCCACCGAGGCGGAAGAACATGGGCGGCTGGCGCATGCTGGTCGCGCTCTTGTACTCCTCCGGCAGGTGGTTGGCCGGGACGGCTCCTGATATCTCGAAGAGCCAGACGAAGTCGTCCAGCGGCGCTCCGCTGGCGTCGAGGCCGGCGTAGTGCTCGCCCCAGCGCAGGTCGTGGAGGGTCGTCTCCGGCTCCAGGCCCATCTCGGTCCAGATGCGGTTGGTGACGAGCGCGTCGAGCCCGGCGCATTCGTCGACCTCGTTGAAGTGCGGCAGCGCCTGTCCTTCGTAGAGGACGCGGCCGGTGCCCTCGGCGGTGACCGGCGGGCGATTGACGTTGTTGAGCAGCCCTTCGACCAGATCGGAGGCGGGAACGAGGTCCTTCAGCCCCTGCTGGTACTGGATGCCGATCGTCGCGCAGCCGAACTCGTCGGCGAGGCGCAGCGCGGCGATGTACATCTTGCACTGGGTCAGGATCTGCTCGTCGGTGAGGTCGGTTGCCGGGTCGGGGCCGGTGAAGAAGGTCATGCCGGCGGTGTCGAGCCAGTCGCGGACCGCCTGCGCCTCTTCGTCGGAGACGGTGAGCATCCTGGCGTAGAGGGTCGACTGCGAGAGGCGTTCCTTGTAGACGCCGGTGCGATTGAGCAGGTGGTCGGGGATGATGGCGTTGAACATGCCCATGCATCCCTCGTCGAAGACGCCCATGATCGCCTTGTCACGCCGCAGCTCCCCACCGAGTCGCGCGCCGAGTTTCGCGGCCGGCGATGAGGGGAGCGCGGCGTCGTGGACGTGGCTGGTGTCCTGGCAGACCTTGCCAGTGGTGAGCCATTCGCGCAGACCGTTGGTGAAGAAGTCGTCGGTGAAATCGACCGACCAGAGCGTGCTGTAAGCGACGCCGGCCTTGGCGAGGCTGCCGTTGAGGTTGAGCATGCCGACGAGGCCGGGCCACTGGCCGCTCCAGTTGGCGAGGGTGAGGATCGGGCCACGGTGCGTCTCCAGCCCCGGCAGGACGTGGGAGCTGTATTGCCAGACGGCCTCGGCGACGACGATCGGCACGTCCGGGTCGATCCGGCGGAAGACCTCGATGCCGTATTTCTGGCTGTCGATGAAGCCGTGCTTCAGCTCGGGGATGTAGGGGTGGCCGCGCCGGACGGTGACGCCCTCGGCGGCGAAGGCGGCCGTCACCTGCTCCTCCATCGCCGCCTGGGTCGGCCAGCACATCTGGTTGGCGGCGATGCGCAGGTCGCCGCTGGCGACGAGGACGACTTCCTTCGGTTTCGTCTGTGTTGGCATCGGTGCTTTCCTCTCTGGGCGTAACGGCTGTGTGAAGCCGCCAATCCCTTCCCCGTCATTTCGAGCCGGTCGAGAAATCTCTTCGTTCCGAGCGAAGCGAGCCCCTGCCGCGCCGGCAATCGGCTGCGGATTGGGGAATATGCAACGGGATCGACTCCGAACGAGGACGCCGCTGCGGCGGGAGATCCTTCGACTTCGCTCAGGATGACGGCAGAGCGGGTTGGCGGAAACGGTGCGATGTTGCTGGCTGCCTCCTTGCCAGCTCTCCCCTCTTAGATGACCTCCAGATAGTTCGCGTCCGGCAATTGCGGGAACGGGGCGTGGGGTTCGGACTGGTACCAGAAGGCGGTCGAGGCGATGTCGTCCTGCAGCGGCAGGTAGCGGCGGCCGCCGCTGTCGTTGGGCGTGCGCCAGCCGAGCGCCTGGATCGTGACGCGCAGGTCGGACTTGAACCGGATCGGGTCCGGGACGTGCCAGCGGTACATGCCGAAGCGCTGCTGGGCGCGGTAGAGGCCGTCCGGCGTGATGACCTGGGGCATGCCGGAGTATGGCGCGCTGAAAACGCCGTACTGGCCCTGCGGGAACTCGAAGTTCCAGGCGCCGCCGAAGTAGTCCTCGGTGCCGGTGCCGCAGATCGTCGGGAACTCCTCGTCGCCATCCATGAAGAACTTGATCTCGCCCTCGCCCCACCAGCTGTTGTTGTTCACGCCCCAGGCGAGGTAGGTGCCGACGTAGTGGCCCTCTCCGTGAACGCCGTCCAGCAGCGTGTGGACCTCCTTATAAGGAAGGGGGTTGCTGCGCCGCCACTGGGCGTGCAGGTAGGCGCGGTCATCGGGGATGGGCGTCAGCGTATACGTGATCTGGTAATAGAAGCCGTTGCAATCCTCGGGGGCGATGTTCTCGACGGTGATGCGGGCATGCTGACGGAAGGGCATCTCCCAGTAGCAGTTGAAGCCACCGGCGGGATTGACCGCGACCGGGATGGAGGCGATGTTGCAGCGCTCGGTCCAGCCGTTGCAGAAGAAGTCGCCGAGCGGCGTCTCGATCGAGGGCGTCTCCTCGTTGTCCCAGTAGACGCGGAGGACGAGCCGCCGCCAGAAGGTCGGGTGGACGGTGAGCCAGATGTGCTGGATCGCCGCCGGACCGTCGATCTCGGCCAGGGTCGCGGTGGTGTTGCCGGCGATATTGATCGAGGGCGAGACCTTCCAGCCCTGGCCCAGCTCGCGCGCCGCCTTCGCGCCGGTGCCCTCCGTCGCCATGCCGCCCTGGCCCCTGGCGCCGGTGAAGTTCTCGGCGCTGATCGAGCGCGTCTCCGCGTCCGAGAGCCGCGCCAGGTTGCCGAGGTGCATGCCGAGTCCGTCGAATGCCACGTCTGCCACTCCGTCCTGTCATTGCCGGAACGAACCGGCCGCCATCAATCGCGTTGGTGCTCGGTCGCTACGAACGCCGTCTCCGGTCGCTCGCCGTCATGTGTCGTCACTGCCGGCCGGCCGGAGCCGCACGAGGCGCGGACGATCAGCTCGAACTGGAAGACCATGTGGCGGGCCTGGACGCGTTCGCGCTTGACCCGCTCCAGCAGCAGCTCGGCCGCGGCCGTCGCCATGCGCCGGACCGGCTGGGCCAGGGTGGTGAGCGGCGGGTCGATCATCTCGGCCCAGACCGGATCGTCGATGCCGACGAGGGCGACGTCGTCCGGCACGATCCGGCCGGTCTCGTGCAGCGCGCGGAGGACGCCGATCGTCATCAGGTTGTTGGCGGCGACGATGGCGTCCACATCCGGATGGTCCGTGAGGAGCTGTCGGGTCGCCTGCACGGCCTGCTCGGTCCGGAAGGCGCCGAAGGCCAGCATTGGCGCGTACCCCGCCGCCGCGACGGCCTGCTCGTATCCGCGCTGGCGGTCCGCGCCGGTCTGGATGGCGCTGAGACCGCCGACGAAGGCGACCGTGCGCCGGCCCAGCCGCAGCAGGTGCGCGGTGGCGCGGCGGGCGCCGTCGATGTTGTCGACGAAGACCGCGTCGGCCCGGTCGTCGCGGACGACGCGGTCGAAGGCGACGACGGGGATGCCGAGGTCGAGCAGCGCCCGGATGCTGGTGTCATCGGGATCGGCGGGGACGAGGACGACGCCGAGCACGCGTTCGGAGGCGAGCATCTCCAGGTACTCGTGCTGCTTGGCCGGGGTTTCATCGGTGTTGCAGAGGAGGACCTGGTAGCCGCGGGGGAAGGCGTGGTCCTCGATCGCGCGGACGGCGTGGGTGAAGTGCGGGTTCTCGATGTCGGAGACGACGACGCCGATCTTGGCGGTTTCCTGGCGGCGGAGGCTGCGGGCGATGAGATTGGGGCGGTAGTCGAGCTCGCGGGCGGCGACGAGGACCTTGGCCCGCGTCTTCTCGGTGATGCGCGGGTCGCCGTTGAGCGCCCGCGACACCGTCGCCGGCGAGACGCCCGCCCGTTCCGCGACCTCCCGGATCCTGGCCATACCCACTCCAAGCAATCGATTGCGCTGCCCGTGCGCGCCACGCGCCATCCACCAGAGTCGCGCTGCTCGTTGACATCCTACCGCATCGGGACTAGAGTGCAATCGTTCTCACGACTGGTCCGCCCGGCGCGGCACAGGAGCGTCGCGTGGGGTGTCCGGCACAGCGCGATTTCCACAAAGGAGCGAGAACGTGAAGCACGAGCAACACGGGCCGGATCGTCTCATTTCCCTCTCGTCGCCGGTCTCCCGGCGCAGCGTCATCAAGACCGGCGCGGCCGCCGCGGGCACGGCGCTGACCATGCCCTATTTCTTCAGCCGGACGGCCGCCGCATCGTCGCTCAAGTTCTGGCAATTCTATGCGCCGGGCGGGAGCGTGAAGACGCAGACCCAGTGGTGGCAGGATATGGTCAAGGCCTGGAACGACCAGAACGCGACCAAGGTCGATCTCGTTTACGTCCCGAACTCCGACTACGTCAACGGTTCCAAGCTGCAGACCGCCTTCGCCTCCGGCAACGGCCCGGACATCTTCATCATCAGCCCCGGCGACTTCCTCCGCTACTACAACGGCGGGGTGCTGGTCGAGCTGACGCCGTACATGGACAAGGCGGCGATCGATGACTTCTATCCGGACGTCATCGCCACCCGGGCGGTAGACGGCAAGATCTACGGGCTGCCGATGGAAGTCGAGCCGATGGCGATGTACTACAGCCTCGACGCTTGGCAGAAGGCCGGACTGAGCGACAAGGATATCCCGACGACCTGGGAGGCACTGCTCGACGTCGCCCAGAAACTAAAGAAGGGCAACCAGTTCGGTGTCCTGTTCGAGACCGGTCCGGGCTACTACCAGAATTTCACCTGGTATCCCTTCCTCTGGATGACCGGCAATGACATCGTCAACAAGGATGGCAAGACCAGCGGCATGAACACGGACGGCGCGGCCGCCACGCTCAAGCTCTGGCAGGACACGATCAAGAACGGCACGGCCCCGCGGAAATCGCTCGGCACAGGTGGTTCTGATGTCGTCGGCAACCTCGCCGCCGGCTACTGCGCGATGCAGAATCTTGGCATTTGGGGCATCTCGGCGCTGCGGGAAAACGCGCCGAAGTTCAAGTACGGCGTCTTCAAGCTGCCGCTGCCGCCGAGCGGCAAGTACGTCACCATCGCCGGCGGTTGGGCCTTCGTCGCCAACGCCAAGGGCCAGGACCCGGAGACGGCGGCGAAGTTCTGCGTCTGGGCGCTCGGGTCGATGCAGCAGGACTCCATCCAGCGGGTGGTGGACTGGTGCACCAAGGCCAAGAGCGACATGCCACCGCGCAAGTCGGTGCTGGAGAACGCCAACGCGGCGGAGGTCTACAATACCGGCGAGATGAAGGTGTTCAAGGACGAGATCTTCCCCGGCGCCCGCGGCGAGCCGCGCGTGCCGCCCGAGGTCTACAAGCCGGTGTCGGACGCGATCCAGGCGACGCAGCTCAGCGGCGCCGACCCGAAACAGGCAGGCGCGACCGCGGCGCAGCAGATTGAGAAGTTCCTCTCTACCTATACCGGTGCGTCCATCATATGACGCGGAACGTCGACGAATCGACGATCGTGGCTGGCAGGTTGGTCCGGGAGGGCCAGCCTGCCAAGCCGCGTCTCTCGCGAAAGCACCGCGAATGGATCGCCGCCGCGCTCTTCCTGCTGCCCGACGCGCTCGGCCTCTTCGTCTTCCTCGGAATTCCCATGGTGTTGTCGCTGAGCATGGGCTTCTTCGACGTTAGCGGGTTCGGCCAGTACACGTGGGTCGGGCTGCGCAACTATCGGGAAATGTTCAACGACCAGCTCTTCCTCCAAAGCCTGAAGGCCTCGGCGATCTACGTCGTCGTCCTCGTGCCGGCGATCTACTGCGTCGGGTTGGGGCTGGCGTTGCTGGTGAAGCAGCGCATCCCCTTCGTCGGCATCTTCCGGGGCATGTTCTTCCTGCCCTATGTGATCAGCCTGGTGGTGATCGGGCTGGTCTGGCAGTTCATGCTCGTCGATCAGCTCGGGGTCGTGAACCAGTTGCTGGCGAACGTGGGCATCACCGGCAAGTCGTGGCTGGGCGATCCGAAGTTCGCGCTCGGCACGGTGCTTTTCGTCTCCGTCTGGTTCCTGATGGGCTACTACATGATCATCTTCCTGGCGGGGTTGCAGGAGATCCCGCGGGAGTTCTACGAAGCCGCGCGGCTCGACGGCGCCAACTCATTCCAGACCTTTTGGGGCATCACGATCCCGCTCCTCAAGCCGACGAGCTTCTTCGTCCTGCTCATCTCAACGGTCACGGCGGTGGCCGGGTCGCAGGGGTTCGACCTCGTCTACATCATGACCAAGGGCGGCCCGGCCAACTCCACCTCCCTGGTTGTGTTTTACGTCTATCAGCAGGCGTTCCAGTACAGCCACTACGGCTACGCGGCGGCGATGGCGTCGTTCCTCGTCGTCACGCTGCTCATTCTGACCACGTTGCTGTTCATCGGCACGAAGGGTGGCCGCTTTGACTTCGATTAGTCCCCGCGCCCCGTATCGTGAGCGGCGTACCCGCTTCTGGCCGCCGCACCGGTCGATGCTGCAATCGGCAGTCTTCACCGTAATCGTCGCGATCCTTGGCCTGCTTACCATCTCGCCGCTCTTCTGGATGGTCTCCGGCGCGCTGAAGGGGCAGGACGAGCAGTACAGCTTCAGGCTGATCCCGCAAAACCCGACGCTGGAGAATTTCCATTACGTCTTCACGGCGCTGCCCTTCGCCCGCTACATGGCGAACAGCTTCTTCGTCGCCGGCGTGGTGACGATCATCGCGCTCTGGTTCCACTCGATGGCGGCCTATGCGCTGGCGCGGCTGCGCTTTCCGGGGCGGGATTTTCTCTTCCTGGTGATCTTCTCGACGCTGCTCGTCTCGCTGCCGGTGATCCTGGTGCCGCTTTTCATCCTCGTGCGCGAGCTGCACATGCTGAACAGCTACGCCGGGCTGATCGTGCCGGCGATCTTCAACGCCTTCGGCATCTTCCTGCTGCGGCAGTTCTACCTGGGCATCCCGCAGGAGCTGGAGGAGGCGGCGATTGTCGACGGCGCCGGCTACTGGCGGGTCTACTGGAACATCATCCTGCCGTTGAGCAAGCCGATCCTGGCGGCGCTGGCCGTCTTCTTCTTCCTCGCCAACTGGAACTCGTTCCTCTGGCCGCTGACGATCACGACCGACCAGAGCAAGTGGATGGTGCAAATCGCGATCGCCAGCTTCCAGCAACAATACGCCTCCTCCCAGAATTACATCATGGCCGCGTCCGTGGTGGTCGCCCTGCCGACCATGCTCCTCTTCTTCTTCTTTCAGCGCCAGCTCGTCGAGTCGATCAAGACGAGCGGGTTCAAGTAGGGCCCCGGCTTTTCGGCCATTGACACCCTTCGGGGGCGTTGCTAAGGTGAGGTCGCTTCCACAGACTGCGCGTTCCAGGGATCGAACGCAGCCATCATCGCTTCATGGGGTCCAAGCTTCGTAGTCGTGATTGTCTTCTCGAAGTCGCGAGAGAAAGGCAGGCACCCTGTATGACTCAGACGTTGCAGAAGCGAACGTTTACTCGCCGGCATGCGCTGAAGGTGCTTGGCGGCGCCGCGGGCATCGCGGCCATCGCCTCGCCGGACACGCTCCTGGCGGCGCCCGGAACGTCTCCGTTCGCGGTCTTGCGGGCCCAGGAGACGGTGAACCTCAAGTGGTTCATGTGGAGCGGATCGCCGGCGGAGGTCGATGCCTGGAAGCATCTGGCCAGCATGGTCACGGCGAAATACCCCACTATCAAGATCGAATTCGTGACCGCGAGCTGGCCGGACTACTGGACGAAGCTGCCGACCGAGGCGGCGGGCGGCACGCTTCAGGACATCATCTCGTTGCAAAGCTTGCGGACCCCCGGCTTTGCCGATCTCTTTCAACCGCTCACATCCTTCATCGACAAGGACAAGTTCGAGGTCAGCGCCTTCGACGAATCAATCATCGGTGGGCTGACCTATCAGGACGGTCTGCGCGCGCTTCCGTACGACTTCGGCCCCGAAGTCATCTTCTACAACAAGGACATGTTCCAGAAGGCCAATCTGCCGTTCCCGAAGGTCGATTGGACCTACGACGAGTTCCTCGATACAGCCAAGAAGCTGACGACCGGCGGGAAATACGGGTATGGCGCTTGGCCGTATCCGGACTCGTGGCTGCCGTTCGCCCTGTCCGACGGCGCGACCTACCTGGACAGCGCTGGCAAGCTGGATCTCACCAACGACTCGCTGGTCGCCGCTTTCAGCAAATACACCGAGCTCGTCCACAAGCTCAAATACGCGCCGTCCATTCCCAGCACGAAGGATACGAACTACATGCAGGCGCAGTGGATGGCCGGCAATGTCGCCATGCACGTGAACGGTCCCTGGCAAATGATCAACTTCAAATCCGGCGTGAAGTTCGACTTCGGCATCGTCCCGATGCCCAAGGGAACGAAGGGATCGGTCACGGTCTCGGCGGGCTCCGGATTCGGCGTCTCGAAGACGACCAAGCACGCGGATGAGGTCTGGAAGGCGGTCACCGTCCTCACCGGGCCAGAGGCCGAACAGTACCTGGCCAGCGCCGGGCGTGCCTTCGCCGCGCGCAAGGACGAGCAGCAGTACTGGTACAAGAATGCGGTCGAAGGGAGTCAGGAAACGCTGGAGGCCGCGCTCAAGTCAGTGGTGCCATACAAGGTCACGCCGCAGTGGCAGCAGGTCAGCACGCTCTTGCTGCAGTACGGGATTCCAGCGATGAACGGGCAGACCGACCCCAAGGATGCACTGACGCAGGTGCAAGCCCAAGCGGGCGGCTAGATCATGCGCCGCGCCGCGCAATCCGAAGCGGTCGCGACTCGCGGCGCCGCCTCCTGGCGGATCAGGAGGCGGCGCCCCCGGAGCGACACGGTCGCTGCCTACGGCTTCCTGGCGCCGAACGGGATCGGCTTTCTGGTTTTCACGCTGATCCCGATCGGCGCGTCATTCGTCATCAGCCTCTACCACTGGCCGTTGGTGGGAGAGGCGTCGTTCGCCGGCACCCAGAACTATCGGGCTTTGGCGACAAGCGATCCGGTCTTCTGGCAGGTCCTGCGCAATACCTTCTCTTACGTCTTCGGCTACGTGCCCCTCAATATTCTGCTGTCGCTGGGGATAGCGGTCTGGTTGTCCTCGAAGATCCGCGGCAAGAACCTGTTCCGGGTCATCTTCTTCTTGCCCGTCGTGACGCCGATGGTGGCGAACGCGATGATCTGGACGCTGCTCTACATGCCCCAGTCCGGGGTGATCGACTGGTTTCTCGTCAACGTCCTGCATATCTCCGGGCCGAACTGGTTGGGCTCCCAGACACTTGCCATGCCCGCCATGATCGTCATGTCGGTCTGGCAGGGGTTCGGGTACAACATGCTGATTTTGTCGGCGGGATTGCAATCGATCCCCGTCGAGCTCTATGACGCGGCCGCGATCGATGGCGCCTCGTCGTGGCGCCGCTTCCTGAACGTCACGCTGCCGCTCCTGACGCCCTTCCTGTTCTTCGCCTTCGTGATGACGCTGATCACGTCGTTCCAGGTCTTTACGCAGCCATACGTGCTGACCGGCGGTGGCCCGGGCGTGAGCACGACCACGCTCGTCCTTTACCTCTATAACAATGGGTTCCAGTTCTTCAAGATGGGGTACGCGTCCGCGCTGGCCTGGATTCTCTTCGTGATCATCATGACCGCCACCGCGATTCAGTTCGTGGCCCAGAAACGGTGGGTTCACTATGGATAGAGAAGACGGCCGGGGCTTCCCGCTCGGTCAGGTGATCTCGCACGGGTTCCTCATCCTCGTCGCGTTGCTCTGGCTCTTCCCGTTCGTGTGGATGATCAGCACTGCGCTCAAGCCGAATGCCGACGTGTTCGCGATGCCCCCGCGCGTCATTCCCACCGACATTCAGTGGGGCAACTTCAAGGCCGCGTGGAACTACGCACCGTTCGGTCGCTTCATGTTGAATGGCCTGCTCGTCGCGGGGATCGGCACGTTTCTCGTGCTCCTGACGTCGAGTTGCGCGGCCTATGCCTTCGCCCGTCTGGACTTCCCGGGTCGGGACAACATCTTCGTCGCCTACCTGGGCACCCTGATGGTGCCGCAGGAGGTGATCGTCGTCCCGATGTTCATCCTGATGAAGAATCTCGGCTGGATCAACAGCTATCAGGCGCTGATCCTGCCGTGGGCCTTCACGGCGTTCGGGACCTTCCTCTTGCGCCAGTTCTTCCTGACCATCCCGTTCGAGCTCGAGGATGCGGCCTTGCTGGACGGCGCATCCCGGTTCCGCATTCTCTGGAACATCATGGTGCCGCTGGCCACGCCCGCGCTCGCGGTCCTCGGTGTCTTCACGTTCATCAATTACTGGAACAGCTTCCTCTGGCCGCTCATCATCGTGAACGGGCAGGAGCACGCCACTGTGCCCCTGGGCCTGAACATCTTCATGGGGCAGTACGGCAGCCAGTGGAACTACCTGATGGCCGCGTCGACGATCTCGATCCTGCCCAGCGTGCTGCTCGTGCTGGCGACGCAACGGTACCTGGTGGAAGGCATCGCCCTGACCGGCTTAGGCGGTCACTGACGGCTATCGAGCGCCGATCAGGAGAAGACCACGACCTGGTGACCGGAGATCTTCGGTACTGTCACCCAGGTGACGCCGTCTTTCGTCTCGTGGTGGAGCGCTTCTTCGCCGGGAACGAGCTGCACTTGCCGCACATTTTCTGACGCGCGGACCCCGATCGATATGTCCTCCAGCGGCAAGACATCCTCCACCACGTCGACGCCTTCCCCGCGCCGCTGCGGCACGGCATGAATCAGATGCACGACCGTGCGATTGCCCGCTGCCGGCTGGCGCACCAGGCCGACTTCCGCGGTGGTGGGAAGTGAGGGAGCCGTGAAGGCGCGCTCGGGAGCGAGCCGGTCGAGGAGGTTGTCGACGATTTTCCGATAGTACGGGACGGCGTGGCGCCGGTAGGCGCCGAAGAGCGGGCTGTGACAGTAGATGACGCGACCCCGCTGCGTCACGGCCGGGTCGTCACTCACGCGATCGAACGGGGTGTGGCGGTGGGACATGTACTGCGCATGGGATCGCGTGAAGTAGGGCGCGCCGATGTGCGCCAGCACCTCGGTTCCCGCGTGCGGTCGCACGCGGCTGCCCCGGTCGTACAGCACCTGGTGATACGCGCCCAGTTCCGGGCCGAGCTGCTCGCCGGCGACGAAAAAATCCGGTGAGTCCGGCGCGTCGCCCAGGTAGTCCACGCCGAGATCGAGGGCGAACCGGGTGCCATCCGGTGTCAGACCGGCTCTGTGGGTCACCAGGAGCGCCCCGCCGCCATCCACGTAGCGCTGGACCTTGGCGGCCAGCTCGTCATCGAAGGGGATGTCGTCGGGCGCGATCAAGACCTTGTACGGGCTGAAATCGGCCAGACGATCGACGAACTGGAAGGGGCGATGCAGCTCGAGCATCATCCTCGTCAGGCCCTCGTCGATCTCCCGGCCGACGACGTGAAACCGTGGCCCGGTCTCGGCCAGCAAGACGCCGATCTCCCTGACCGGCTCGGCGTCGATGATCCACGGCTCCAGCGCTTCGATGGCGCCGTAGACCTCGCCCAGGCGTTCGTAGGCCGCCTGGTCGAGCGCGCCGCGGGGATGCAACTGGTCGCCGACGGAACAGGCGGCGGTCGTGCTCACCATCCGGGCGCATTCGTACTGCAGCGCGGCAAATGTCTTGAGACTGCCGAAATCGGCCCAGCTCTTGTGGAAGATGCCCGTCATGCCGAGGAGCGGCAGGCCAAGCGTCTGGAAATAGGCGGCGAAGAGCGGATAGTGGTTGTATCCCCACTGGACCGACGGCAGCGACTCGATCTCGATGTGCGTGTATGAGCCCAGCTCCGCGCGGCTGCTTTGCGCGGGATCCCGGTCGGGCCGGAGCCGGCTGTTGAAGAAGACGGTCGCGTCCGGGCTGTTCGCCTTGACCAGATCGTGCGCTCGTTGCATGAACTGACGTTCCAGGCGTTGTCCCCAGGCAATCATCGCCGCGGGATCGGATTCATCAATGCCTTCGGCGCGCATCTGACGCAGCCGATCCGTCGAGCCGTAGCCGTCGAGCTCCTGGCGGAGGATATCGAAGAAGATGCCATCCACCGGGCCGTAACGCTGGAGCACGTCCTCGGTTTGCCTGAGCACGTAGTCCGCATAGGGGCTCGCCAGATCCATCATGCGCCAGCCATCGACGTCAAACGGACCCTTGCCGACGAAACACCCATCGCGATCGACCAATCGCCACTCGGGATGCGCATCGGCCATCAGCTCATCCCAGCCGACGCTGATGTAGATGGGGGCGCGAATGCCGGCACCGTGGAGGGCCTCGAGCTGGGCGCCGAGGAGATCGAACGTCAGCGACGGATGCATCTGGCCGACGTCGGTCGGATGATAGCTGAAGCCATGGTGGCACTTGGCGAAAACCGTAACGCTGTCCACATGGGCGTTCTGGAACGTGTGCGCGAACGTCGCCGCATCGAAATCGCGCCCGACATCCGGAATGCTCGGCGCCGTGTGGAAATCGAGATGCACCTGTCTCATGCGAAGTTCCGGCGAGTTGACCACGATTTCACTCCCCCTCTCGTGACGCATGATGCGGGCAAGATTTGTGAAGGTCGCAAGATTGCCGCGCTTCTGAGACCCATCGAGTGGCCGCGATCGTACCGCGGAGCGATTGGAAGCACCAGACGAGAGCACTCCGGAGGATTACGAGAACCACCTCTAGGCGGACGAACTGGCGATTGCCAAATGCAAATGATCGTCCTTCGAGGTAAAAGTGCCTCGCTGGACTGCCTTAGGGATGACCTGCGCAAGCCGCTGCTTTATGTCGCGCCCAGTCCGCTGATAGCCGAAGAATCGGGCTGTCAGGGTCACTAGATCGCTTTCGGACAGTGAGAGTGCGCTTGCGAGTACTTGACTCATTCCCGCAACGAGTTCTTCATCTGAGATGTGCTCGATCCTTCGTACAGTGCCCTCTGGATCAGCTCCGCGAGGGACCACTCGTTCCATCTCCGATGCCCAGATGAAGTTGCCGCGACAGATGATTTTCTCTTGTCGTTCCGCGAACCTGATAGCCGCATCGATGTGAGAGACAATACGGGTGCCCGCTCTCTCGTAGCCCCATCCGTTACTGACTCTTCGGATAAGCAAGTCATGGTGGATTGGTCCCTCAATCCTTGCTACTTCAATGACGTTTTCGGCCACGAGGCTCTTCCAAGCGGAAAGAAAGTCGTGTTCGCCTCGGGTATTGATCTGCGCAACCAAGTAGGGGAAGGCCACCAGTGAGCGATTGATGCGGGGTTCTGCTTGGGGAGCGAGGGGAGCTCGATTGCGCGCAGTGCTGTCATCTGCGGGCGGAAACAACGCTTGCGGCGCACGCTTCAGTGGGAGCGAATGGTCCTCGATTCTAGTGCGGCATTCCCGGTCTTCGATGAGAAGGCTTTGAACGCGCTCGACCACCTGTTCAAGTTCGCGCTCGGGATTCCTGATCCACGCTGTGGACCAGATACGATGAATCGTCCAGCCGAGATTTTCCAGAATCTCCTGTCTGAGCCTATCCCGATCTCGCGCTGTTTTGGCTTGGTGATACGCCTTGCCATCACATTCGATTCCCAGCAAGTAGCGTCCGGGGTGGTCTGGATGCACGATGGCGAGATCGATCCGGAACTTGGAACAGCCGACTTGTCGGTGGACGACATAGCCAAGGCGGGCGAGGGCTTCCCCGACCTCCAGTTCAAACGGTGATTCATAATCTCCATCACCGCCTGTCGTCATGGTCTGGAGCGCAATCGATCCTCGTTCAGCGAAGTCCAGATAACTCTTAAAGAGTGGTGGTCCAAGACTGGCCGACTTGATCCGGGTCAGATCGATGTCGCTTGCCTTGATGGAGGACACAACAATGACCTGATTTCGAGCTCGAGTCACCAACACGTTGAGCCGGCGCTCGCCACCTTGTCGATTCACGGGGCCAAAATTGTGGGAGAGAGCACCGTTTTCATTCTTGCCGTAACCAATGCTGATAATGATGACGTCGCGCTCATCGCCCTGGACGT
>JAICKJ010000177.1 GCA_025928015.1 Thermomicrobiales bacterium
GCGGTCTCCTGCTTGCCATACTTCATCAGTGTCAGCAGCTCGGGACCATGCCGTTGGAGCTGTCGCGTCGCGATCCGCCCGCCCCACCAGAAGAGCAAGGCGCCGGTCGCGACGCCGACCGGCACCCCGATCCATTGCGCCAGCTTCCAGGCGCCGGCCATCTCCGAGCCGAGCCAGACGACACCGACGGCCGGGAGCGCGACGAGCGGCACGGAGCAGATCATGACGATGTTCGAGCCGGTGTTGTCGGCGCCGGCCATCAGGTTGCCGCTGCGGCGGGATGATTCCGGCACCGGCACCGCGCCGAAGATCGCGACCAGGATCATCAGCCCCGCCGCGCCGCCGAGCAGCGCCGGCACCGCCGCCAGCACCCACGGCCAGACCCATGATTCGCCGTTCCAGACGGTGAGGATGACTGTCAGCGCGAGGACGACGGGCGCGAAGATCACGATCAGCGCCCACTGCTTGCCCCGCACGTCGGTTCGTTCGGCGTCCGGCGTCGTCAACGTGATCCAGAGCGCGCTCCCCTCCAGCCCGTAGATGTTGCAGGCGCAGGAGCCGGCCATGATCGCGGTGATGCAGCCGGCCCACGGCACCAGGTACCACCAGCCGGCCAGCATCGGCACGGCGGCGATCAGCAGCCCCGAGAGGATGGCGATGCGCAACTCCAGCGCGTAGCGCGGCTCCCGGAACCAGGTGCGGACCTCGCGCCCGATCGCGCCGCCGAGTGGCGAGTCGGGCAGGAACCGTTCGAGCGGCAACTGATCCTCGACACCCATGTGGCCGGTGCTGACCGTCGCCGGCGTCGTCAGCCGCGCGGTGAGCAACCGCGCCCAGGCGAGGAGAAGAACGACGCAGAGGGCGAGGAGCCCGGCCAGGCCGGCGAACACCACTCGCCAGTCCGACCGGTGCGCGGCATTGACCGCGACCGGCCCCCATCCGGTTGGCAGCATGTGAACCAGCCGGGAGAGCGCGTGCGGCAGGCGGCCGACGAGGATATCGCCCGATTCCTGGAGCTGGCCGCGCTTGTTGAGCGCGGCGAACGGCACCCAGCCGACGAAGGTCAGCATGACGAGGAAGGCATATTGCAGCGCCGCGAACTCCAGACCCAGCCGCGACTTCATCGCCGCGCCAGCCGCGCCGATCGTGACGCGGGAGAGGAGCACGGTGAAGACGAGCTGCAGAAGCATCGCCGGGATGGCGATGAGCGCCGGGACGAGCCCGAGCTGGGCGCCGAAGATGAAGACGCCGGCGAAGGCGATGGCTGTGAAGGCCGGGCCGAGCCCGACGAAGGCCGCCGCCAGCAGGCCGGTGGCCAGCTTGCGCGGCGCGATCGGCAACAGCGCGAAGTGCTCCGGCATCACCGTCTCGTCGCCACCGCCGCCTGTCTGGATCGGCGCCAGAATCCAGCCGAGCGTCCAGCTCGCGAAGGCCAGGCAGAGCCGGTTGGTGACGATGGCCGCGTCGTGGATTTGGGACATGCCCATCACGATCGTCGTGATCGCCAGCAGCAACCCGCCGTAGGTCTTCCAGCCCCACAGGTAACCGGGGGTGTGCCGGAGCATGGCGAGTTTCATCCGGATCATCGTGCCAACCACGACAACCCTTTCAGTTCCGTGGTCCGGTCATCGACGAGCTGGATGAACCGCTGCTCCAGGCTCAGGCCGGCGCGGACGGCATCGAGCGGGCCGGCGGCCGCCACCGTGCCGTTGTTGATCACCGCGACGTGGTCGCAGAGCTGCTCGACCAGCGCCATGACGTGGCTGGAGAGGACGACCGAACCGCCGCGGGCGACGAACTCACGCAAAATCTCCTTGATCGTCGCGGCGGAGACCGGATCGACCGCCTCCAGCGGCTCGTCGAGGATCAGCAAACGCGGCGCGTGCAGCATCGCCGTCGCCAGCCCGACCTTCTTCCGCATCCCGGCCGAATACTCGATCACCAGCGTCCGCTCGGCGCGGTCGAGCCCGAGGATCGTGAGGAGTTCCCGCACGCGCAGATCGATCGTCGATTTGTCCAGCCCCCGCAGTTCGCCGAGGTAGGTCAGCAGCTCGCGCGCGGTCAATCGCTCCGGCAGCGCGTAGCCATCCGGCAGGACGCCGACCAGCGCCTTCGCCCGGACCGGATTCTGCCAGACATCGACGCCGAAGATGCGGGCGCCGCCTTCGTCCGGCCGGAGCAGACCGACCGCCATCGAGATCGTCGTCGTCTTGCCGGCGCCGTTCGGCCCGACCAGGCCGAAGAAGGAGCCGCGCGGCACGCTGAGCGAGACGTGGTTGACGGCGACGGTCTGGCCGAAGGTCTTGCAGAGATCATAGATCTCGAAGGCTGGTCCTTCGGTTGGATTGATTCCGTTGCCATCCGGTGTGACGATCATGCCCGCTCCGAGACCTGCCGAACGCTCGGCGTGAGTGGCCGGTCGTGTCCCGGTCCCATGCTCTCACACGTGCAAAGGGGCTGCCTGGGTGCTGGCGGGAAGACACCCATGCCGGCTTTCCCGCAGGAGATGCGTCAGGAGGACTGATCCTTGCCCTGATGCGCGTCCATGTACGCGCGCAACGCCTCGTTCATGCGCGACTGGTACCCATCGCCGCTGGATTCGAACCACTCGAGGACATCGCAATCGACCCAGACGTGCGTTTTCTTCCGCACCGACGGCGGATTGTTGAGGTAGACGATGTCGGAATCAAAGTGCCCTTCGTCCTCGTAGTCGATCGAGGCTTCGAGCTCCTCGTCGGTCATATTTCGAAGCCGTTCCCAATTGGTCTCGTCCTCGCCGCGGCGAAGCATCTCCTCAATTTCCGCTTTCGTGTAAGTTGCGATATTTCCGTCTCTCTTCATGTCGCGCTCTCCTGGCTGAGATGAACCTGATGATGGTGCCTCGCCATGTCCAGACCGCCGTTACGAAGACGTCATCGAGTATGCCGGTGGTCAGGAATCGTTCCTCGGACGGATAGGGACTACGCTCCGTGAATGTTGGTCGGCCGTCGAAGAGCAGGACGACCCTCCGGAAATCGAGGTCGTGCTTCGCCAGATTCGTTCTGCGCTTCGTCTCATCCCATTCAAATCCGCTGGCGGTATGGAAACTCTGCCGATCGTTCTCCATGCCCTCTCCCACTCGCCAATCTTTGGCTTCCCCTTGCGCCAAATGATAGCAGCGAGAGGATAGGGAACGGGCAGTCCAGGGGAACGGTTACTCCCTGTGCGCTTCGACATATTCCCGAAGCACCGCATTCATGCGAGTCTGGTAGCGGGGGCCCTGGGATTTGAACCAGTCGATGATGTCGCGGTCGAGCCGCAGCGTGATCTGCTTCTTGATTGGCGGGACGCCGATGTAGGCTCTGCTCCAGTCGAATTCGCCCTCATCTTCGTGGTCGATCGAGGCTTCCAGCTCCTCGTTGGTCAGGGCGTCGACCTTCGCCCAATCAGTTCTGTCCTCACCCCGGCGGATCATTTCGTCGATCTCGCTGCTCGAGTAACGCACGATATGCTCGCTCTTCGTTGTCATGTGCTCTCCTGGCGGATATAAGCCGGATCCTTGATCCCCGGCGAGACCAGACGACGGTGATACACCGATCGTCGAGCGACCCGGTCGCAAGATACCGTTCCTCCCCGGAGCGGAAACTCGGGACGATCAGCACCAGGCGCCCGTCGAAGAGGAATCTGGCGCGGAGGAAGTCGATGTCGTGCTTCGCCAGGTTCGAAATTCGCCTGGCCTCGTCCCACTCGAAGTCATCGCCCACAATGTAACTCCATTTGTAGTTACAGTCAATTGACCAGCGGGGCACAAGACACGATCATATCCGCGATCAGGACGCGAAGAAAGGGGAGAGCGATGACCGACCAAATCACGCGTATCAACCCGGAGACGCTGCATCAGACGCCCGGTTACCACCACGTGACCATCGTGGCGGCTGGGCGGCTCGCGTTTCTGGCCGGACAGTGTCCGCTGGACCGGACTGGCAAGGTGGTTGGGATTGGCGATTACGGGGCGCAGGTCGGTCAGGTCGCGGCGAATGCGTTGGCGGCGCTGGAGGCCGCCGGCGCGGGACCGGAGCGGGTTGTCCGGTCGGTGATCTACGTGGTGAGCGACGATGGCGACGTGCTGGCGGATGTCTGGCGGCGCTTCCAGGCGTCAGCGCTCGCGCCGGCCTTCACCACCGCCAGCACGCTCCTTGGCGTCGCCCAGCTCGGCTTCCCCGGTCAGCTCATCGAGCTCGACCTCACCGCCGCCTTGCCCGGTTGATCACCACCGCTCGCGGTGCAGGACGTCGTCCAGCTGGCGGCGGCCGCGCTTGAGCGAGGGCGAGGGAACATCCGGCGCGGCGTGGCCGATCATCGCGACGCCGATCGGCAGATACTCGGCTGGGATGCCGAGCAGCGCCTGCACCTGATCCGGGTGATGGGTGCCGACGAAGGCGCTGCCCAGCCCCTCGTTGACCGCCGCCAGCAGGATCAGCATCAACGCGCAGCCGGCGTCGGTGTGCCAGTAGGGGACCGGCCAGTCGATCTCGTCAGCATCCTCCGGCTTCTTGTCCGGCTCGCGGTAGCGGTCGTGGTAGACCTGCTCGCTCGCGCAGATCACGATCTGGACTGGCGCCTGCGAGATGAACGGATGAAATCCGTCCTTGACG
Source organism: Thermomicrobiales bacterium (assembly GCA_025928015.1). Lineage (GTDB taxonomy): Bacteria > Chloroflexota > Chloroflexia > Thermomicrobiales > UBA6265 > JAICKJ01. Next base: position 4,635 of record JAICKJ010000177.1, read on the forward strand.
TAATGTTCCTCGCCGGCGATCTCGCCGATCCGCTGCCGCGTCGCCTCGTCGGTCACCGCGACGAAGACGATGCCCTGGCTGAACCCGGCGCTCGGCGCATGCTGCGCGGTCGCGATGATGCGGTCGACGACCTCCGCCGGCACTGGCTCGGACGTGAAGTGCCGCACCATCCGCCGCTTGCGGACAACCTCCCGAAATTCCATCTGGACCCCTTCCTCGTCTCGTCGAATTCAATCGCTGAAGGCACGATACACGGCGTCGCCGGTCGGCCGACCGGCGGCGTGCGCCGACGGCGGTATCGTCCCGGTCAATCGCTGCCGGATCCCCGGCGTGACCGGCACAGCGCAGAGGTCGAGCGCCAGCAAGACCGCGCCTGCGACCGGCTCCAGCGCCGGCCGGACTGGCCTCGCGGCCGGGAATGCGCTTTGCACCCGCCGCACGATCGCCGCCTGGAGCAACTCCGACGGATAGCGGAAGACGCCGCCGGCCAGGACGAGATCGAATGGCGCCTCGCCCAACCCGACCCGGTGCCCGGCGGCGACCGCATACTCGCCCATCGTCTCGCCGAGCGAATTCACGATGGCGATTGCCGCCGCGTCGCCCGCGGCCGCTTCCTCCAACGCCGCGCCGGTGAGCTGCGCCTTCACGTTGGGCGCCGGCGCTTGCCGGTTCCAGATGCGGTGCAGCGCCTCTTCGACGTGCTCCGCGCCGAATGCCGTCAGCAGTCGTGACATCAGCGACGTCGGTGGATCGATGCCCAGACCGGCGCGGCTGACGGCGATGACGACCCGGTTGGCGAACTCGCCGCTCCCGCCCGGCTCCTGCCAGAAGCTGGTGTGCCAGCGCTGCCCGTCCGGTCCTTGGGCGCCGGTCGCGATGCCGGTCCCGCAGACGACCGAGACGCCGGGACCGTCCGTGCCGGCCCGCAGCGCGCCGAGCGCGTCATTCACGACCGTGATGCGCTCGCCGAAGCCTCGTTCGGTCATTGCCTCGCGCAGGAAGGCGTAATCCTCCGGCCAGTCGGCGCCGGCCATGCTGAACGCGCCGGCGCGCAGATCGCCCTGCTGCAGACCCGCGTCGTCGAGCGCTTGGCGGACGGCGAGATCGACCTCGGCCAGCGCCGCCTCCTCGCTCGCCGCGCCGTAGATGTCGCTGCACCCCGCATGCCCGGCCCCGACGACCGTGCCATCGAGCGTCGCCACGAACGCGTGCGTCTTCGTATTCCCGCCATCGACGCCCAGTACATGCGTCATCGGTGCCCTTCCCGCAAACGCCATCACTCCCGGCCCTTCGCCCATTCCTGGGTGAGGGGAGCGTTCTCTCGTACCCCTCTCCCAAACTTGGAGGAGGGTGGCGCCTTGTGCGCCGGGGAGGGGGCCTCACCGCAGCAGCCGCTCCGGCAGGTAGGCCCGGTGGGCGGCGGCCAGCTCGTCGTAGATCGCGATCGCCTTTGGCAGCGTAGCGACGAGTGGATTGGCTGCCAGCGCCTGGATGCCCTCGCGCCGCGTGCCGCACCAGGCGGCGTCGGCAGCGAGCGACTGGTACTCGCCGAGCGCCTTCGTCAAGCCGGCCACCGCCTGCGGCAGCGGGCCGTAGGCCAGCGGCACGATGCCGGTCTCATCGACGTACCCCGGCACCTCGACCACCTGGTCGTCCGGGAAGTCGGGGATCGCGCCGTTGTTTGGCACGTTCACCGGCCAGATCTCCTTCTTGTCGTTGAAGATCGCGTCCATCACGTCCAGCGCCAGTTCCAGCTCGTGGATGCCCCCGCGCGACCGGTTCGGATCGAGCTTCGGCACGTCCCGCGCCGCTTGCTCCCGGTAGTGCGTCCAGTAGTCGGGCGCCATCGCCATGATGTCCTGCGCCCGCGTCGTCGGTTTCGCCCGTAATTCGGCCAGCACCTCGTCGCGGTAGTAGTAGTAGCGCATGTATTCGGACGGCATCGACTGGGTGATCGCGGCGATCTCCAGCAGCCGGAAGCCGGGATCGTCGAGCGTCCGATGCGTCAGTTCTCGTTCGTAGCGCTCGTCGATCAGCGGCATGATGTCCGCGCCGTCGTACCGTTGCCGCACGGTCCATGAGGCGTGATTGAGCCCGATCGCGGCGCTGTCCAGCTTCGCCGGATCGAGCCCGATCACCTCCGCCAGCTCGGCGGGGTAGAGCAGCGGCCCCTCGCAGAGCGAGACCATCTTGACATCCGTGTGGCGGGTAATGGCCTGGGAGACGAGATTGATCGGATTGGTGTAGTTGACCAGCCAGGCGTCCGGGCAGACCGCCTCCATGTCGGCGATCACGCCGCGCAGGACGTGGACCGACCGCAACGCCATGAAGAAGCCGCCCGGCCCCTGCGTTTCCTGCCCGATGACGCCGTGCTTGAGCGGGATCGACTCGTCGAGGTAGCGCGCCTCGAAGCCGCCCGGCCGGAAGCTGCTCAGCACGGCATCGCAATCATGCAGACCGGAGCGGCGGTCGGTCGTCGTCGTCACCGTCAGGTCGATGCCCTTGTGGTGGGCGAGCTTCTCGGCGATCGTCCTGGCGACGCCCAACCGTTCCTCGTCGAGGTCGATCAGCACCACCTCCGAGCCCTGGAAGTTCTCGCCCTGCTCGATGAGCGAGGCCATCGTGCCCGGCGCGCGCGTGCTGCCGCCGCCGATGTAGGCCAGCTTGATCCGTGCCATGCGGAATCGGTCCTCCTCGTCCGCTTGTCGTGCGGCCACCGGCGATGAAGGCCGGTGCGGCCGCTTCGTGCTCTGGGCATCCTACAGCGATCGGTCGTGTCGCGCCGGGTTGTAAATCCATTGACAGACAGCGCCGGCGTGACCGCTCTACGCTGATCCCACGCCTGGTCCGACGCCGGCCCGGACGCCGTCAACGCCGGCGAGCACGGGCAGGGAATCCGCGCGTCAGCGGACGGCGCGGCGCCGGCAATCGGGTTGATTGCGTTGGCGGCAGCGAAAGGAGCACCGATGGCCGAACCAGAGAAGGGACCCCGGGATTACATCAACGCCGAGTTCACGCGCCGCGCCTGGCAGGACGAGGCCTTCCGCGATGAGCTGCTGCGCGATCCCCGCGGCGTCGTCGAGCGCGAGCTGGGGGTGCGGTTGCCGGAGAACCTGAAGCTCAATGTCCACGAGGAGACAGCGGACGAATTGCATTTCATCCTGCCGCCGCGCCCGGCCGCGCTGCAGGACGCCGTGATCGGCCCCTACGAGGTCGCCGATCGCGAGGTGCAGGGCTTCGCCGACAAGGATTACGGCACGGGCTACAGCGACTGCAAGGCGTGCGTCGGCGGCGTGCGCGGCTAAGCCAGGAGACAAGCGTCATGACCGAACCAGCGATGGGACCGCGAGACTACGTCAATGCCGAGTTCACGCGCCGGGCGTGGCAGGACGAGGCCTTCCGCGATGAGCTGCTCCGCGATCCACGTGGCGTCGTCGAGCGGGAGCTCGGCGTCCGGCTGCCGGCACATCTCAAGCTCAACGTGCATGAGGAAACGCCGGACGAGCTGCACTTCATCCTGCCGCCGCGCCCCTCGGCGCTCAAGGACGCGGTGACCGGCCCTTACGATCTGGCTGATCGCGACGTCCAGGGTTTCGTCGCCAAGGCCGATGATGGCACGGGCACCAGCTCCTGCCACGCCTGCGTCGGTGGAGTTCGCGGATAATCCGCTTCACGTCGGATCTTTCAGCGGGAAGACCGGCATTTCCCTCACCGTGGTTCAGATAGACGTAACCTTCAGGAGGTTGTGCATCATGGCCGAACAGCTTTCCCAGCCCCCCATGGGGCCGCGGGATTACATCAACGCCGAGTTCATTAGCCGGGCCTGGCGTGATCAGGATTTCCGCGCCGCTCTGCTCAAGGATCCGCGCGCGGTGGTTGAGCAGGAACTGGGCGTGCGGCTCCCGGAGCAGATCAAGATCCAGATTCACCAGGAGACGCCGGACACGCTGCATTTCATCCTGCCCCCACCGCCAGCCGCGCTGAAGGATGCCGTGATCGGCCCCTTCGACCTGGCCGATCGGGAGGTCGCCGGATACGCGGACAAGGACTACGGCACGGGTTACAGCGACTGCCACGCCTGTGCCAGCGGCGTGCGCGGCTGATCACATCCCCCCAGGACCTTCTGTACGCCGGCGGCGCGCAACTGAGCGCCGCCGGGCGTGGGTGTGCTACCCCCTGGTTA
>JAICKJ010000261.1 GCA_025928015.1 Thermomicrobiales bacterium
CGTCCGCTGCGCGGTCCGGCTTCGCCGGGGGATGCTTCCCTCCGGTCGGCATGACAGCAGGGCGGGTTGGCGGAGACAAAGGACTGTGATCCCGCACGAGGACGCCGCTGCGGCGGGAGATTCCTCCTGCGGTCGGAATGACAAGCGCGGCGGGCTGGCCGATAACGGCGGAACGGCGTAGGCTGCGAGCGGCGTGATGCACGCAGCCTGAAGGAGACCGCAATGCCCGCTCGTAGTACGAACCAGATGCTGGGGTTTCCGCCCGACGCGCGGCTCCTGATCATCAACGCCGATGATTTCGGGATGACCCACGCTGGCAACGCCGCCACCGTGCACACGTTGCAACACGGCATCGCGTCGTCGACCACGCTGATGGTTCCGTGTCCCTGGTCGCCGGGGGCGATACGCATGCTGCGGGATCATCCGGAGCTCCCGTTCGGGGTTCACCTGACATTGAGCAGCGAGTTCACCGATTGCCGGTGGGGTCCGGTCGCGTCGAAGAGCGCCGTGCCCACCTTGATCGGCGACTCCGGCTACTTCTTCACCGACGAACCCGAGCAACGGCAGGCGTTGCTCGCGCGGGCCAGTGTGGATGAGGTGGAGATCGAGTACCGGGCGCAGATCGAAGCCGTGCTGAACGCGCAGTTGCGGCCCACCCATCTCGATTGGCACTGTCTCCCGGACGGCGGCCGGCCGGACATCTTCGATCTCACCTTGAGCCTGGCCAGGGAATACGGGCTCGCGCTCCGGGTGCATGACGCATCCTTGACCGAGCAATTGCAGCAGAAGGGGCTGCCCACCTCCGATTTCGGCATCCTGGATAGCTACGGTCTGAAGCCGGAGGAGAAGGCCGAGCGGTACGCGCAACTCCTGCGCGACTTGCCGGCTGGGCTCAGCGAATGGGCCGTCCACCCCAGTCTCGGCGACGCCGAGGCCCAGGCGTTGGAGCCGGGGACCTGGCGCGTGCGCCGGGCCGACTACGATTTTCTGATCTCCCCGGCCGCCCGTGAGCTGGTGGCCGCGGAAGGCATCGTGCTCCTCGATTACCGCGCGCTCCAGGAGGCTTGGAGGCAACACGCCAGTTGAGCGGGGTTGACGGATCGGCAGACGGTCCGTATCCTCGGATGCGGCAGGGATGCGCCATCCCGCCGCCTGTTCTGCTCGTTCCGACGTCGGAGGCTGATCGCTCATGACCGCTACCCCATCCCCACGCGCCGGCCGGACGAGCCTCTCCTTCCCCGGTTGATCCTTCGGTGAACCTTCGCGTCCCGCTCCGGGACGCCGCCAGAGAACTCCAAGGAACCCTCTCCGGTTTGCGCATGCGCTGATCACCTCGCGGGCTTTGCCGCGAGGCTGTTCTTGTGATGTTCGCGCTCCGGAGGTCATCCTTCGTGTCTTCTTCGCTTCGACATTCGTTCCAGTCGCTCGGCCGCTCCGGACGGCTGCTGGCCCGCTATCTCCACCCCCACCGACTCCAGATGGCGCTGCTCGGCCTCATCCTCTGCGGCATGATTGGCGTGCAGGTGGCGGCGCCACTGATCGCGAGCCGCTTCATCGACCGCGCCACCGCCGGCGGCGCCCTGCGCGGGCTGATCGTGCTGGCACTGCTCACCATGCTCCTTTCCCTGCTGGGACAGGGCCTCGCGGTCGCCGAGACCTGGGTGGCCGAAAGCGTGAGCTGGTCGGCGACCAACGCGCTACGGCTCGACCTCGCCGCCCATCTGCTGCGGCTCGATCCGGCGTTCCACGCCAACCACACCCAGGGCGAGCTGATCGAGCGGGTCGATGGCGACGTCGCCACCCTCGCTCGCTTCTTCTCCCGCTTCGTCGTCTACGTGCTCGGTAACGGTCTGCTCATGCTCGGCGTGCTCGCGCTGGTGTTGCGCGTCGACTGGCGGCTCGGGCTGGGCATGACCGCCTTCGTGGTCGTCGCGCTCGTCGCCATCCTGCGCATCCGCGCCGCGGCGGTCCCCTACTCGGCCGCCGAGCGCCAGGCCAGCGCCGAATTCTACGGTCTGCTCGGCGAATACCTCGCTGGGTTGGAGGACATCCGCTCCAGCGGAGCCGAGTCGTACGTGCTGCGCCGGTACGCGGCCTCGATGCGCATTTGGCGGCGAGCGATCCTCCGCGCCGGGATGCGCGGCTACGCCATGTTCGCCACCGGTCAAGGGCTCTTCGGCCTCAGCCTCGCCTTCACGTTCGCGCTGAGCGCCATGCTCTACCGCGAGGGCGCGCTGACCCTCGGCACGATCTACCTGGTTTACCGCTACACCGAGATGCTGCGGCGGCCGACCGAGCAAATCCGCAACGAGGTGCAGGACCTGCAGCAGGCGGATGCCAGCCTGGGCCGGATCGAGGCGCTGATGCGCGAGAAGCCGCGCCTGATCGACGGTCCCGGCGACGTGCTGCCGCCCGGTCCGCTGGCCGTGGAGCTGGACGGTGTCACCTTCGGCTACGCGCCAGGGACACCGGTGCTGCGCGACATCTCGCTCTCCGTGCCGGCCGGGCGCGTGCTCGGCGTGGCCGGCCGGACCGGCAGCGGCAAGACGTCGCTGACCCGGCTCCTCCCCCGCTTCTACGATCCGGACATCGGCAGCGTGCGTCTCGGTGGCGCGGACGTGCGCGATATCCGCCTGGCGGCGGTGCGCGGGCGGATCGGTCTGGTGTCGCAGGAGGTCAACCTCTTCGACGCGAGCGTGCGCGACAACCTGACCCTCTTCGACGACGAAGTGCCGGACGAACGGGTCCGCGCCGCGCTGGAGACGATGGGGCTGGGCGACTGGCTGCGCGCCTTGCCGGACGGGCTGGACACCCGACTCGGACCGACCGGCGGGGGGCTCTCCGCCGGGCAGGCGCAGGTGCTCGCCTGCGCGCGCATCCTCCTGCGCGACCCCGACCTGGTGATCCTCGACGAAGCTTCGTCGCGCCTCGACCCCGCCACCGAGCGGCTGGTCCACCGCGCGCTCGGTCGCCTGCTCGCGGGCCGGACGGGCATCATCGTCGCCCACCGCCTGGAGACGTTCGCCTACGCCGACGACATCCTGGTGCTCGAGGATGGGCGGGTGCGGGAGCACGGGCCGCGCGCGCTGCTCGCCGCCGACCCCGATACGCACTTCGCCCGGCTGCTCCGGGTCGCCACCGAGGAGGTGACCGCATGACGCCGCTCACCACCTGGCGCTACCTGACAAAGATGGCGCGCTACGCGCCGGTCATCACCGCGCTCCACGGTCTGCTCTGGGGGGTGATGAACCTCTCCGCGCTGCTGCCAGGGTTGGTCGCCGCCGCCTTCTTCGACGAGCTGACCGGTCACCGGCACGTGACCGGCGGCACGACGGGGCTGGCGTTGGTCCTCGTCGCCCTGGCCCTCGGGCAGGTGGTCATCTGGTTCGTCGCCGGCTACGTCGAGCTGGTCATGCGCTTCCGGATGAGCGGGCTGCTGCGTCGCAACCTGCTGCGCCGCGTGCTGGCGCGGCCGGGCGCGCTGCAATTGCCCTTCCCGGTCGGCGAGACGATCAGCCGCTTCCGGGACGACGCCTACTCAGCCGAGGACTGCATCGATTGGACCGACGAGAACATCATCCAGGGGCTGATCGCGCTCGGCGCGGTGATCGTGCTGCTGCGGATCGATGCCGGCATCACGCTGGCGGTTGTCATCACGCTGATCGTCGTCGCGGCGGTTGCGCAGCGGGCCAGCCTGGCGCTGGGGCGATATCGCGCGGCGAGCAGCCAGGCGACGAGCGAGGTGACCGGCGCGATCGGGGATATCCTGGGCTCGGTGCCGACATTGCAGGCCGCCGGCGCCGAAGCACGCGCGCTCGCCCACATCCGGCGGCTCAATGACCGGCGGCGCCATGCGATGCTGGCCGACCGGCTGGCAACGCGGGTGCTGGAGGCGGTGACGGGCAACCTGGTCGGGATCGGCACCGGGCTGATCATGTTGCTGGCGGCGAGCGGCATCCGCGATGGCCGGCTGACGATCGGCGATTTCGTCCTCTTCGTCGCCTATCTCGGCGTCATTGCCGACTTCACGAACGATCTCGGCGAATATCTTGCCATGTTCCGGCAGACCGGGGTGGCGTTCCAGCGAATGAACGTCCTGCTCGATGGCGCGCCGCCGGCCGCGCTCGTCGCGCCCACGCCACTCTACCTGCGCGGCTCCTTGCCGGACGTGCCGCAGCCGGCCGCGCGGGACAGGACCGACCAGCTGGACGTGCTGGAAGCAACGGGGCTGACCTACCGCCATCCGGGTTCGGGGAAGGGCATCCGCGACGTCGATCTGCGGCTGGCGCGGGGGACGCTGACGGTGGTAACCGGGCGGGTCGGCGCGGGCAAGACGACGCTGCTGCGGACGTTGCTCGGACTGCTGCCGCCGGACGCGGGCGAGGTGCGCTGGAATGGCCGGCGCGTGGACGATGGCTTTCTCATGCCGCCGCGCGCCGGCTACACGGCGCAGGTGCCACGGCTGCTGAGCGACACGCTGCGGGAGAACATCCTGCTCGGACTGCCGGACGATCCGGATGCCCTCGCCGCCGCGCTGCGGACCGCCGTGCTGGAACACGATATCGAGGCGCTGGAGGCGGGTCTGGAAACGTCCGTCGGCAGCCGCGGCGTGAAGCTCTCGGGCGGGCAGGTCCAGCGGTCGGCGGCGGCGCGGATGCTGGTCCGCGATCCCGAGCTGCTCGTGATCGACGACCTCTCGTCCGCGCTCGACGTCGAGACGGAGCGGCTGCTCTGGGAGCGGTTGTTCGATGGTGGCGAGGCTACCTGCCTGGCCGTCTCCCACCGCCGGGCCGCGCTGCGCCGGGCCGATCACATCATCGTGCTGAAGGATGGGCGGGTCGAGGCGGAGGGTTCCCTGGATCACTTGCTGGCCCATTGCGCCGAGATGCGGGCGCTCTGGCAGGACACGGACGAGCTCGACGGGCTGGCCGGATGACGCGACATCGGGCGCCCCTGCCGCGTGCCAAGCCGTGGCTTGGCGTATCCTGCCCGGAACGGAATCGACCAGCGCGGCCGGTCTCGCACGCTGGCCCATCATGATGGAGAAGAGCAGACGCATGCCCGACCAGTCCCCGACGGTGACCCCCTACGGCTCCTGGCGCTCGCCGATCACGCCGGCGACGCTGACCGCCGAGACAGTGCGGCTCGGCGATCCGGCGATCGACGGCGAGGACGTCTACTGGCTCGAAGGGCGCCCCAGCGAGGGCGGCCGCATGGTGCTCGTCCGGCTGACGCCAGATGGCACCCGGCACGACGTGACGCCACCGCCGTTCAATGTCCGCGACCGCGTGCATGAGTACGGCGGCGGCGCCTATGCGGTCCGCGACGGGCTCGTCATCTTCTCCAACTTCGCCGACAACCGGCTCTACCGGCTCGATCTCGCCGCCGGGGAGACGGCGCCGCGACCGATCACGCCCGAAGTCGAGCTGCGC
>JAICKJ010000117.1 GCA_025928015.1 Thermomicrobiales bacterium
CCGGGCCCGCCAGCGCACGAGCGCCGGCGGGCGCTGAACTACGGGCACGGACTCCTTCACCCAACGGCAACACCGTGCAGATCGCGTCGACTCCTGTTCCTCCCTGTCTGATGCCTGGTGAAAAGACGTCCCAGGAACCGTCGGATGGTGCCGGTCGGCATCACTCGCTGGTCGGACAGGTGGCCGACCAGCTGGTCACGTTGGGCGTCGGCGAGGATTTGGGCGTGTCGGGTCATGGCGGCGACACTCTCCGCAGTGCGATCGCCGAGATCGACGGCGCTGAACGATGAATGCCCGGACAAGTGCGACGTTTGGTGACCCGTCTGCATGGCGTACGCATTTCCGAACAGCCGTAACCGGTCGCATGGGGGTTGCCCGTCGTGTGGTTGTCCGTGTCCCACGTCTCGTGAGTGGAGCACAGGCTCATCCTGCGCCTGCTTGGCCGCGGCAACATCGGCGAAATCACTCAAATCGCCGATCGCCGGCGAGTGAGTGAAATGACCTACGCGGGCGTTTAGATGATGCAGTGCTGGAGCGCGTTGGTGCCGGCGGCGGTTCGATTCGGCACGTTCAGTTTGGTGAAGATGGCGCTTACGTGACGAATGACCGTGCGCGGGCTCATCGAGAGGGAGGCGGCGATCTCGCGGTCGGACCGGTCCTCGACGAGCAGTCGCAGGATTTCCCGCTCGCGAGGAGTCGGGTTGGGCGCATTCGGGTTCGTCGCGGCGGCGGGTGGGATCAGCGGCGTGTCCAAAGCGAGCTCGACCGCCAATGCGCAACGCTTCCCGGCTGGTCGCGAGGACCTGAAGGCGTGGACAGGCCAAAAGCAGGGAGGCGATCTCGCTCGCCACGTCCACGACCCGCTCGAAGTTATCCAGAACGAGCGCAGTGCCGTTCGCCTAACGCATTGGCGAGCCGTACTGCGTGGAGCTCGCCGGCGCCCTCGGCGATGCCGAAGGTCCCATGACCTTCGTGAACCGCGTGCGACATTTACCTTCCCGTCGCTCAGATTCGGGCATCGCCATTGCCGAGCGCGATCGCCCGCTCGATCGCTTCATTCCAATCGGCGACGAAGCGGTCGAGCCCAAACCGCGTCCGCGCCAGTTCCCGGGCGTTCGCGCCGAGTCGGCGGGCGAGCGCGGGATCGCCCAGCAATGCGCGCATTTGGTCGGTCAGCTCGTCGGGATCGGTCGAGATGTAGCCCGTCTCGCCGTTGACGATGACGTTCGGCAGCTCGGTGGTCGCGAGGGCGACGATCGGCAGGCCGACGGTCATGGCCTCGATCACCGCCAGGGGCAGGCTCGTGTGACGCATCGGGCTGAAGAGGAACCGATACGCGGCGAGCCGGTGGGGCAGCTCGGCGTATTTGATGTCGCCGATGCCGCCGAGCCGGTCGCTGGCAATCCCCATCAGATCGAGCGGCACCTCCTGCCGTGCCCGCAGGAACAGGTCCAGCCCGACGGCGCGGCCCCGCCGGACCAGCTCGTTGCAGACGACCGCGCCTCGCGCCAGTTCCCGGGTTGCGGTGATCGACGGGTCGATCGCGACACTGTGCTCGATCACGGTCGCCGGCGTCTCGCCGCTGTCCCACATCAGCCGGTTGTAATGCGTGACGTGGACGAGCAGGCCATGCCGGTCGTGGAACGGGTGGCGCGTGCCCAAGGCGGAACGCCGGGGCACGTTGTGCTCCAGATAGATGCGCGGCAAGCGCCGCTGGACCGGGCAGAGGATGGCCGGTCCGTCGATGAAGAGGTTGCGCGGCGACTGGTAGATGATCAGGTCGAGATCGAGATCGCGGACCTCGTCCCACGGCACCTCACGGACATATGGCGGCAAGTCGGGCCGGCGCCCGCCATAGCTCCCGTCGAGCACCGGCAGGAACCAGTCGTGATCGGCCCGGGTGATCGCCGCCAGATAGCTGCCGTGGATGTGCCAGATGAGAATCCGCCGCCGCATCTTCCCTCCGCCGGGCGGATGAGCGGTCCGCCCGACGGGGTCTTCGCAGGTTGGTGGCCAGACCACTCAATTGTGCGTGTGGACCAGCTCGACGATCTTACCTTGATCGTGAATTACGTCAAAGACGCCATTCACCAGATCGGCGATGGGCACGTTGTTGACGTAGGAGGCAAAGATCAGCTCGCGGCCCGTCGCAGCGGTCACGTAGCCGGCCAGGGCGCGCGTCATCACGAGCGGCCGCTGGTTCGCCACATCTCCCGCCACTGTCGTACCGGACTTGGCGTACGCCTTGCCGGCGACCGGGCTGCTGGCTGGCACGGTGTCGGTTTCGGTGCCATCGACACCGAGAATCGGGAGTCCGTGGAAGTACGCGTCGAAGTCTGGCTGCATCGTCATGGTATGGAGGAGCGACGAGACGGTGCGCGGGCTGAACAGGTCCGTGAACTCGTTGCCGCGCCCATCGCTCAGCGAGACGGCGTCAGGGTCGAGCCCGATCTTCTGCAGGAAGGGCGGAATTTGGGCCATGCCGGCGTCGAAGGTGGTCCCACCGTGCTTCAGCGCCAGCATGAAGATCATCATGTCGGCGTCCTGGTTCATGCTCACTTTGAGGATGAGCTTGATGTTCTCGGAGAAGGGCGGCGAGGTGAGGAGCGCGACTCGATCCGCTTTCTGGTAGGAGTCCTTGGCCGGTAGCTTGGCGGCCGGATTTGGCCCGGTCGCCTTCGCATCGACCGTGACGCCCTGGCGTGCCAGCGCCTCGATCAGCAGGGTGCGGGCGAAGGCGGATGGATCCTCGACCTGCCAGGTCTTGACGAGTTGCTTCTGCGAGACCGGGATGTTGCCGCTGAGCAGGAGCTTGCCCGGCGAGGATGACGTGACGATGACCGTCAACGGCTTGTCCGCCTCGACGGTCTGGACTTCACTCGTGACTGTGTAGGCGGCGGTCTCTGGCCGCCAGACGAAGGTCGCCGCCTCGCCGACCTTGCCCGGCGTCACCGTGAAATCGAGCAGGTTGTCGTTGATCCAGATTGGCGTCAGGATGTAGGAATCCTTGTGAATGGCTGGGAAGAGGCGGTCATCGATGATCACATCGCCGGAGACATGTTTGATACCGGCTTTCGCGACTTGCTGGGCGAGGTCGTTCAGGCCCGCCACCGGATTCTCTGGCGTGAGCGTCGCGAGCGGCAGCGCCTCCGCGTTGATATGATCAATGGCCGTGAAATCAATCGAGCCATCGGGTTTGGTGCGGCCACCCATGGTGAGGTCGCCGCTGGCAACGAGGACCAGGTTGCCAGTTAACGTTCCATCGGCTCCAACGTCGCTGGTCCGGTATATTGGCGTCTCGAAGCGGAAATCCGCGCCGTAGGCGTCGAGCGCGGCCGCGGTGGACCAGAGCTTGGTCGTCGAGGCCGCGAGGAACCATTCCTCCGCGTTGAGGGCGTAGAGCATCTCGCCACTGTCGCGATCGGCGACGTAGAGTCCCCATTTGGCGACCCCGTAGCGCGGTCCGTTCATGATCGCGATGATGTCCGGGGGGATCGGGATGGCAGACGTCGCCGCCACCGGCGAAGCCGCCGGCGTGGCGGCGGATTGCGCGGCTGCCGCGATCGCGGGCAGCGCGACACTGGCAACGAGCCCGCTCGCGCCGGCGCGTCGAATCAGCGCGCGACGGGACAACCCGGAAGCCGTCGACATGGGGAAGCTCTCCTCACGATATGTGATTGTCGATTGTGCGGCGGCAATCGCGCGCCGCGGCGGACCCGCATCAGCATACAGGGAGAACGCGCGACGCGAAAGTCCGTCTGATGAAACGAAAGTGGCGCGCACTACCGGCGGACGCCGGTGAGGAGGGCCTCGCGGATGGCGATGATCTGGGTGCGCAGCGCGGTGTCCGTCTGAACCTCGCGCTCGATCTTCTCGATGCCGTGGAGGACCGTCGTGTGATCGCGGCCGCCGAGCGCGTGCCCGATATCGACGAGCGAGCTGTCCGTCTCCTCGCGCATCAGGTACATCGCGACCTGACGGGGCACGACGATCTCCCGCTTCCGTAGCCGGCCGGCCAGATCCTTCTCCGGCACGCCGTAGTAGGTCGAGACAGCGTCCACCACATCCCGCGTCGTCAGGCGGCCGCGTCGCTGGGCGATCGAGGCGTCGGTCAGCGCCTCCATCGCCAGGTTGAGCGTGATCGGCCGGTTGTAGAGCTCGGCCATCATCACGATCCGGTTTAGCGCGCCCTCCAGCTCGCGGATGTTCGACTGGTCCTTGTGCGCGACGTACTCGACCACCTCCTGGGGGATGAGGATGTGGTTCTCCTCCGCCTTCTCCTTCAGGATCGCCGTCCGCATCTCGTAGTCCGGGAATTGCACATCGGCGATCAGCCCGCCCTCGAAGCGGGAACGCAGGCGGTCCTCCAGAGCGGAGATTGCCCGCGGCGGCTTGTCGGAGCTGAGCACGACCTGCTTGCCGCTCTGGTAAAGCGCGTTGAAGGTGTGGAAGAACTCCTCCTGCGTGCTCTCCTTGCCGGCGATGAACTGGATGTCGTCGACCATGAGGATGTCGATCGTGCGATAGCGGGTGCGGAACTCCTCCATGCGTTGCCCGCGAATCGCCTCGATGACCTCGTTCGTGAAGGTCTCCGACGAGACGTAGACGATCACCAGCTCCGGGTTCAGCTCCAACGCCCGATGCCCGATCGCGTGGAGCAGGTGGGTCTTGCCGAGCCCGACGCCGCCGTAGACGAAGAAGGGATTGAACTTGCCGCCTGGATGCTCGGCGACGGAGAGTGAGGCGGCGTGCGCGAACCGGTTTGACGAGCCGACGACGTAGGTCTCATAGACGTAGCGCGGATTCAGCCCCGAGGTGGCGGCCGGCTCCAGCTCCATCTGCCGGATGCGGCGACCGGTCGAGGTCGGCGCCGGCTGAGCCGCGCGGCGCGACGCCGTGGTGGTGCGAGCCGGACCTCTCGGCGGGGGGGCGGGTTCCGAGGGCGCGTCGCCGGATGCGCCCTCGCGTCCGGCGACGACGAACTGCACCGTCATCTTCTTGCCGACAATCTCCGACAGGACGCGCTCGACCTGTCCGGTGAAGCGGGCTTGCAGCGTCGAGGCGTTGAAAGGGGTCGGCGCGGCGACGGTGGCGAGGTTGTCCTCGATGCTGACGAGCCGGGTCTTCCGCAGCCAGTTCTCGAAATGGCCTTTCGACAGCTTGGTTTCGAGATCGCCCAGCGCCGCCTGCCAGAGCTGGCGCGCGTCCAGGCGGACCTCGGTCTGCTGTGGTTGGCTCATCGGCGGCGGCTCCCGGCTCGTCACGACAGCGGCGGCTGCCAAAGTGTACGGACACCAGTATAGCGCACCCGTCCGGGCTACTCGTCGGTGTCGTACTTGTAGCCGAGCTTGAGGCTGTCCATCACCATCGCCGGCGAGATGTTCAGCCCGATCGACTGGTATGGCCACATGTAGTCGTTCAGATTTTGCCCGAAATGCGCGCCGGAGACGGGCACGTACGTCTTGCCGTGACGCTGCAGCCACGTGCTCCAGGTGCGATCGACCATGGAGTGGTGCATCCAGAAGACCGGGTCGCTGGGCGAGGAGTTGGCCGCCATCGTCCCGAGGATCGACGCGCTGCTCGCCGGCGTCGGCGCCTCCGCGCCGGGCGTGGCGACTGGTGACGCGGCCGGCGACGCGACTGGCGTCGCGGCCTCCATGACCGCGGCCGGCACTTCGTGCGCCAGCACGACTTCCCCGGCGACCCAGAGGTGGACGCCGTTGTGCAGCGGGTGCGGACCGTGACACGTCGTCTGCATGCCGACATCCGGATCGCAG
This sequence comes from Thermomicrobiales bacterium, assembly GCA_025928015.1. GTDB lineage: Bacteria > Chloroflexota > Chloroflexia > Thermomicrobiales > UBA6265 > JAICKJ01. The sequence continues at coordinate 5,778 of JAICKJ010000117.1, forward strand.
TAGTCATCCGTGCAATCGCGCCAGCCCTCGAAGAAGTTGCGGAAGCTCTTGTCGACCGGGGCGAGCGCGTTCCAGGGCGGCGAGTCATAGGTCGCGATGTTCAGCGCGTCTTCGTATTCCTGTGGCGTCGGCAGCTTCGGCGTCAGATGGCTGCCGGCGAGATCGCGGATGATCGACGGATTGCGTACGCGGTCGTCGAAGTCGAAGATCTTGATCTCCCACTCGCCCCGGCGGAACGGCCCGGTGCTGAGCGTGTACCCGTGCTCCGGGTCGCCGTCGCCGCCCATCAGGTCGTCCTGCCAGAGGTAGGCGTCCTTCCCCTGATCGACGGTCCAGTCCCAGTAGGGAACGAAGGCATCGGGATGGACCTTCTGCAGCTCCAGCTCGAAGAGGCGGACGAAGACGCGGTGCCAGGGGAAGAAGGCCGGTCCCATGTGGGCCGCCATGAGCGCGCAATCGAAGGCGTCACGGTGCCAGAGGACGAAGGTGTCGTAGATCGAGAGCGGCGGGGTCCAGGGCGATTCCGTCTTCTTGAGCTGGAGGACCGCGTCAGTGAACGCCTCCTTCTCGTCGGCAGTCATCGCGCTTCCGTTCTTGCGGACAGTCACCTTGCCAGTGGGCGAGGTGAGCGCCGGCGTGGCCATCATTTCGCCCATGGCCGGCGTCGCGTCCTGGGCGGTCACGAGGTTCTGGCCGAGGATGGTTGCGAGACCCGCGCCAACCATGCCGCCGAGCGCCGCGCGGCGCGAACTCTGCCGGGTGGCGAGGGCCTGAGTGAGACGATCGAAACGCCGGGCGTCCATTCCGTTCCTCCATATGTATAGCGATGTGCCAATAGTCCCTTCGCTCAGCCTATCGGTCGCATCGCGATCGTACAAGGGACGAAGGCGAAATTGCCGGTCAGGAAGCCTGGCGACGGGGAATGCTACACTCATGAGCGTGACGCGACATTGACGAGGAGTCGTTGCGTCCCAACCATTCGCACCCGCATCCGGATACCCAGACTTCCATGATCACCCAGCAGCTCACATCCTTCGGTCTCGACAGCGCGAGCCAGTCGGTCGCGCACCTCCTGACGCCCGCGAAGATCGGCCCGCGCGATGGCGCGGGGAAGCTGGTCGTCGTCGCCATGAGCGGCGGCGTCGACAGCGCCGTGACCGCGTTGCTCATGCGCGAGCGCGGCTATCGGGTCGTCGGCATGAACCTCCGTCTCTTCTCGCCCGAGGACGAGGATCACCGCGCCAACCCCTGCTGCGGCATCCCGGCGATGGATGACGCCCGCGCGACCTGCGCGACGATCGGCGTGCCCTTCTACGCGATCAATATGGAGTCGGAGTTCGGCCACGCGGTTGTGGACCGGTTCGTCAATGAATACGCCGCCGGCCGGACCCCCAATCCCTGCCTCGAGTGCAACCGCCACGTCAAATTTCGTCACCTGGTACAACGGGCGAAGATGCTGGGCGCCGATTGCCTGGCGACGGGCCACTACGCCTGGATCGACGGCGGCGACGGCGCGCCCTGGCGACTCTCCCGCGCGGCAGACAGCCGCAAGGACCAGAGCTACGTCCTCTACACGCTGACCCAGGAGCAACTCGCCTTCATCCGCTTCCCGCTCGGCCGGCTGACGAAGCCGGAGGTGCGGGAGATTGCGACCGCGTTCGGGCTGCCCGTCGCGGACAAGGCCGAGAGCCAGGAGATCTGCTTCGTCGGCAACCGCTCCTACGCCGATTTCGTCGCCGCCCGCCGGCCGGACGTCACCCGGCCCGGCGATATCGTCAACGCTGGCGGCGAGAAGATCGGCGAGCACCGCGGGCTGGTCCACCACACGATCGGCCAGCGCCGCGGCATCGGCATCGCCGCGAAGAAGCCCTATTTCGTTCTCCAGCTCGATACCGCGCATAACCGGCTCGTCGTCGGCGACCGCTCGGACGCGGCCGCCGCCGAATTGACCGTCGATAACGTCAGTTTGACCTCCGGAGTCTGGGACCAGCCGCCGTTCCCCGCCGAGGCGGTCGTCCGCTACCGGGGCGTGCCCGTTCCCGCGATCGTGACCCTCGGCGACGAAGCATCGCGAAGCGCGACGGTGTCGTTCGCCGGCGACGCGGGGCCGGTCGCCTCGCCCGGACAGGCGGTCGTCTTCTACCGGGGAGACGAAGTGCTGGGCGGAGGCACGATCCAGCGCGTCACCCGGCGAGGCGAACGAGCGGCAACAGCCTGATTCGCATCGGGATCGGGCCGGCGGGGCTGCACAAAACAAGGCGCTGGCCCGATACTTGCGTCCATATCGTCGCGCTGGCATCCGCCGGACCGGGAGCGGTCCGGGCGGACCCGGCATGGGAAGCGAGAGGGGCGGATACGCGAATGGACTCGGATCGCGGCATGAGCAAGGTCAAGCTCTGGGGCATCATTGGCGGGGTGGCGGCGCTGATCATCACGATCATCATTTGCGTCGTCCTCTACTTGCTGGGTGGCTCTGATCAGTCGGCATTGGAGCGACTGCGCGACATCGCCGTCATCTTCATCGTGCTCACATCGGTCGTGACCGTCATCTTCCTCGCGGGGATCACGGCGGCGCTGGTCTACCTGGTCTTCCAGATCAAGGACCGGGTCATCCCGCTGTTGGAGGAGGCGACCGGCACGGTCACCCGCGTGCGCGGCACGACCAACTTCATCACCGAGGAGGCGGTCAAGCCGCTGATCGAGATGAAGAGTCAGTACGCGCGCATCCGCCGGATGTCCAAGATCGTGACTGGCAAGGACAAGAAGCCGCCCAAGGTCGGCAGTGTCTAACAGTGAGCACATAATCCGGAGGGCAAGCAATGGCAGATCTCAAGGAGAGCGCCAGGAAGCAGACGAAACAGGCGCTCGGCAATCTCGACCTGGATTCACTCAAGAAGAGCCTCGGCAACCTGAGCGACTTCGACCTCGACAAGCTGCGTAACGCCCTCGGCACCAATAGCGTGGATCTGACGCAGCTCCACCGGCGTGAGGACGAGGCAGCGGCGAAGGGCTTCATCGGCGGCTTCCTGCTCGGCCTGATCGTCGGCGGTATCCTGGCGTTGATCTTCGCGCCGAAGCGAGGTGACGAGACGCGCGGCATGGTGACTGAGCGCGCCGCGCAGGTGAAGGGCATGGCGACCGACCTGGTCCACCAGGCCCGGCACGACGAGTCCAATCACCAGGACGAGCCGGCGATCGAGCGCGAGTTCGGTGACGCGGTTGATCAGTCGAAGAGCCAGTTCGCCCGCGTCCCGGAAGACGTCGACGAGTAGCGCCGGCTCCCCCGGACGCCAGGTTGAAACCAGGCGCTCAACCTACGAAGTCCCTTCGGGACTGAGCACGTCAGCAGCCGCATACGTGCTCAACCTCGAAGAGGTTTCGTAGATTGAGCGCCTGAATTCATTCTGGCGCCGCACGGGAGCGCCCCACACGGCGTCCGATTACATCCGCTGCAACAGCTCCAGCACCCGGTCCAGCTTCCCCTCGATTCGCGCCAGCCTGAGATCCATCGACTCGGGTTCCGGCGCCTCTTCGGCGCCTTCGCGCAAGACGATCACATGGCGATAAATGGCGCTGGGCTCGTCGCCGGTGCTGGTGAACTCGTTCCGGGCGATGGACATCGCCCGCGCCTCCTCGCCGGGCAGCGCGACGGAGACCGGTGACCGGCCGAGCAGATCGACGAGCCGCTCGTGATCGCGCAGGCCGCGCAGCATGACGACGGCGGTCATCTCGTCCCCATCGGGGCCGCGTGTGAGCGACGTGAGCCGCACCGCCTCGCCATTCAGACGGATGAAATCCGGCGTTGGCATGGACTCTCTCCTCCTTCTCCCGTTGTGCCGACCGCGTTGACAGCGATAGGGGCGATTGGTACGCTCAGCAGCACTTTCCACCACGGCCGGGCGACTCCTGCCCGGCGAGCGACAGGCACCGAGTGACCGGACCGGCTGCGCGGCCCCAAAGGGCCGCCGCGTGGCGCGAAGAGCAGACAGGAGGCGGGGCGGATGACGACTGTACGCCGGCGGGCGGCGGGTTTGTTCGTGGTGGTCTTCATTGCCATCTTCGCCGTCTCGTGCGGTCGTGCCTCGACCGAGCAGATCAATCAGGCGCTCGGCATTACGCCCACAGCGACGCAGAACCCGACCCTCGTCGCCCAGCAAACCGCCCAGGCCAATCTGCTCGCAACGCAGCAAGCCTCGTCCTCGCCGGGGGCCAGCCCGAGCGGCCAGGTGGCGCTCGTCGGCAACCCGACCCTCGGCCGCACGCCCTACCAGTTCCGCTGCGCCCAGTGCCACTCCGCCGCTGGACCGGGGCCGAACCTGACCCAGCTCGGCGGCCCGGGCAAGGGCATGACCTACGAGAAACTCTATCCGATCGTGCGCGAGGGCAAGAACCACCCGCCGGGGCCGATGCAGACCTTCCAGATTACCGACCAGAACATCGCCGACATCGCCGCCTTCATCGCCCAACAGGCGGGACCGTAACGCCCGCGAAGACGGCAGCGCTGCCGCGTCCCGGCCGGTCAGACGCACCAAGGCGGTACAATCTGAGGCAGTTCGCGCAGCTCGTCGCGTGAGCCGGCGGCTCGCACCAGGCCGCCCCGTCGCGTACGCGAATGACAGAACGCCGTGATTGTCTTTCCCATCCTCTCATCGGTGATCAGCGCCCTCTGCGCCGTCGTTATGGCGCGGGACGCCGTGCGTCGTCCGCGGCCGGACAAGGTCGCCTGGTCGATCGCCTTCGTCATGTTCGCGCTCGCCGCCGGCACCGATGCCGGGGGCCGCTCGCTCGGCTGGGAGCCTTGGCTGGCCCGCGTCTACTACGCGACCGGTCCGGCGCTCGTCGTCGGCTACCTCGCGCTGGGCGAACTCTATCTGCTCTTCCCTCACCGTCTCGGCCGCTTCGCGCCCGGCGTCACCATGCTGTTGACCGCGCTGTGGGTGACGCTCGTCATCGACGCGCCGATCGACCTCTCGCGGCTGCAGCAAGACGGCTGGGAGGCGATCCACCGGGGGCCGGCGCTGATCGGCATGGCGCTGACGATCAACATCCTCGGCACGCTGATCATCGTCGGCGGTCTCGGCTATTCCGTCTGGCACTTCTGGAAGCTGCGGATCATGCGCAACCGCATGATCGGCTGCGGCCTGATCGTGCTCGGCACACTCTCGGTCGCGGCCGGCGGCAGCTTGACCCGGCTCGGGCACTACGAATACCTCTACATCGCCATGTCGATCGGCGTCGCGCTGATCTTCGCCGGTGTGCTCTGGACCCGCCGCCGCGATGTCCCGGCGAAGGCGCCGGCGGCGCAACCAGCCGCGTCCGTCGTTGCCTCGCAGCAGATGACGGTGAACGAAACACCCGTGACGTCGCTTGATGGCTTCGTCAGCGAGGCGGCTCATGAGGGCATTCGCTTCATCGAGGAGTCACTGGCGACGTTGACCGACCTTGCCCTCCGCCAGCGCTGCTCCGAGTGGAGTGTGCCGGGGGGCGACGAGCCGGTCATGACCCGCGCCGACGCGAAGCTCGCCTGGACGCTGCGCCTGCGTCTCGCGCCCGCGGCGCGACAGCGCTTCGACGCCGCCTCCGTGCCCGCCCGTCGTCAGCTCGCCCACCTCTACGCCGAGGTGCTGGAACCGCAGCCGGACGACGAGCCGTCGGCGTCCGCCAACGGCCACACCGCCAACCTCCACGCCGTCGCCGCTGAGCCCGTCCCCAGCGCGAACGACTAGGCCGGCTCGCTCGCATTTGCCCAAAGACCGGAGCGGCACGGTACTCTTTCCGCTAACCGCGCCGGTCGGCACGGCGCGATCCATCGATCGATGTGATGCGCGAGGGCTGGGAGACGGGTGCTCGATTGGTTGACCAATCCGAATCCGGCGGCGGTGGTGCTCGTCGTCGCCCTGGCCGCGACACCGGTGACTGTCGCGGTGGGCGCCGCGCGTCCAGCCTGGACCGCCCGCGCCGGCGTCATCATGACCGCGCTCTCGCTCGCGGCGGTGCTCTGGTCGTTTGCCGCCGGTGACGCCCGAATCGATCTCCCCTGGGCGCCGACCTGGAATCTGCGGCTCAGCTTCGCGCTTGATGGGCAGGCGCGGCTCTACGCGCTGCTGGCGACGGGGGTGGGCCTCGCCGTCGCGATCTACGCCAGCGCCTACCTCCCCCTGCACCTCCATCATCAGGACCGGCCATTGGGGGAGATCGTCCGCTTCTACGGGTTCCTGATGCTCTTCATGAGCGCGATGGTCGGGCTCGTCATGGCGCAGGACCTCATCCTGCTCTTCC
>JAICKJ010000327.1 GCA_025928015.1 Thermomicrobiales bacterium
GGACCTTTCGGCGCGTCAGGCGCGGGTGGCGCGGAGCAGCGAGGCGGCGAGCAGGCCGACGGCGGCGAGCGGCATCAACCACCAGGCGGCGACGCCATTGTGCGCGAGCACGGCGGTGACGACCAGGGCGACGACGACCCCGACGGCGACCGTCCAATCGTCGCCGACGATGAAGTCGTACCAGAACTTCGCGAACCCGGTGAGGTAGCTCATGGATTGATCCTTCTGTCTGCGAATGCTACGCCGTCTGGCCGTGGAGCGTTTGAGTGCGGCGGCCGCGCAGCGCCGAGACGAGCCCGAGCGCAATGATGAGGACGAAGGCCAGCACGGCGAGGATCGCCGCGTCCTCGCCCGGCCAGGCAACGCCCGCGCCCTCGGCGCCCCAGAAGATGCCGAAGGTCGTCAGCATGATGCCGACGGCGAACTTCATCGTGTTCTCCGGCACGCGGCTGAGCGGCGCCCGGACGGCGACGCCGGTGACGGTCACGAGGAGGACCGCGGCGACCGCACCAGCGATCGCCAGCGGGATACTGCCTTGCGAGCTGCCGAAGGTGACGACGATGAACGCGACCTCCAACCCCTCCAGCAAAACGCCCTTGAAGGAGAGCGTGAACGAGTACCAGTCCATGCCGGCGACGACCGTGCGTTGTGCCTCCCGCGCATCGACGAGCTCCCGCTGGAAGATCGCCGTCTCATCGTGCAGCGCCTTGTAGCCGCTCGCGCGGAGGATCGCCTTGCGCAGCCACTGCAACCCGAAGACGAGCAGCAGCGCGCCGATCACGATCCGTAGGGCGTTGATCGGCACCAGTGTCAGGGCGGGCCCGAGGATGGCGACGATCACCGCCAGCGCGACGAGCGCCGCGCCGACGCCGACCAGCGCCGAGCGCCAGCCCCGGGTGATGCCAACCGCGAGGACGATGGTCAACGCTTCGACCGCCTCGACCGTGCAGGCCAGGAAGGTCGCCAGAACGAGAAAGATTGCCGACGTACTCATCACGATCGTCCCCTGTGCAGCTCGTGTCCCATGTTCCCGTTGGTTACCGGCTCAGACGTCCGGATCGGGAGCGTCACCGGCACGTGGTCGTCGCTGCTGTGCCGGTAGACCGTGTTCTCGAACTCGGCCAGCAGATCCTCGCAACGCGCGATCCACGTCTCGACCGCGGGCCGGCCGGGTGCGCCGAACCAGTCGCGGGCGACGATGCTCTCAAACCAGCGGGTGATCTTGTCGAGGTCCTGCCGGATCTCCTCGGCTTCCTCATAGGTGTAATTCTGCCGGAAGTGCTCGAACTCGATCTCCTTGACGAACTTCGTCTCGCACTCCTCGACGATCTCCGCGTATTCCTTGTCCCGTTGCGTTTTACAGGCGGCGACCAGCTTGTCGTGGTCGCCGGAACGGAGGACCGGCACGTCGAAGACGGTGAACTCGCCCTCGAAGCCGGCGATCTTCGCCGTCACCCGCTCCACCTCGGCCAGCAGGTCGCCGCGGCGCGGCAGGACGCAGACGCACTGCTGCAGATAGATCGCGCCCATGCGCTTCAGCTCACGCCAGATCGCCACCCGCTTGCTGGCCGGCTCGGTCGGCACCCGGTAGACGAGCACGACCCACGCCTCGCTGGCCGCCGCCGGCCGCTTCGCATCCTCGGTCGTCACAGACCCCTTCCATCCAATGTACACCTGCGCTAATGTTACACCTGTAACATGAGGATCATAAAAGCCTGCCGGGACCAGGTCAAGCAGCATCGGTTCGAGGAGGAATCGCCATGCGCCCAACGGTTCGCGGTTTCCTGATCGCGCTCATCGCCGCCCTCTCGCTGGCGGGGCCAGCGCTCGCCAGCGCGGCCAGCACGCCCAACGCCAGCGGCAACGTGACGCTGATCGCCGCCGGCGACATCGCCAGTTGCAGCAGCAAGGGTGATACCGCCACCGCCACGCTGGTCGAAGGCATGCCCGGCACAGTCGCCACGCTCGGCGACAACGCCTATCCCGAGGGCCGCCCCCAGGATTTCGCCAACTGCTACGCCCCGACCTGGGGGCAGTTCAAGGACCGGACGCACCCGGCGGCCGGCAATCACGACTACATGACGCCCAATGCGGCTGGCTATTTCGGTTACTTTGGCGCGGCGGCCGGCCCCGAGGGGAAGGGCTACTACAGTTACGATCTGGGGAGCTGGCACGTCGTCGTCATCAACTCCAACTGCAACGATATCGGCGGCTGCGAGAACGGCTCGCCCCAGCAAGTCTGGCTGAAGGCCGATCTGGCCAAGCACCCCGCCACCTGCACCCTCGCCTACTGGCATCACCCCCGCTTCAGCTCGGGCGCGGAGCATGGTGACGATCCGGCGATGACCGATATCTGGCAGACGCTCCAGAACGCCGGCGCCGATGTGGTCCTCTCTGGCCACGATCACGACTACGAGCGCTTCGCGCCGCAGGACGCCGACGGCACGGCCGATCCGGCACACGGCATCCGCGAGTTCGTCGTTGGCACTGGCGGCGCCGGCCGTTACGACTTCAAGGCGCCGGAGCCGAACACCGAAATCCGCAGCAACGAGACGTGGGGCGTCCTGGTGCTGACGTTGAAGCCGGCCGGTTACGACTGGACGTTCGTCCCGGTCGCCGGCGGCACCTTCACGGACCAGGGCAGCGCCGCCTGCCATTGAGCCCCGCCGCCGTCGCGCTGTCCACTCCGGCCCGGTGGTTTACCTCGTAGGGAGCCCGGCGTATCATCCTCCTACATTGGAACCAACTGCCGGGTGCTGCCGCCTTGCTGGAGAGGCAAGGAAGGGCACCTGCACGGAGGTATTCGCATGAGACGATCGTTTTTCGTTCTGGGCGTGACAGTCGCGGCGCTGCTCAGTCTGGTCTTCGTGACACCAGTCGTGGCGCTGGCCGCGGCGGGCGCCGCGAACGGGACCGCGCCGCTGGCCCAGAAGATCGCCGCCACCCCACAAGTGCAGGGCAAATCCGGCGTCTCGGGCAACAGCTACAAGAGCCCGGTCTGGGGCTATTCGTTCAAGTGGGACAGCAGCGTCTGGTCGGTGCCCAAAGACGGCGAAGTCTCCCAGCCGGACAAGAAGTACACCCAGCTCGAGCTGGACGCCAACACCGGCTCGCTGATCATCTCCGGCTTCGTCGCGGATAACGGCGACGCGAAGCACTGTGTCGCCGCCGAGTACAACGTGAACTCGGGCGATCCTCAAACGGCGAAATGGACGGTCGCGAAGGGCTCCGACGGCAAGGAGCTGAAGGGCGGCAATTCGACCAAGTACTACACCGTCTACACCTTCGACTACACCAGCTCGAACACCGGCAAGACGACCCAATTGGCTGCCTACTTCGAGTGCCGAGCGCTGGTCAAGGGCAGCGCCGTCCTGGTCATTGACGCCTTCAGCCCGGTCAACGCCTACAACGATCACGTCGACAACGTGAATACCGTGCTCAAGACGATCAAGATTCCGAGCTCGGCGGGGGTCGCGACACCGGTGGCCTCACCGATCGCCTCTCCGGCCGCGACGCCGGTGAGCAAGGGCACGACGAAGACAACGACCAGCAAGAAGACCGGGATCAAGGGCAACACCTTCACCAGCCCGGGCTTCGATTTCTCGATGCACTGGTCGAATGCCTGGAAGGTGAAGGACGAGTCGATCAAGAGCGGCAACGAGCAGCTCGTCCTCTCCAACGGCACCAGCACCGTGCGGGTCTGGGCGACGACGGCGTACAAGGGCAATCTGCCGGGCTGCGTCGACTACGCGGTGACCCAGGACGCCAAGAGCTCGAAATACGCCGACATGAAGCTGGCGACGACCAGCTCTGGCGATCCATTTCAGGGCGCGAACAGCACCAGCGCC
>JAICKJ010000243.1 GCA_025928015.1 Thermomicrobiales bacterium
ACTGTGGGCGCCACAAATCACGAGGAGCTCAGGATCCGGCATGGCGCCGGTCCGCGGTTGACGAAAGGAGCGCATAATTGCCCAGATCGATTGCGCCGCACGATAGATCGATGCGGGGACGACATCCGCTCGCCGCCGCGCTCACGCTGGCGATGATCGCCAGCCTGTTCGCGACGGCCTTTTCGTTGGCGGTGCCGACCGGTCAGGTGCGGGCGGCGTCGACTCCGCTCGCCACCGCCTCCGTGACGCCGGACACGGCGCTGATGTACGCCGACGTCAACCTCGACATGACGTCGAACCAGTGGAGCCGGGCGAACGAGCTGCTCTCGCGCATCGGAATGAACGGCGCGGTCCAACGCGCGATGTCCAGCTCCAACATGAGCGAGAGCGACAAGGCAATCGCCGACGCGGTGCTCGGCGGCGAAGTCGCGATCGTGCTCGAGAAGTTCCCGGAGACCGGTAATCTCAACACCTCATCGCTGACGAGCGACGTCACCAATCCTTCGAAGCTCACCTCCGGCGTCTCGCCGCAGGGTTTCGCGCTGATCCTGGCGCCGAGCGACCTCGACAAGAGCTACGCGGCGATTCAGGAGAACCTGACCAAGCAGGCCGACGCAACTGGTACGACCGTCGAGAAGACGACCTACAAGGGGGTCGAGATCGATTCGGTTGCGCCGAGCACCAGCGGCCCGGCGATGAGCGCCACGCCGTCGATGTCGGGCATGGCTTCTGCGGAGGAAGCGTCGTCCGGGCAGGCCGTCGCCAAGGTCAAGGACTTCATCATCTTCGGCGCGGTGCCGGAGGACCTGCACAGCATCATTGACACGGCGAACGGCGACACGCCGGCGCTGGCCGAGAACGATCATTTCAAGAACCTGCAGGGTGAACTGAACCAGGAGTTCCTGGCCTTCGGGTTCGTCAATGGTCCGGCGACGCTCGCCTCGATGCAGGCCAACGATCCGCAGACGGTCGCCGAGCTCGGCACGTCGAACGAACAGCTCTTCCAGAGCTTCTCCGGCTTCGTCGTCTGGGCGGATGATCCCGGCCTTCGCGTCGATACGCTCGCTGTCTCGGCAACCGGCACGCCGCTGCCGCAGATGAAGACCATCGACGACACGATGGCGAAGAAGGTCTCGGCGGATTCACTGGTCTTCACCACCTCCACCGAGCTCGGCCAGAACCCGGGTCTCCAGGCGCTGGCGCTGACCCTCGCCCAAGGGATGCTCGGCACCGGCATGATGACCGGCGCGACGCCCGAGGCGACGCCGGCCGCCGCGGTGAACCCGGACCAGGTCTTTGAGCAGGCGGCCGGCGTGCTCGGCTTCAACCTCAAGACCGATTTCCTCGACCAACTGACCGGGAACTACGCCTTCGCGCTGACCGTCAGCAACGTCTTCAGCGGCGTGCCGGCGATCAACGGCATCGTCGTCTCGGACACCAAGGATGAGGCGACGATCACCAAGACCGTGTCGCAGATCGTCACCCTCCTGAAGAGTGGCGTTGGCAGCAGCGCGACCGTCTCGACCAAGACGGTCGGCGGCTCGCAGGTGACCGAGTTCGATCTATCGTCGAGCGGCGTCCCGCTGAAGGCGCAGATCGGCGTGGTGAACGGCCAGTTCGTCATCGGCATCGGCGACGGGCTCGATGAATACGTCAACGGGCCGGCCAAGCCGCTCGCCGACGACGCGAACTACCAGCAGGTGATCGGCGCGCTGCCGAAGGATCACACCAGCGTCGCGTACCTGAACATCCAGCAGCTTCTGCCGCTGATCGAGGGGTACATGACGACGGCGTCCGCCTCCGGCATGGGCAGCATGATGGAAGCGACGCCATCGGCCGAGGCCTCGCCGGCGGCGATGCTCGACCAGTACAAGCCCCTGAAGGGCATTGGCGTGGTCGGCTTCAACAAGGGCGAGATGGTCGGCTCCAGCATGATCATCTACATCGCCAAGTAATCCGCGCGGCGCAATCCGCGTTCGGAACAGGGCCGTCAGAGCATGCTCTGACGGCCCTGCAGTCTGGCCGGCGAGCCGGGATGATAAGGTACGACGCATGGAGACGCGTTCGCTTGATCAAGGAGCCATTGGTGAATATCGACTTGCTCGCGGAACTGACCGGCGCGACCGGCATCGCCTCCCGCGAGGATGACATCCGCGGCATCGTCGTGCGTGAGCTGAAACCGCTGGTCGATGACCTCTCGGTGGATGCGCTCGGCAATGTCTTCGGCGTCAAAAACGGCGACGGGCCGACGGTGATGGTCTCGGCGCACATGGACGAGATCGGCTTTCTGATCCGATCTATCGACGACAAAGGGTTCATCCGGCTGCAACCGGTGGGCGGGTTCGATCCGCGCGTGCTCGTCGCGCAACGGGTCAAGATCAAGACGCGCAATGGCGACGTCGTGCCGGGCGTGCTCCAGCCGGGTGTCAAGCCGATCCACCTCATGGGTCCGAACGACAGCAAGGACCTGAAGCTCGAAGACCTGTTCGTCGATATCGGGCTGCCGGGCGATGAGGCGAAGCAGACCGTCTCGGTGGGCGACATGGTGACGCTCGACCGGCCGCTGGCGCGGTATGGCGACACGATCGCCAGCAAGGCGCTGGACGACCGTTGCGGCGTCTACGTCATGATCGAGGCGCTGCGGTCGATGACGAAACAGGGTCAGGCGAAGATCGTCGCGGTCGCGTCGACCCAGGAGGAGGTCGGGCTGCGCGGCGCGACGGTCGCCTCTTACGCCGTCGAGCCGGACATCTCCGTCGCGCTCGACGTGACGATTGCCGCCGATATCCCCGGCACGCCGGACGAAACGGCCGTGTCCAGGCTGCGACAGGGCGCCGCGATCAAGGTCTTCGACAGCTCGCACATTTCGAACCCGAAGCTGGTCGAACACCTGCGCCAGATCGCTGAGGAGCACAAAATCCCCCATCAGATGGAGCTGCTCCCCCGCGGTGGCACGGACGCCGGCGCGATGCAGAAGGCGCGGGCCGGCTCGGCGGCGGTCACCCTCTCGATCCCGACGCGTTATGTCCACAGCGTGAACGAGATGGCCGCGATCAGCGACATCGACGCCTGCGTGAATCTGCTCGCGCGCTTTCTCGAAGTCGCCGGCAGCCGGAACTATGGCTACTCCATCGCGTGATGGGCGGTAGAATCGGAGGCGAGCAAGCCGTAACCGATCTGCCGGGCCGCTCGTTCCAGCAATGACTGGCGAATCCGGCACCGCCCGGCACCCGGACCGTGTGAGAAGGAGCACCGTTCATGGCCCACCCTGCTGATACCGACCCGACCGCGGGGCTAGCGCGCGGGAGTCATGAGCGTGAATCCGGTGCCGGGGACGCAGTCGTGCTCGACCGGCGCGACCTCCTCCGCCTGTCAGGGGGCGCGGCCGCGCTGGGTCTCCTGGCCACTCGCGTGGTGCCGGCCGAGGCGTCGCCAGCGCCCGGCAGCACCAGCCCGGCCCACCGGGCGCAGGACGTGCAGAAGAACGCGTCCCTGGCAGTGCCGTTCAATCCGTTCGGGCAGCAGTTGAGCTTGCATCCCCACCGCGCGCCGAACTGGGGACCGTTCTGGGTCATGCTGCCGAACGTCTGGAGCGGGCTGCTCGGCTTCAATGAGAAGGGCGACGTCGTCTACGACCTGGCGAAGTCGATCGCGGTCGCCGACGGCGGCAAGACGTACGAGCTGAAGCTTCGTTCCGGTCTGAAGTACGCCAACGGGCACAATGTGGTCGCCGGACACTTCACCGATTCGTGGAAGGCGGCGCTCGACGACCAGTCGCTGGCGCCGATGTCGATGTTCATGTCGCCCGTCGTCGGCTACGACGCCTACATCACCGGCGATCACCGGCAGATCGGCTTCGAGGCACCGGATGACGAGACCGTGCGGATCAAGTTGACCGAGCCGCTCTCGTACTTTCCGGCCTACCTGGCGACCTTCGTCTGGGCCGTCATCGACCCGGCGGTGCGGGCAAGCGCGAGCGATCAGGACCTGCCGCTGAAGGACGCCGCGGCCGGCCAGTGGCGCTTCACCGCCTTCACCGACGGTCAGCAGATCGTGATGGAGCCGAGCAAACATTACTGGGATGCGCAATCGCCGTCGCTCAAGAAGGTGACCTGGCTGATCCAGGACGGCAACGAAGCGGAGCAAAACGCCCTTACGCTCTATCAGGAGAACAAGGTCGCGCTGGCCGATGTGACCTCGTCGCTCCATGCCACCGTGACGAAGGACAAGACGCTATCAGGCGAGCTCAGGACGATCGAGGATCCCTCCAATACGTTGTCGCTGGCGATGGATTTCTCGCAGGCGCCCTTCGACGATGTGCGCATCCGGCGGGCGCTGGCGACCAGCATCGACCGCGGCGCGTGGGTCAAGGACGCCTGGGGCGGCGCCTACGCGGCCGCCAGCGCCTTTACGCCGCCGGCGATCGTCAAGATCACCGGCTACGACGCGCCCGCCGCGATGCCGTTCGACGCGAACAAGGCCAAGTCACTCTTGAAGGACGCCGGCATCAGCGACAAGAAGCCGCTGCCGCAGATCGTCCTCTACCTGCCGGCTGAGCAGAGTGGCGCGATGGAGGACCAGGTCCAGGCGCTGCTGAAGATGATCGAAACCAACAGCGGCATCGCCATCCGGCTCGACGCGACGAAGACGGCCGATCAAATCCAGGCGCTGCAACAGGACAATGGCGGCCGGCAGATCGACCTGATCTCCTGGTGGGTGGCGACCGACACGCCGTCGCTGCTCAGCTATGCCTGCCGGAGCGACTCGCCCTACATGGACGGCTGGTTCAACTGGAACAGCAAGATCAAGGCGACTGGCGGCTTCGATCCGGGCAAGGACTCGAAGACGTTCGATGATCTGGTCGCCAGGGGCGATCAGGAGCTGGACGCAACGAAACGCAACGGCGCCTACCACGACGCGGAAGCGTTGCTGCTCAACAACGCCGTCTACGTGCCGTTGGCCCACATGCTGCAGATGTACGTGCAGAAGCCCTGGCTCAAGGGGACGAGGCAAGGACCGTGGTCGGGCAGCTTGCCCGTCCGGTTCGACAAGAACGTCGTTGTGCTGAAGCACTGACGGCGACCGGGATCCGAAGGCAGACCGCCGCGAGTGTCACACACTCGCGGCGGTTTCGCAGTCAGTGGCAGAGGTTAGCGGGCGGCAGCGGTGGCCCCGCTCCGTTTCGCGCTGCCCTGGCGGGCGGCGAAGGCGCGGTAATCGATCTGCGGGAATGGATTGTCGCGATCCTCGAGATCGGCGAGCTGTTGCCGCTCATCGGCCGAGAGCTCGCCGTTGCGCTTCGCCAGCGAGGCGAGCCAGTGGAAGCGGTCAGCGTGCTCCGAGAAGCGGCGCTCGGCGTACTCCTTTGCCTGGCCGGTCGTGACGAGGAACGGCCAGTCGCTGCTCTCCAGCAGCAACAGCTCGCGCGCGGCCTGCTGGAGGACGCGCAACTGGTCGCCCTTGGCATCGGGCTGCGCCTCGACCAGCGTCTCCATCTCCTCTTCCGCCTTGTGGATCGGATCCCACATCCAGCGGGTGTCAACGTTCATCCAGGTGAAGTGATTGCCGCCCATGCCCCAGCTCGACTCCGGGAGGGCAAGCACGCGCTCGGGCGCGTGGTGCTCGATATAGCGACTGGCGGTCGTCAACTCGACCTGCTCTGACTCGGCAAGCCCGCGTAGCACCTGCTTGATCCACTCGACCCCTTCGAACCACCAGTGGCCGAAGAGCTCAGTGTCGTAATTGGAGGCGATGATGCCGAACTGGCCGGAGTCGTCGTGGAACTGCTGAAGCAGATCGTTGACCATGCCGACGAAATGGCGGGCGTGGTCGGCCACGCGCTCGGCCGCGCGATCAGGCTCGTAGGTCGGCTTCTCGCCGAGGTCCACGCCCGGTCCGCCAATGCGCCAGTACTGCATGCCGGAGACGCCGTCCTTGCGGTGGAACTCGCGGTACCAGGAATCGCCGGGATAACCGAAGGTGCCGGACCAGACCTGCTGGCTCGTGCGATTGTTGCGGCCCAGCACGGCGACCTTGCCGGCCGCGTCGCCGACCCAGTAGCCGAGGTAGGTTGTGCCAGGCTCGGCCAGGTCGGCGTTGGTCAGATCGACGGAGTAGCGGCGAGAGACTTCGCCGTAGGCGCCGATCGCCTCGCCGGCGGCCTTGCCGACCGGTGAGCCGCCTTCGACCGTGTGGG
>JAICKJ010000321.1 GCA_025928015.1 Thermomicrobiales bacterium
CGTGCCCGGCATCCTGGCGATGAGCCTGATGAACTCCGGCATCATCGGTCTCTCGACCTCGTTCGTCGCCTTCCGCGAGCGCGGCATCTTCCGGCGGATCAAGGTGACGCCCTTCCCGCTCTGGCAGTTCCTGCTCGCCCGCGTCCTCTCGCAGCTCGTGATCGCGCTGATCGACGCGCTGATCCTGATCGTCATGGCGAAGATCGTCTTCGGCATGACGGTGCGCGGCAATCCGCTCCTGATCCTCTTCGTGCTGATCGTCGGCGGGCTCTCGTTCCTCGCGATCGGCTACCTGATCGCCTCGTTCAGCAAGAACGTCGAGACGGCGGCGAGCTACGCCAACCTGATCACCTTCCCGATGCTCTTCCTCTCCGGCGTCTTCTTCAGCGTGGACAGCGCGCCGAAGTGGATCCAGCCGGTGACGAAGGTGCTGCCGCTCAAGTACCTAGTGGACGCGCTGCGCGACCCGATGATGCTCGGCCGCGGCCTCGGCGCGATCTGGATCGACCTGCTCGTGCTCGCCGGCGTCTTCATCGTCTGCATGGCCCTCTCCGTCCGCTACTTCCGCTGGGACGCCGCGAACGCATAGCGGGCCCTCACCCGACACGCGGGGCTGAAAGACCCCGCGCTCACTCCGGACGGAACCCGGCTAAAGACCGGCTGGCAGCAAAGAGCCGGGCGGTCACCGGAGGGCCGTCCGACCGAGGATGCCGAAAATCGCGGTCAAGGCGGGAGGAGCATCCCTAATATCGGCCACAGGGCGCGTCAGGATCGGAAGCGCCAGGTTGTAGCACGCGACATCGTAGAGGCGCACGGCGTGCGTCCGCGTCTCGACGACAAATCGTTTCGCCCTTCCCAATCCCCTTGTCTGTCATTCCGACCACCGGGAGAAATCTCCTGCCGCAGCAGCGTCCTCGTTCGGGACCGATCTCGGTGCGCTCGCCCCATCTCGTCACGCGGTTCCAGCGTGGCAGGCACTCGCATCCGCTCGTCAGAGAGATTTCTCGGCAAGCTCGAAATGACGGGCGAGGGATGCATGCGCCGCGCGGTAGTCAGCCAAGGCGGCGGGTGAGGCGATTCTGATCTCGCCTTGGCGATGGTCGAAGACGTCCGCGGGCCACGCGAAGCGCGTCCAGCCCCAAAACATGGTCGTCAGGTCCGGCTGCACGATGATGAGCTCGATCATCAGCCCTCGGAGACGAACGCGCGCTTGTGCGGGAAGCGCTTGGCGGCGATCTCCTGAACCTCGCCGCGCCGCAGGAAGCGATCGACCGGCGCGAAGCTGGTTGCGGGGTAGAGCAGATCGACGTCGGCATGATCCCGCGGCGGGACCATGCCGTGCAGCTCCTCGGCCCAGCCGCCGAAGAGCCAGGTGGCGACGCCGTGCGATTCGAGCAACGCCATCACGTGTCGGACGTGACGAAGGTCATTACCCATCGGCATGCTGCTCGTTTTCTCCGTATCAGAAGGCACGCAACCACCGTCGCGCGTGCGTGTTGAATATCGCGGTCAGCGCCAGGTGCAGCACCAGCAACAAGTTCAGCCCCAGCACCGGCCAGAAGAACCAGGGACCGCCCGGGGTGATCAGATCGACGATGACCAGCTCGACCGAGAGCACCAACCCGACCGTGAAGTGCGTCGCGAGGAGCCGGAAGCGCGGCGCCAGCGCCAGCGCCGCGTGGAGGGTGAACAAGAGTGCCCAGCCCATGATCGGCCAGATCGCCCACGGTCCGCTCGGTGTCGTCGCGTCGATCAGCAGCAGCGCCAGCGACCCGGCGACGCCGCCAGCCAGATCGGCGCCGAGCAGCCGATGGCGCGGCAGAAAGACGAAGCCGGCGTGCGCGGCGAGCAGCGCGGCCCAGGCGCCGGCGGGCCAGAGCATCCACGGCAGACGCGGGGTCGTCAGCAGGTTCAGCACCGCCAGATCGATGACCCCGACGCCGAAGAGAAACGCGTGGACGAACAGTCCCTGGATGTGCCGCTGTTGGGAGACCTGCACGGTCCGCGACCGCGCCGTGAAGCTCGCCATCACCTGGCCGGATGCCGAATCGTCGTCGAACCGCACCAACCGCGCGTGCACGACCGCGTGCGCGGCGACGAGGACCGACCAGGCGACCACCGGATAGACGAACCACCACGGCGGACCGTCGGCCAGATTCTCCAACGCCAGCAGCGCGCCGCCGGCGACGAACGCGACCAGATGCACCCGGAAGAGATTGGCGCGGCGATAGCGCAGGAGATAGTGCGCGCCGACCAGCAGCAACGCGAACGGGATCGTCCGGAGCGGAATGCCCAGGTCCCCGGCCACGATGCCGACGACGATCAGCTCGATGCCCGCCAGCGCGGTCAGCAGCGCGTGCGCCTGGAAGAGGTTGATGTTGCCGAAGGCGAGCAGCCCGTGCGCGAGCAGGAGGATGCCGAGACTCGCGACCGGCCAGATCGACCAGCCCGCCGCGCCGTGGGTGAGATCGATCGCGACCAACCCGACGTTGAGCATGAGGTAGGTTGCCAGGTCGGCGCCGAAGAGCCCCTTCCAGCGAAAGGTCAGACCGCTCTGCACCGCCAGCGCGATGCCCCAGCCCCACAGTGGATAGAGGAACCAGAGGTTCGTCGGAGTCGTCGCCAGGTTGATCAGCAGCAGGACGATGCAGCCCAGAACGTAGAGCCCGGCGTGGACGACGAGCAGCCGCTGCCAGAAGGCGCTCGCCCGCCAGAACGCCGGCGCGGTGGAGCGCACCGGCGCGGCACCGGACAGCTCGGGACGCAGGTGCGCATCGACCGCGCCGAAGGCGATGTCGAGCAGATCGGCGAACGACGCGTCCTGCTGTTCGAGCATCGCGCCGAACTCGTCGCCGTACCGCATCCGCCAGTCCTGTGGGTAGAGATTGAGCATCCAGGTCGCGTTCATTGCGCTCCCAGCCGGTCGAGGCCTGTCGTGACGAGCGACCGCATGGTCGACAGATGGTCGTGTAACGCGGCGGCGCCGCTGGGCGTGAGCCGGTAGGGCTGCCGGCGGTCCTCGCTCGGCACCGGCTCGATCAACCCGCGCTGTTCCAGCCGCGCCAGCGCCGCATAGAGCGTCCCCGGGCCGATCTTCTGGTTCGCGACCTCGCGGGCGTCCTCCATGATGGCGTAGCCGTGCTTCGGCCCGTCAGCCAGGCTGATCAGGATGAGCAGGGCGGGCTCGGCGAACCGCCCCAGGTCCATCGATGGTGTCCCCACGCGGCATCCTCTCTATCGCGCGCCGCTATACCGTCGGACGATATAACGCCCGCCGATACAGTAGCGCTCCCGAGACCGCGTGTCAATGACTGCCCATGGTGGGACAACGGAATCGACGGCCAACCGCTACAATGGCGTCGGAACACGCTCGTCACCGCCGCGCCGCGACGTCCGGACGTTGCATCCCGGGCACGGGAATGCCACGCTATCCCGAACCGGTCCCTGGCGCCGGCCGCGCATCATGACGCTGACCACCCGCTGCCGAGGAGGCACCCGCCCGTGATCCCCACGCAGACCGACCACCGCCGGCGCTCGTTCCGCGAGGCGCTCATCGCCGGCCCACTGCTTTTCGACGGCGCCACCGGGACCCAGATCTACGAGCGCGGCGTCCTCTACACCCGCTCCTTCGACGAGCTGAACGTCTCCCAGCCCGACCTCATCCGCGACATCCACGCCAGCTACGTGGCCGCCGGCGCCCAGGTGATCGAGACCAACACGTACGGCGCCAATCGCATCGCCCTCACCCGCCACGGCTTGCAGGACCGCGTCGCCGAGCTGAACGCGGCCGGCGTGCGACTGGTCCGCGAGGCGGGCGACGAGCGCGTCTTCGCCGCCGGCGCCGTCTCCTCGACCGGCCTCGACCCGCTCGTCGAGCCACCGGAGACATCCCCGCTCATCACCGACGCCTTCCGCGAGCAGATCGCGGCGTTGCGCGACAACGGCGTCGATCTGCTCGTGCTGGAGACCTTCGACCACCTGGAGGAGCTGCGCCTCGCGCTGGCCGCCGCCAAGGCCGAGGCCGGCGATCTGCCGGTGCTGGCGCAGATGCGCTTCGGCGAGA
>JAICKJ010000258.1 GCA_025928015.1 Thermomicrobiales bacterium
ATCGAGGTCCGCTACGCGGACGGCAGCGAGCGCTACCAGACCTTCGCCGGCGAGCTGGAGCACCCCGATCCCCGCGAGGTGATCTTCGTCGACGCTGCCGGCCAGGCCCACGCCCGCCGCTGGACTAATCGCCAATCCGGCGCCTCCGCCGTCCGCGACACGACGTCGGACGTCCTCATCGTCGCCGAAGCGATGCACGCCACCGGCCATGAGGACATCCCGCGCCTCATGGCCGCCCTCGCAGACGAGATCGAGGCCATCTGGTCAATGCGGCCGCACACCGCGCTCCTGCGCCCGTCAGCGCCGCTCTTCACGTTCTGACAATCCAAATGATGCACGCTTGGGGAGACATTATCGCGGGGCTTGACTCCCCGAGCCCCATCGCGATAATGAGGCGCCAGGGCCCGAGATGCATGAGCACCAAGCTATCCCCGGTCTTGATCGCATGTTTACCTCACGGGTGAGTGCCAGGTGCTTTTTTCATGGCGGGCGAACGACGATCCCTCGCTCTGGTCTCGTGCGACTTTGCCACGGTCGATGGCCGCCTTGGCCGCCTGTCTGAGATGGCCCGATGGCATCGGATCACCTACGCCGGCGAAGAGCTTTCCGCGCATTACCCACATCCCCGATGCATCCAGCGTCGAATGCCGATGTGGCCATTTAGGAGTACATCACCATGGCGAATAATGGCTCCGAACGCGACTCACTCATCTTTCAGAGTGCCGCGAGGCGCTTGACGCGTCGAACCTTCCTGTCCGCGTCCGGCAAGGTTGGTCTCGCGCTCCCCCTGGCGTCGGCTTTAGCCGCCAGCGCGGCTGCCCGTGCCTCAGCTGCCCCTGGCTCTGGACCTTCCCTCCGGAGCGCGGAGCTGCAAGGGAGCGGAAACACCGTGGTCGCCGCCATCCCGCAGAAGACGCTGAATCTCGATCCGGCGCTGGCCGGGGCCGATGGCTACGGGGACATCATCCCGATGTCCGGCAATCTCACCGAGGGATTGACGCGGTTCAAGATCGGCTCGATCGAGGTGGAACCGGCGCTTGCCGAGAAGTGGGACGTCTCTGCCGACGGGCTTACCTATGTCTTCCATATACGGCCCAATGTCACGTTCCACGACGGCACGCCACTCGATGCCAAGGCCGTCGAGTTCAACTTCCTGCGCCAGCTCGATCCCAACAACCCCTATCACTATCCCGGTATCACCTATGCGGAGATCGTGTTTGCAGAGGTCAGCTCGGTCAAGGCCACCGGACCACTCGAGCTGACGATCGTGCTGAAGCGCCCGATTGTCATGCTGCTCGGCAATCTGGCGATCTTCGCCGCCGGGATCGTCAGCCCCACGGCCCTGCAGAAATACGGCAAGGACTTCAGCTCCCACGCCGCCGCCACCGGGCCGTTCAAGCTCGACCATTGGACCAAGGACGTCGAGCTTGTCTACACCGCGAATAGCGATTATTGGGGTGGTCGTCCGGCACTCGATCGCCTCGTCTGGCAGACGATTCCGGATGACACGGTTCGCCTGTCCTCGCTCAAGACGGGCTCGATCGATATCGCCGGCCAGATCGATTTCAAGGACGCCCAGAGCGTCAAGGACAACCCGAGCCTGCAAGCCGCCACCGGGAACTTCCTGAATTGCCAGTTTCTTGCGTTCAATCAGAAGTTGCCGCCCTTCGACAATCCGCAGGTGCGTCAAGCGGTTCAATACGCGATCAGTAAGCAGAACATCGCGCAAGCGGTGTTTTATGGCAACTACACGGTCGGCGCTGGACCGGTCGCCCCCGGGCTGCTTGGCTATGACAAGACGTTGGCCGACATGTATCCTCACGATCCGGAGAAGGCCAAATCGCTCATCAAACAAGCCAAGCCATCCCAGACCAGCTTTGACCTGTACAATCGGACCAATTCCTTCTGGCCGCTGATCGGCCAGCTCATCCAGTCGGATCTCGCCGCCATCGGCATCAAGGCCAACCTGAAGTCGCTGGAGGACGCCGACTTCTTCGCTCAGCTCAATGCGAGCAAGGCTCCGGCGTTCATCAATGATTGGACGTGGGATAACGGCGATCCCGACAACATCATGTACTCGCTATTCACGGCACCGCGCGCCGTCAGCCGGATGGGCTATCAGAATGCCCAGGTGAACAACCTCAACGTCCAGGCCCAGGTTGAGCATGATTCGACGAAACGCGGGCAACTCTACGAGCAAGCCCAGAAGCTGATCATGCAGGATGCGATCATGGTCGTCCTCGGCTACCCGGGCCGCGTCATTGGCGCCAAGAACACGATCCAGAATCTCAAGGTCGACCCCACCGGCTCAATGGTCCTCCGTGGGATCAGCGTGAAATGACGGAACGAGCGCCGATCCGAAATGATTCGCATCGGCGTTCTATCGTGGATACGCATGGATGCTTGCCTATGTCGCTCGCCGCCTCCTGATCGCCATCCCGATCCTGTTCGGGATTTCCCTGATCGTGTTTCTCATGCTCCATTCGGCCGGCGGCGATCCGGCCGTCCTGATGCTCGGTATCCACGCCGACCCCGCCTCCGTGGCGAATCTCCGCCATCAGCTCGGGCTCGACCGTCCGCTGCCGGTCCAGTATCTCGATTTCCTCGGGCATGCGTTGCAGGGCGATCTCGGCAGGTCCTATCGCTCGAATACTCCCGTGACCCACGAAGTCCTGCAGCGGTTTCCCGCCACCGTCGAGCTCGCGATCGCGGCGATGATCATTGCCGTGGTCATCGGTTTCAGCATGGGCACCCTGGCCGCGGTTCGCCGTCACTCTCTCTTCGACTATTCCAGCACGCTTGTGGCGCTGGCCGGCGTCTCGATCCCGACATTCTGGCTGGGCCTGATCCTGATCATCGTCTTCGGCGTCTGGCTTGGCTGGCTGCCGATCTCGGGTCGGGTCGATCCGCGCCTCGGACTCAGTCCGAATATCCATTTCGTCGTGCTCGACGCGCTTGTCCACGGCAACTGGCCGGAGTTCACGGATGCGCTCAAGCACCTCATCCTGCCGGCAATCACCCTCGCCGGTTGGCCGGCCGCCATCATCGCCCGGATGACCCGCGCATCACTGATCGAGACACTGGGGCACGATTACATCCGGACCGCGCGGGCGAAGGGGCTGCGGGACCGCACGATTGTGTTCGGTCACGCCTACCGCAACGCGCTCATCCCCGTGCTCACCGTCGTTGGCCTGGAGTTCGGCTCGCTGCTCGGCGGTGCGGTGGTCACCGAGACCGTGTTCGCCTGGCCCGGAGTTGGCAGTCTCACCATCTCGGCGATTGGCGATCGCGACTACCAGCTGGTGCAAGGGATCGTGCTGCTGCTCGGCGCGGTGTTCATCACCCTCAATCTGATCGTTGATATCGTCTATGCGCTCCTCGACCCCAGGATTCGCTACGGATGAGTCCCTCACCGCTCGCCCCGCCAGCTCTCGCGTCGGCTGAGAGATTCCCGCTGCAACGGCGCCAGGGGCGGCGTTTTGTCTTTCTCCGTCGCTATGTCGCCAATCGCGGCGCGGTCGTCGGGGCGATCATCCTGTGGGCGCTCATCGCCTGGTCGGCGATCGGTCCATTCTTTGTCAGCGATCCAGTCAAGCAAGACATTCTCCACCGCCTCGCACGACCAAGTGCCGCCTTCTGGTTCGGCACCGACGAGCTCGGGCGCGATGTTTTCGCTCGCGTCGTCAACGGTGGTCGCATTTCGCTCGCTTCCGGGCTGGTCTCGGTTCTCGTCGGACTGGTCGGCGGCACGATCATCGGCGTTGTCACCGGCTACATCGAGCGGTGGGTGGGCTTGGTCCTGATGGCTGTGATCGATCTGCTCCTGGCGCTGCCCGCGATCTTGCTCGCGATCACCGTCGCCGCCCGGCTGGGCATCGGATTGACCTCGGCCATGCTGGCAGCTGGTGTCGTTGGGTTGCCCGCTTATGCCCGCCTGGCCCGTGCCTCCACACTGGCGGCGAAGCGGCAGGAGTATGTCGATGCGGCCCGGGCCCTCGGCGCCAGTGATCTCCGGATCATGGTCCGGCACATTCTCCCGAACATCCTGACGCCGCTCATCGTCCAGTCGACGATCGGTGTTGGCAACGCCATCCTCCTGGTCGCGGCCCTCGGCTTTCTCGGCCTCGGGGCCCAGCCGCCCACGCCCGAATGGGGTCGCATGCTGAGCGATGCCCAGAGCTACATCACCGCCGCCCCGTATCTCGGTATCTTCCCCGGTCTCGCCATTGCCCTGACCGTCCTCAGCTTCAATCTCATTGGCGATGGCCTGCGCGATGCCCTCGACTAGCTCGATTGGCGGCCACATCCCGCAACGAATGCGGCTCGATTCACCGACGTACAAGGAGGACATGATGAATGATCGCCGGCAGCCCTTCTCTTTCCAGTCACCAGACAACCTCGATGACTTGATACCGGGCGCCCGGCGAATCGCCGCCATATGTGCTGGCATCAAGGCCGGGGAACAGGTGGTGATCCTCACCGACACGGCGCGTTCACCACGCATCGCCGCGGCATTAGCGCGCGTGACGGCCGAGTTGGGTGCTATCCCGCTTGTCACGACCATGCCGCCGCTCCCATCCGGAACCGAACCCCCCGCGCCCGTCGCCGTTGCCCTCGCGGCGGCAGATGTGATCCTCGCCCCCACCTCGGGCGCCATCTATCACACGGCGGCCATCCGCCGTGCCGCCGAGGCGGGCGCTCGTCTGGTGTCACTCACGGAATTCACCGAGGACGTGCTGCGGACGGGGGGAGTGTTCGCGGACTTTCCACGGCTCGCACCCCGGGCTCGCCAGCTCGCCGCGCGCTTGACCGAGGCCAACACGGCGCGTGTCACCACGTCAGCCGGCACCGATCTGACGGTCCGCCTCGATGGTCGCGCTGCCATCCCGATCACGGGACTCGCGCTCGAACCGGGCGACCGCTCGGCTTGTCCCGACATCGAGGCATTCATTGCGCCATTGGAGTCCAGCGCTGAGGGTGTGGTCGTCGTCGATGCGAGCGCCTCGTTTGTCGGCGTACTGGATGAGCCCATCCGCTTGATCTTCCAGGGCGGACGAGCCGTCGCGGTAGAGGGCGGGCCGGCAGCCAGGCAGGTTCGCGACTTTCTCGCGCAGGCGGGTACCCCGGCAGCCTACATCCTCGCCGAGCTGGCCTTCGGTCTGAATCCGGCCGGCATCATCCGCGGTGTCATCGTCGAGGATGAGGGGGTGGCCGGGACCGGGCATGTCGCCCTCGGCAGCAATAACTTCTTCGGCGGGAATAATGTCGCGCCGCTGCATATGGACTTCGTCTACCACGACCCAACGCTGATCCTCGATGGGCGGGTGATTATCCGCGAAGGTGAACCAGACGCGGCGGTCATCGACGGGCAGGCAAGCTGACAGCGCTTCTCGCAATCGTTGTCGCGGCAGGGGCTGCCGTTCAAGTGGACATCCATGCCGGCACCCGCTGTCAGGTGGATTGACCATTCGCGCCCTTTCCATACAATGGCGCCACCGCTCAGCCAGCGTCGCCACCGTCGGTGTATTGGGTCATGGTGAAAGGAGAGGGAAGCGCAC
>JAICKJ010000135.1 GCA_025928015.1 Thermomicrobiales bacterium
GCGCGGCGACCGAGTCGATCACGATCACGTCGAGCGCGCCGGAGCGGACGAGCGTCTCGGCGATCTCCAGCGCCTGCTCGCCGGTATCCGGCTGGGAGATCAGCAGCTCATCGAGATCGACGCCCAGCTTGCCGGCGTAGATCGGGTCGAGCGCGTGCTCGGCGTCGATGATCGCCGCCATGCCGCCGGTCTTCTGTGCCTCGGCGATGACGTGGAGCGCCAGCGTCGTCTTGCCGGACGATTCCGGCCCGTAAATCTCGACGACGCGGCCGCGTGGCACGCCGCCAATGCCGAGGGCGAGGTCGAGCGCGATGCTCCCGGTGGGGATCGCGTCGATGTGCATCGGGTTGACCTCGCCGGGCTTCATCTTCATGATGGAGCCCTTGCCAAACTGGCGCTCGATCTGCGCCATGGCCAGCTCGACCGCTTTCTCCCGTTCGTCGTTTGCCATGTGGTTTGCCCTTCCTGGGCCGATGCGATCGGCCGGGCCCGCGCTGAGCGAGCCTGTGCGATTGTCCGTGCGGGGCGGCGCCAGGGTGAAATGTTGCCGTGAAACGAACCCGCTGACCCCGTCATTCCCCTCGCGCGTGATACTGGCACCATAGCGCCCCCGCGCGACCGCTGCAAGCAGGCCAGCGCCCACCGGCGGGGAGCGAACAAACGTTCGCATCCACGTCCTATTTTACCGTCTCCGCGCCCCCCGGTCAAAGGGCATGAGGCGCGTACGAACGCGGAGTTTTCAGCCCTCACCCCCAGCCCCTCTCCCAACGTTGGGAGAGGGGAGCACTCCCCGAGGCGTGCGTCGGGATGCTACACACCATGTAGGGGCGGACCTTGTGTCCGCCCGCGCTGCCCGACCACACCGTCATGGATTGGCGACGGCGGGCCGAGAGCGAGCTCGGCCCCTCTATGACGATGGGGATGAAAGGCGTTACGCCTTCGTCCAGTTGGCGATGTTCCAGAAGGTGTCGCCGAAGGCGTTGACGGCGATGTTCTCTGCCCGGATCTTGTTCGACACGGCGTGCAGGTCGGCGACCACCTGCACCAGCGGCACCTCGACGTGCTGGTCGATGACGATGTCGTTGAGCTGCACGAAGAGCTTCACCGCCTCCGCTGGCTCGGTCACGGCGGCGATCTTGTCCCAGGCGGCGTCGTAGTCCGGGTTGTGGTAGCGGACCTTGTTGGTGCCGGTCCACTTGTTCTCCTTCTGGGCGATGTTCTCGCCCTTCGGCCCGGCGTACCAGTACTTCATGTAGTTGAGCGGGAAGGCCGAGGTGGCGCCGTCGGTGTACTCCTGCATGTCCGCATAGAAATGGGTGAAGTTCTGGTCGTTACCGGGCGAGCTGTCGAAGAAGACGGAGCCGTCGACCTCGGCCAGGTTCACGTCGAACCCGATCTCCCTCAGGTTCTGCTTGACGACCGCCTGCACCTTCTGCCGCTGCGGGTTGACCGTCGTCACGTACTTCAACACCAGCTTGACGCCGTCCTTCGCCCGCACGCCGCCGCTCAGCTTCCAGCCGGCGTCCTCCAGGATTTGCTTCGCCTTGGCCGGGTCGTAAGTCCAGGTCGTGTTCGGCGACTCGTAGGCGCCCAGCCCGGCCAGGATGTTCCGGCCCGGCGGGTTGCTCGGTGGCCCGCCGTAGAGCCGGGTCGCGATCGTGTCGCGGTCGATCGCCGTCGCGATCGCCTCGCGCACGGCCGGATCGGTGAGGAAGGGGTGAGGCGTGTCCTTCTGCGAGCGCTGCCCATCGACCTCCTTGTTCGGATCGCTGAAGTTGAACTGGAGCTTCTCGACGCCGGTACCCGGCGGGCCGTAGATCTTGCCTTTGTCGCCCAGATTCGCCTTGATCGCGGTCGGGTCGATCTGGAGCGTGAAGGCGATGTCCCAATCGCCGGTCTTCGTCACCGCCGTCAACGCCGAGGCGGCGTCGCCCCCACCCTTGAGGATGACGCGCGCGTAGTAGGGCTTGGTCGGCTCGCGATACCGCTCGTTTGCCTTGTAGATCACCTGATCGTTGGGGGAGAAGGTGTCGACGACGTAGGCGCCGGTGCCGATCGGCTTGGCGGCGAAGGCCGCATTGGCCTGGTCCGCGTCGTTGCCCTCCCAGAAATGCTCGGGATAGATCGCGCCGAGGTTCGCGCCGAAGGGCTGGAACCAGCCGAGCGTCGGCGCGGCGAAGGTGACCTTGACCGTGTGCGGATCGACCGCCTCGACCCCGGAGATGATCTGCCAGGAGACGGCGTCGATCGACTGGTTGGTCTGGTCGACATTCCACCGCCAGGTGAAGACGACATCGCTAGCCGTAAAGGGCTTGCCGTCGCTCCAGACGACATTGGGCAGCAGGTGGAAGGTGACCGTGGAGAGATCGGCCGCAAGCAAGCCGTTCTCGTGCGACGGCACCGCCGTGACGAGGTTGGCGACGAGCGACGTGTCCTGCGCGTAGGAGAGCAGCGGCTCGGAGACGATCGAGGCGGCGGCGATGTCCTTGCCGCCGGTCGCGTTGTGAACACTCAACGCCGACGCCGCCTGCGGCACGAGGATACGCAAATCGCCGCCCGCGCCGCGCGTCTGCCCCTCGGTGCCGCCCGCCGGGCGTTCGCCGGCGGCCGATGCCGCTGGCGTAGCGGCCAATGCCGCCGGACTGGCGGCGGGCGTCGCGCCCTGGGCGACGGTGTTCTGGGCGATGAGCGCGAAGGCGCCGGCGCTGACGCCCAGCGCCCCCGCCCGTATCAAGAACTGCCGCCGGTCGATCTGTCCCTGGGTGAATGCCGCGTGGAGCCGCGCCAGCCGGCCGCGCGCGTCCCGAGATGTAACCGGCGATGCCATCCGAGATGCCGTCATGGTTGGTCCTGTCGTGCGTTGGCGGCCTGCGCCGCCGCGGTCGCGCCGCGTATCGCTGTGCGGCGCGTTGATGGGCCCCGGAATCTCCGTCGCCAACGATACTCTGAATCGTCGTGTGCCGCATCGGGACCGGGCGACGCCAGCTCGCCCGGTAGACGGTCACTGCGTCCTAAATAGATACACATGCCATGCAGACTTCCGGCCCGCGACCTGCTACGCTGAGCGTGGGTTATGGAACCGCGCAATCCTACGATCTCTTGCTCACCGTGCTCTCGCGTCCACCACTGCGTGAGATGTTGGAGACGGGCTGACTCCGGTTCTCACCCAAACGCTGAGCAGGGTTCGACTCTGGGGGCCCGACCGGCGGTGGCAGAAAGCCACCGCCGGTCGGCGCATCTGGACCGCATATCGTCACGACGCGCCCGAGCGGGCATAATGCCCACCAGTAGCCGGCTGCAGCGAGGGAGTGCCATGTACGCGCCCACATCGACCGAACCGGTCCACGCCTGGCATGCCCACTGGATCTGGGACGCCGGCGAGGCCAGTCCGCGCAACGCCTGGCGCTGCTTCCGGCGCAGTTTCACGCCGGCCACCGCCCCGGCCGGCGCGCTCCTCCACATCACGGCCGACACGCGTTACGTCCTCTGGGTCAACGGGCAGCAGGTGGGCCACGGACCGGCCCGATCCTTCCCCGCTCACCAGTCGTTTGACACCCATGAGATCGGGCATCTGCTGCGGCAGGGCGCGGCGAACACGGTCGCCGTCCTCGTCCTCCACTACGGCATCAGCACCTTCAGCTACCTGCGTGGCCGCGGCGGACTCTTCGCCCAGATCGCGCTGCCGGACGCGACCATCGGCACCGACGCGGGCTGGCGCGTCACGGCGCACGCCGGGCAGGATCCACGCGCCGAGCGGCTCTCCTGCCAGCTCGGCTTCACCGAATATGTCGATGCGCGCCGGTGGCCGGCGGAATGGGTCGAGCCCTGGTTCGACGATGGTGACTGGGCCGCCGCGACGGTGATCGGCCCGGCGGGCACGCCGCCGTGGACGTCACTCGTGCCGCGCGACATCCCGCTGCTGGATGAGCACGTGACGATGCCGTCGCGCGTCGTCCAGCTCGCCTTCGATCGCCCGGCACAGTGGTCCACGGCGATCGACGTGCGCAACCAGTTCGCGCCCGGGTCGGAGGACCACGCCAACCCGGTGCCGCTCGCCGGCTTCGTCGTCACGACGCTCCATCTGGAGCGGCCGGGGATGATCCGGCTCACCTCCCCCTGGATGCGGGAGATGGGCCTGCTGCGTGGCGCCGGGCTCGACGGCGCCTGGCACGACCGCGATTCGCTCGCGCCACTGGGCGCGGGCGCGTCACTGACGCTGGACGCCGAGCTGGCCGCCGGCGCGCACTGGCTGGTGCTGGAGGTCGCCGGCGCGGAGCACGGCCACGGCTTGCGGCTCGACATCGACGCGGACACGCCATTCACCGTCGCCTCCCCCATCAATGGCGGGGAGTCACCATTTCTCACCATTGGCTCGTTCCCGATGGTGACGTCCGACGTCGTCTTCCCCACTCCACATGACTTTGAAACGGATCGCTACCGCGCCGCGCGGACGATCGCCAGCGCCGCCGATCTCGCCGCGTTCGATGAACTCGTCCGGCCGGTGCCGCCCTCGCTGACCAGCCCGGCCGATCTCTTCGGGCTCGCCTCGGCGCCGGCCGAGCGCAGCTTCGCGCCGGTGCCGGCCGAGGCGCAGCACGTCGTGATGGCGAACGAGAGCGGCTTCACGATCCCCGTCCAGCCGGGACGCGACACGGCGCTCGTGATCGACCTGGGGCGGGAATGTGCGTGTTATGTCGCGTTTGAGCTGGAGGCGCCGGCCGGGGTGACGGTCGATGCGCTCGGCTTCGAGTACCTGGCCGCCACTCGCCGCGAGGACACGGTGCCGCTCAACAACAGCTTCCGCTACGTCACCCGCGGCGGCTGGCAGCGGTACGAATCCCCAACGCTGCGCGGGTTGCGCTACCTGCAGCTCACCTTCCGCGGGCTCGACGACGCCGGTTCGCCGGTGCGACTGATCCGGGTCGCGCCGGTCGAGAGCCACTACCCGGTCGCGGAAGTGGGCGACTTCCGCTGCAGCGACAGCCGGCTGGATGCGATCTGGCGGATGTCCCGCCAGACGGTGCTGGCGTGCATGGAGGACACCTACGTCGATTGCCCGGCCTACGAGCAGACCTTCTGGGTGGGCGACGCGTACAGCAGCTCGCGCTTCGCCGCCTACCTCTTCGGCGCCGAACCGCTGACCGAGCGCTGCCTGCGGCTCGTGCCACAGTCAGCGACGCAGACGCACTTGCTCGACTCGCAGGTGCCCTCCGGCTGGGTGCAGGTGCTGCCGAACTGGACCTTCTTCTGGGCGATGGCCTGCCGCGAGCACTGGTTCCGGACCGGACATGAACACGTCGCCCGCGGGCTCTGGCCAGAGGTCCGGAAGGCGCTGGACGCCTTCGCGGAGCATCTGAACGGCGACGGGCTGCTGGAGATCGCCGCCTGGAACCTGCTCGACTGGGCGCCGATGGACCAGCCGAATTCAGGCGTCGTGACGCATCAGAATCTGCTCATGGTCATGGCGCTGGACGCGGCCGCCGAACTGGCCGCGGTTGCCGACGATCCCGCCGGCGCCGCCACCATGCGCCAGCGCGCCGACACCCTGCGCGCGGCGATCAACCGGGCGCTCTGGGACGACGGCGAACGCGCCTACCGCGACGCGATCCACGCGGGCGGGACGCCCTCGGACGTCTTCAGCGTCCAGACGCAGCTCTTCGCGCTGCTCTCCGACACGGCGCCGGGAGAGCGCCAGGCGTTGATCGAGAGCTACCTGCTCGATCCGCCGGCGGCGTGGGTGCAGATCGGCAGCCCGTGGATGTCGATCTTCCTCTACGACGCGCTGGCCGAGCTGGGGCACACCGGAGCGGCGATCGCCGACGCGCGCCGCAACTTCGGCATGATGCTCGACCACGGCGCGACGACTTGCTGGGAGGTCTTTCCAAGCTCGAACGTCGTGGAAAAGAGCGGCCGCCTGACGCGGAGCCACTGTCACGCCTGGTCCGCCGCCCCCGCCGCCTTCTTCCCGGCGCGGCTGCTCGGCGTCCGTCCCCTCGCCCCCGGCTGGACCCGCGTCCTCGTCGCCCCCGAGCCCAGCGGGCTGGCGTGGGCCTCGGGCAGCGTGCCGTTGCCGGAGGTCGGCCGGGTCGACGTCGAATGGCGCGTCGACGATGGAACGAAGACGATCACCGGCAGCGTGCGCGCGCCGGCGGGCGTCGAGATCGAGGTCCGGTTACCGGCGGGATACGAGGGGAAGCTGGCGTTCGAACCGGTCGGGTAGAACTGCATCAACTACAGGATGGCGCGGCCTCTCGATCTGGACACCGGGTGCTCGCGCCGATAGGCCTCGATCCGGTGCTCCGGCCATCCGGGGATGACATAGACCGGAATCCCCTCATCAATCTGCATATCCACCACTCGCGAGAGGATGATGTTGGTCACCTCATCGAGATCCTCGATGTCGACGGTCGCATCGAGGTAGATCCCGACCGGGTCTTCACCACGAGAAACGGTGAACGTGGCCTCCGGGAAGCGCTCCAGGATCATGCCGCGCAACTCTGCTAGGGCCGCCTTGATGCGAGGATCGTTCTCGTCGGCCGGAATTTCTGGCACTGGCTCGTCACGCTTCATGTCGTCTTTTCCATTTCTTCGATGGCGTCCATGAATTCCCGCGCACGCCGAACTCCACGATGGGCTTGGATCTCTGATACCGACGTCTTCCGATAATCGGCTTGGACCCGAAGGAACAGCAATTGTGATAAGGCATCGCGAAGCGATGATGGGAAGAGTTTTTGCCGCCTGATCAATCGTGCGAACTCGCCTTGCACAAATGTGTGACTCCACTGGCCGTTCCTCGGCTGCCGGTAAGCTCTTTTCATCAGCGCATATACGGCCGCCTGAAAACACGCATAGTAGGCACGGTTCGTGGCATTGTTGTAGCGTTTGTTCGCGAGTTCACTCTCTGCCCCATCCAAGCTCTCTCGTGCACGATCGAGAAAATCCGTCTCCGACCTCGCTGTCGCCATTCTACTCTCCACCCAGCGCCAATTCAGATTCGGCCGCAGCCACCTCCGCACTCAGAGGGAATGCTCTACTGCAGCTTCCCGCGGGCGGCGATGGGCCAGATGGCTTCGACGCGGTCGTGGCGGACGCCGATCAGGACCTCGTGGAGGTGGACGGCCTGGTCGCTGTAGCCGATGCCGAGGCGGAGCTTGTCGCCAATGGCGGGCGTGTCCGAGGGGTGGTCGAGGGTGATCGTGCCGTGCTCGGCGGAGAGGGCGAGGCGCTGCACGCCGTCCACGCCCCAGACCTCGGGGGCGACGCTGGAGGGATCGACCGTCTTGCGGCCGGCGTCGATGATGATCCGGTCCGGCGCGGGGCGGCTCGTGACCTGGACGAGGATGGAGAGCGCCGGCTGCAGCGGCACGTCGTGATTCCGATAGAAGGTGTCGCCGAAGATGCCGCCACCGGCCTCGACCTCGGTCACGCCCGCGATGCCGGCCGTGGTCAGGAACGTCGCGGTGCCGCCGCAGGAGACGATCTCGACCGGCAACCCGGCCGCGCGGCACTGCTCGGCGGTCGCGATGACCTGCCCGACGGCGCGGGTGACCTCCGCCCCGCGCGCGGTTGCGTCGGTCATGCCGGCGGCCTGTCCCTCCCAGCTCATCAGCCCGGCGAAGCGGACGTTCGGCAGGTCGTTGATCGCGCGGGCCAGCGCGACGGCCGGCTCGCCGGGCTCGACACCGGCGCGGTTCATGCCGCAATTGAGCTCGATCACGAGCCGCGGCCGGCTGCCGAACTCGGCCGCGGCGCGGTCGATCTCCTGAGCGTTGCCAATGTTGTCGACCGCGACGATCACGTCGGCCTGGCGACAGAGCGCGGCGAGGCGCCGGGTCTTGATCGGCCCGACGATCTGGTTGGCGATCAGGATGTCGCGGATGCCGGCGGCGACGAAGACCTCGGCCTCGCCGACCTTGGCGCAGGTGATGCCGATCGCGCCGGCGGCCAGCTCCCGGTGGGCGATCGCCGGGCACTTGTGCGCCTTGGCGTGCGGTCGCCAGGCGACGCCGCGCTCCCGGATCAACCCGCTCATGGTGGCGATGTTCGCGTCCAGGCGGTCGAGATCGACGATGAGGGCTGGCGTGTCGAGCTCGTCGACATGGGCGCCGATCAGGGCGGTGACGACGGCGGTCAGGGTCTGTGTGAGCATCGCGTCCTCTGCTTTCAGGGCTTCGTGGAGCGCCGGGGCCGGTCGCCGGCTCGCGGCATTGTACTCACCTTCCGTCGCCACGGGATGCGTCAGTCCGGGGGGAAGCGGTCGGCGACGAGATTCAGCGCGATGCCATGTTCCAGATACGCCTTGAGCCCGGCGAGCACCAGGGTGAAGCCCTCGGTTGCGTCCACAAGCTGCTGCTGGACCGCGGCCGGGTCGCCGTGAAAGCCGGCGTTGGTGATGCTGACGAAGGTCGTGCCATCCGCGCGGGGCGTGAACGTCCATTCGACGCTGGTCGGACCTCCCTCGCCCGGCCAGCCGATGGCCAGCCGCCGGTCCGGCTCGAAGGCCGTGACGGTGACCTCGGCGGAGGCGTTGTACATCGCCCACTCCCACCGGACGCGCGCGTCGGGCGCGAGCCGGCCGCTGCCGTGGGTGAACCAGAACCGGGTCGTGATCTCGGGGTTGACGAATGCCTCGAACACCACGTCAACCGGCTTGCGGATCAGCATGGCCGCTGTCGCGGCCGGACCGGCGGTTTCCTGAAGATCGGTCACTCGCAATCTCCTGACCATGATCATGATGCAGCGGCGCATGCGCGGACCATGACCGTACCGGATGGCGGGGCACTCATTGTACCGGACCAGGGACGGGCGGGACGGCGCGCGAGTCAGCGGGGCCAGCGAAGGCTTGACACCGACGACGCACATGGTATATTTAACGTAGTGGTTATATAAAGGGTGTGTTACACATGTCGGGTGATCAACTCAGTGCCGTCTTCAGTGCGCTCGCCGATCCGACGCGCCGCGCGATCCTCGCGCGGTTGACGGAGGGGGAGGCCACCGTGGCAGAGCTCGCCGCGCCCTTCCGTGTCTCCCAGCCGGCCATCTCGCGGCACCTCAAGGTGCTCGAGCAGGCCGGGCTGATCTCGCGCCATCGCCGGGCCACCGCCCGGCTCAGCCGCCTCGAAGCGGAACCGCTGCGAGCGGCGACGACCTGGCTGGCGGGATATCAGGAGTTCTGGGACGAACGCTTCGACCGGCTGGACGCGCTGCTCACGTCCCTGCAGGACGAGCATTCGGACTGACCGCACCACACCTCAACAGGGGGAACAATGCAGTTGCACACGCCAAATCCCGCACTCGCGAGCACACCATGGAGGATCAGATGAAGTTTGGAGCGATGCTGCCCACCGCCGGGCCACAAGCATCACCGGCAGCGCTCGTTGCATTCGCCGAGCGGGCCGAACGGATTGGCCTGGGCGCGGTGTGGACGTTCGAACGTCTATTACGGCCAACGCAGCCGATCCCGATGGGCGGGTCCGGACCGACCATGCCGGCCCCGATGGAGTGGGCCACGGTCTACGACCCGCTGGAAACCCTGAGCTATCTCGCGGCCACCACCAGCCGGATCGGTCTGGGCACCAGCGTGATCGACGCGTTGTTCAGCAGCCCGGTAGTCCTGGCCCGCCGGCTGGCCACGCTCGACCAGCTCAGCGAGGGCCGATTGCTGGCCGGGATCGGACAGGGCTGGATGGCCCAGGAATACACCGCGGCCGGGGTGCCCTGGCGGCGGCGCGGCGCCGGCTTCGCCGAGCACATTCAGGCCATGCGGGCCGCCTGGGGTCCGGACCCAGTGTATTTCGACGGACGCTTCTATCAGATCCCCGAATCTGAATTCGGCCCAAAACCTGTACGGGAAGGGGGGCCGACCCTGCTCGTCGGCGCCGCTACACCGACAGCGGTCGAACGCGCGGCGCGGTTGGGCACGGGGCTGAGCCTGGTCAT
Organism: Thermomicrobiales bacterium; assembly: GCA_025928015.1. GTDB lineage: Bacteria > Chloroflexota > Chloroflexia > Thermomicrobiales > UBA6265 > JAICKJ01. The sequence continues at coordinate 9,940 of JAICKJ010000135.1, forward strand.
GTTCGACTGGGACGCACTCCGCGACACCATCACCACATTCCGCCAGACCGCGAAGTCCGCTGGCCATGACCCGTCAGCGCTGCCGATCGTGGTCCAGGTCAACGGCTCCATCACGGCCGCTGCACAGGACGAGCGGGGCCCGCTGACCGGCTCGGTCGAGCAGGTCGCCGCCGATCTGCAGCAACTCGCCCCGCTCGGCGTTGATCACGTTGTATGGGCAGGTCACGTTGTACAGCCAATGGATACACATCCCGATGACCAGCTTGACGCTCTCGACCAGCTCCAGACGTTCGCCCCAGCATGATCATCCCGCTCGCGTCCCGGAACAGCTATCGACAACACTCGTCGCAATCACAGGAGGAGGCTATGACACGTTTGTGGCCGGCATCTCGATGTCGCTCGATGGGTTCGTTGCGGCCCCCAGGAATATGGGTTTTCAGCCTGACCTACAAACGGACACAAGCGAGCGAGGCAGCCAACGCAGAAGGAGCGCATCATGGGCAAGACGCAGATCATCGCTGAACCGGGACAGCCGCAGATCGAGATCACGCGGGAGTTCGACGCGCCCAAGGAGC
>JAICKJ010000038.1 GCA_025928015.1 Thermomicrobiales bacterium
ACGAGTCGAACACGTATCTCACCGTCATCGCGACGGTGCAGGAATGGAGCGGAAACGGCCCGTGTCGACATCCCGATTCAAGCATAAAACGTTCCGCCTCGTCATTGCGGGGGGTGGCACCGGCGGACATGTGCTTCCCGCTGTCTCCGTCATTGAAGAGCTCCGCCGCCGCGAGATTCCCCTCGAATTGCTCTGGATCGGCAGCCATGCCGGCGTCGAGCGGGAGGTCGCCGCGAAGGCCGGCGTCACTTTCGCGGCGATCCAGACCGGGAAGCTGCGGCGCTACGCCTCGGTCAAGACCGTCACCGACATGTGCCGGATTCCGATTGGCGTCGCGCAGGCGCGGCGTCATCTGCGGCGATTTCACCCGGACGTGCTCTACAGCACCGGCGGCAATGTCAGCGTGCCGTCCGCGCTCGCCGCGATCAGGATGACACCGATCCTGACCCATGAGCAAACGGCGCAAATTGGCGTCGCCAATCGGATTGTCGGTCGCGTCGCCGACGTCTTCGCCGTCACCTATGAGCAAACGGCGCCCCAAGCCCGCCACCACAACAAGCACGTCGTCGTGACCGGCAATCCGGTCCGAGCGTCCTTGCGCGGTGGAGACGCGGCCCGTGGTCGCGCGACGTGGGGCATGTCGGACGAACTGCCCATCGTCTATGTCACCGGCGGCGCGCGAGGCGCGAGCCCGGTGAACCAGCGGCTGGCCGCGCTGCTCCCTGATCTGTTGCAGCACGCGCAGGTGATCCATCAAGCCGGGCCAGCGAAGGCAAACGACGACGCCGCCGATCTCGCGGCAGCGCGGGCGACCTGGCCAGAGGAACTGCAGCGGCGCTATCGCGTGGTCGAGTTCATCAACGAGGGCATCGCCGATGTCTTCGCGGCGGCCGATCTGGTGATCGGCCGCGCCGGCGCCGGGACCGTGTGTGAGCTGGCCTTTCTGGGAAAGCCGTCGATCCTCATCCCGCTGCCCGGCACCTGGGGCGATGAGCAACGGAAGAACGCGCATGTTCTCGCCGGCGCGGACGCCGCCATCGTGCTCGAACAAGACGATGCCACGCCGGACACGCTGCGAGCGGCGATCCTCGGCATGATCGAGTATCCGGAGCGGCTCCAGGCGATGAGTGCGGCCGCCAGAAGTGCTGGCCGTGAGGACGCTGCCGCCCGCCTCACCGATGAGCTTCTGGGACTCGCCGGCTTCAGCTCCTGAGCCCTACAAGCCGAGCGCGTGACCGATCGCCTCGGCGGCGGACCCGGCCGGGATGATCTCCACCTCGCCGTTTACCCGTCCGGCGGGCTTTCCGGCATGCTTCGGCACGATGATGCGGCGAAAACCGAGCCGGTGGGCCTCCATGATCCGGCGGTCGAGCTGGTTGACCGATCGGAGCTCGCCGGACAGCCCGATCTCGCCGACCGCGACGAGCTTGGGATCGACCGGTTCATCCCGGTAACTGGAGGCGATGGCGATCGCGGTCCCGAGATCGACCGCGGGCTCCAGGACGCGCAATCCGCCAACGACGTTGGCGTAGATATCCTGCTGGGCCAGCTTCAACCCCACCCGTTTCTGCAGGACGGCGACCAGCAGTTGAAGGCGGCTGTTGTCCAGCCCGTTCGCGCTGCGGCGCGGCAACCCGAAGGCGGAGGCCGTCGCCAGCGCCTGAATTTCGACGAGGATCGGGCGGGTGCCCTCCATCGTCACCGCGACGACCGAGCCGGTCACGCCGGCGCCACGCTCCTCCAGGAACGCTTCGGAGGGGTTGCGCACCTCGCGCAGTCCGGTGTCGGCCATCTCAAAGACGCCGACTTCGTCCGTCGAACCGAAGCGATTCTTGACGGCGCGCAAGATGCGGTATTGGTGATAGCGTTCGCCTTCGAGGTAGAGGACGGCATCGACCATGTGCTCCAGGACGCGCGGGCCGGCAATCGCGCCCTCCTTCGTGACATGTCCGATCACGAAGACCGGCACGTTACGCGGCTTGGCCCATTGCATCAGCCGGGCGGTGCATTCGCGCACCTGCGAGACGCTCCCCGCCGCCGACGTGATCTCGTCGAGATAGACCGTCTGGATGGAGTCGATGATCAGCAGGCCGGGATCCGTCTCTTCGAGCGAATCGAGGATCTGATCGAGATTGGTCTCCGAGAGGACGAGCAGCGCGTCCTCGTGTACCCCGAGCCGGTCCGCGCGCAGTTTGATCTGCTGGGCAGACTCTTCGGCGGAGACGTAGACCACCGGGCCGCCGGCGGCGAGCTTGGCAGCGGCTTGCAGGATGAGCGTCGATTTGCCGATGCCGGGATCGCCACCGATGAGGACGAGCGAGCCGGGCACGAGCCCGCCGCCCAGCACCCGGTTCAGTTCCTGGATCGGCACCTGCACGCGATGCTGTTCGCTGCTGTTGACGCCAGACAGAGGGACCGGCTTCGTCCGGATCGGTCGTCGCGCCTTGACCGCCGCTGGTTGACGATCCTCGATCGTCTCGACCATCGACTGCCAGCTCCCGCACGAGGGGCAACGGCCCAGGTAGGCCGGGCTCGACGCGCCGCATTGCTGGCAAATCCAGGTCGTTCGTACTTTGGGCATGATGCCTTTCTCTCGCTCCAGGCGGCGAACGCGGGGAACGGATTCGACCGTTCCCCGCGTTCGAGCGGATCGCTTCCTGGTGGTCGGGCGGTCTACACGGCCGCCAGCGCGCCAGCCGGCGTCAGCTCGATCTCGCCGTCCGTCACACCGACCTGGACCGTACCGCCAGCAATGAACCGGCCGTTGAGCAAGCCCTCCGCGAGTGGGTCCTCGATCAGGTTCTGAATGACCCGGCGGAGCGGCCGCGCGCCGTATGTGTGGTCGTAACCGCGATCGCCGAGCAGATCCATCGCCTCGGTCGTCACGTCGAGCGTGAGATCCTGTTCGGCGAGCTGCTTCCGCACCCGCGTCAGCTCCAGCTCGACGATCTGCCGGATTTGCTCTTGCGTCAACGAGTGGAAGACGATCGTGGCGTCGATCCGGTTCAGGAACTCCGGCCGGAAGGTCTGCTTCAGCCGACCCATGACCTTGTCCTTCATCGTGTCGTACTCACGCCGGCGCGAAACGTCCTCGTCCTCGTTGAAGGCGAAGCCGAGCGTCATGTCGCGCGAGATTTCCTCGGCGCCGACATTCGAGGTCATGATGATGATCGTGTTGCGGAAGTCGACCTTGCGGCCCTTGGCGTCGGCCAGCGAGCCATCCTCCATGATCTGGAGGAGCATGTTGAACGCTTCCGGGTGCGCCTTCTCGATCTCGTCAAGCAGGATCACCGAATAGGACTTGCGCCGCACGGCCTCGGTGAGCTGACCGCCTTCCTCATAGCCGACATAGCCCGGAGGCGCGCCGACGAGGCGGGCGACCGCGTGCCGTTCCATGAACTCCGACATGTCGATCTTGATCAGGTGATCCTCGGAGCCGAACATGAACTCCGCCAGCGCCTTGGCCAGCAGGCTCTTGCCGATGCCAGTCGGTCCCATGAAGATGAACGAGCCGATCGGTCGTCGCGGGTCCTTGATCCCGGCGCGCGCCCGGCGGACCGCCTTGGAGATGGTCGAGATCGCCTCGTCCTGCCCCACGATTCGCTCGTGGAGTGCATCCTCCATATGCAGCAGCCGCTCGGACTCCTCGCCGGCGATGCGGACCAGCGGGATGCCCGTCCACATCGAGACGACCTGCGCGATGTCCTCTTCGGTGACGTACGTCGCCTCTTCGGACTGCTCGTCGCGCAGCTCCTGTTCCTGGGCGTCGATGCGATCCCGCAGCTTGCGCTCGCGGTCCCGCAGCTCAGCCGCCAGCTCGAATTCCTGGCTGTTGACCGCCGCCTCCAGCTCGCGCTGGATCGACTGCAAGCCGGCCATCGCCTCCTTGAGGCTCGGCGGTGCGACGGAACGCTGCATCCGCACGCGGGAGGCTGCCTCGTCGATCAGGTCGATCGCCTTGTCCGGCATGAAGCGGTCGGTGACGTAGCGGGCCGCGAGATTGGCGGCCGCCTTCAGCGCGTCATCGCTGATCTTGAGGTTGTGGTGTTCCTCATAGAGCGGGCGCACGCCCTCCAGGATGAGGACGGTCTCCTCGATCGAGGGCTCATCGACCTGGACCGGCTGGAAGCGCCGCTCCAGCGCGGCGTCGCGCTCGATGTACTTGCGGTACTCGTCGAGCGTGGTCGCGCCGATGGTCTGCAATTCGCCGCGGGAAAGCGCTGGCTTGAGGATGTTCGCGGCATCGACCGCGCCCTCCGCCGCGCCGGCGCCAACGAGCGTGTGCAGCTCATCGATGAAGAGAATGCTCTTGGTCTCCTTGACTTCGTTGACGATTTTCTTCAGCCGCTCCTCGAACTCGCCGCGGTACTTGGTGCCGGCAACGAGCGCGCCGATGTCGAGCGCGATGAGCCGCTTGTTCTGGAGCTGCTCGGGTACATCGCCGGAGACGATGCGCTGCGCCAGCCCCTCGACGATGGCCGTCTTGCCGACGCCTGGCTCGCCGATCAGCGCCGGGTTGTTCTTCGTCCGCCGCGAGAGAATCTGCATGACTCGGTCGATCTCGAGCTTGCGCCCGATGAGCGGACCGAGCTTGTTGGTCCGGGCCGCCTCGGTGAGGTCGAATCCGAGCGCGTCCATGTAGGGAGTCTTCGTCTGTTGCTTCGACTGCTGGTACGAGGCACTCTGACTGACGACCTGCATCACCTGTGCGCGCACCTTCTCCAGGTTCACGCCCAGGCTCTCCAGCACGCCAGCCGCCACACCTTCGCCCTCCCGGACGAGGCCGAGAAGGAGGTGTTCGGTTCCAATGTAGTGATGATTGAGCCGCCGGGCTTCGTCCACCGCGAGTTCGATGACCTTCTTCGCGCGTGGCGTCAGGCCCAGTTCGCCCATCACCATCGATTCGCCCCGGCCGATGATGAACTCGACCGCGGAACGAACCTTCGGAAGTTGCACGCCCATGTTGGCGAGCACTTTCGCCGCGACCCCGTCGCCCTGTCGCACCAGCCCAAGAAGTATGTGTTCGGTCCCGATATAGGTGTGGTTAAACCGCTGGGCCTCTTCCTGGGCGAGCGTGAGGACCTTGCGGGCACCGTCCGTGAATTTGTCGAACTTTTCCGCCATCCTGCTGGCTCCCCCGGTACACTCATGGCCCGGCTCGTTGTGCCGGCGCCAGATTACCAATGCTACGAGCTCTCCGCACTCCCCGTCCCATGCTCCTACTATACGCACGATCGAGACCCGCACCGACCCTATGCATCGGTAACGCTATCTATCTTACATCTGTTTCATAGCCGACGGCGGCAGGTGCATGGATGCACCTGCCGCCGTGAGATCTCGATGCTGTCAAGACCGGCCGCGATTTAGCCCACGAAGGGTTATTCCTCGCCCTTTTCCTCCGCCTGTGGCTTGGTGGGCCGCTTGCCACCGCGACGGCGCGTGTTGCCGCCCTCGTTGACCGCGTCCGCGACCAGCTCGGCCGGCGCGCCCGCCATCGCAAACGCCATCGCCATCGCCGACAGGTCCTCGTCGCCGATCTCCACCGGAGCATCCCGATCGGTCTTGGGCTGGCGCGTCTGCTTCGGCTTTGCCGGCTGGCGATCGGGCCGCGGCGTCGCCTTGGCGAACCGCTCCTCGACCTTCTGCGCGGCGATGTCGGCCGCGGGGCCCTCGGCGCCCGGCGTCTCGGTCTCCGCCGTCCCTGCGGCCGCGATCTCGGCCGGCTGCGGCGCCGGATGATCCGGACCGCTCTCGGTCGTGACCGTCGGCTCGTCGAGGTTGTGCGGCGCGCCGGCGTCCGTGGTCAGACCTGCGCCGCTGAGGCCCTCGGCATCCAGCCGCTCGCGGATTTGCCGCACGAGCGCGTCGCGCTCCTCGAGGATCTCGTCGCCGAAGACCTGGACCAGCTCCGCGTCCGGCGTGTCCAGCGCCCGCCGCAGGCTGAGGCCCATGCGGCGCCGCTGCGGATCGATCCGGATGATGCGCAGGATCAAGTCCTGCCCCTCCGCGACGACCTGCTTCGGATGCTGAATGCGCTCGTCGGCCAGCTCGGAGACGTGGATCAGCCCCTCGATGCCGTCCTCGATCCGCGCGAAGGCGCCGAAGTTGGCGAGCTGCGTCACCGTGCCGCGCACAAGCTGCCCGACCTCATAGGTCGTGGCGACCCGGCTCCACGGCTCGGCCTGGGTGCGCTTGATCGAAAGCGCGATCTTTTTCTCTTGCTGGTTGATGCCGAGGACGTAGACATCGACGTCCTGGCCGACCTTGAGCAACTCGCTGGGGTGCCGCACGCGGCTCCAGGAGAGCTCGGAGAGGTGGACCAGCCCGTCGGCGCCGCCGACATCGACGAAGGCGCCGAAGTCGCAGATCGAGGAGACCTTGCCCTTGCGGACCTCGCCCTCGGTCAGCTCCTTGATCAGCTTCTCTTTCATCTCGTCGCGGCGTTCCTGGATGGCCTGCCGCTCGGAGAGGATGAGCCGGTTGCGATGGCGGTTGATCTCGATCACCTTGAGCGGCAGTTGCGTCCCGATCAGACGGGCCATGTCGGCCTGCTTGCTCGAATCGTCGCCGCCGCGGATCTCGGTCACCTGCGAGGCCGGCACGAAGCCGCGGACACCATCGAGATTCACCAACAGGCCACCCTTGTTGTAGTTGGTGACCTCGGCCTCGATGATCGCGTTCTCTTCGTGCAGCTCCTGCAGCCGCCGCCAGCTCTTCTCCTGTCGTGCCCGGTCTATGGAGACGACGGGGTGACCTTCCTGGTTCTCGGGCTGAACCACGAAGACCAGAATGTTGTCACCGACCTGCAGCTGGTCCTTCTCCTCAGCGGCCAGAGAGGAATATTCTTTCGCCGGAACGATGCCTTCCGCTTTCGACCCGATGTCGACCAGCAGCTCGTCCCGATCGATGTGCATGATGATCCCCTCCATGACATCCCCGTATTTCAGGGTTTTGTAGTCATGACTGGGATCGCTGAGGAATTGCTCCATGAGCGAGGCACCGTCGAGTTCTTCCCCGGCGGCTTCCGCGACCGTCTCCGCCGCAGCCGGGGCGGGCGCCTGGGGCGCGGCCTCGGCTGCCGGCTCGGCGTGCGCTGCGGCATCACCCGCATCGACCGCCTGCTCGGTCACGTTTTCTGGCTCACGAACGTCCGTATCGTCCATAGACCTTCCTTAAAAAACCAACAGACACGCAGTTACCTCCACCCCGAAACGGGTCTGGAAAGTAGCCCGTCCAGTGGTTGAGGTATGTTGACAGTATAGAGCGTGATGCCTCTCGACGCAACAGGTCCGGCGCGCCGATCCCGCCTTGTCACAGCCTGTCATCCTCCGTGACGGCTGCCCTGACGGCCTCCAGCGTCGCCTCAATCTCCGGCGCGGCGACCCAACCCATGTGCCCGATCCGGTTCACCTGGTCCGCAATGTCCCCTTGGCCGATCGCGATCTCGATCCCGGTCCGCGCTCGCACCCGGTCCCGCAGCGCCTTCGCCGCCATGCCCCGCGGCGGCCGAAACGCGGTCAGGCTGGCCGATTCGTATCCAGGTTCGGCGAAGAGCTCAAGCCCCAGCTTCCGCACGCCCGTCCGGGTCAGTTCGCCGAGTCGCGCCTGACGCGTGTACGCCTGCTCCAGCCCCTCGTCGAGGATCATGCCGAGCGCGGTGTTGAACGCATAGAGCATCGAGACCGGCGCGGTCGTCGCCGTCGAGCCGCCCGCGACCGCCTTCAGCATGCTCTCCACGTCCCAGAAGAACCGCGGATAGCCGCTTGTCCGCGAGGCAGCGACCGCGCGCTCGCTGATCGCGCTGATCATCAGCCCGGGCGGGCACATCCACGCCTTCTGCGCGCCGGAGAGCACCCAATCCAGCTCCCACTCGTCGACCTTGAGCGGCATCGCGGCGGCGGAGCTCACCGCGTCCACAATCACCAATGCGCCGGCCCGGTTGGCGACCCGCGCCAGCTCAGGCAATGGGTTGGTAACGCCGGTCGAGGTCTCGTTGTGCGTGATAAAAACCGCCTTGACGGATCCGGCATCGTCCAGCGCCGCGGCGAACGCCTCGGGCGTGATGGCCTGGCCCCAGTGCACCGCCAGCGGACGCACGTCGAGCCCGAATCGCGTCCCGACCTCGGCGAAGCGCTTGCCGAAGGCACCACACACCGTCGCGACGACCCGATCGCCGGGCGAGAGCAGGTTGACGATCGCCGCTTCCCAGCCCGCCGAGCCGGTTCCCGGCCAGACGAGCACGTGCTGGCGCGTCTCATGGACAGTCTTCGCCTTCTCGATGATGCCGCCGAGCAGCCGCTGCATCTCTGGGCCGCGGTGCGGGATCATCTCGTGCGTCATCGCCGCCAGCACTCGCGGGGGAACGACCGTCGGCCCTGGAATGCGCAGCCACCGCCCATCGCTCAGCCGGCGATCCGCCATCGTCGTCGCTTGTCCTTGCTCCATGTCCGCCGATCCTTTCACGGGTCTCTCGTCAGACCTTGATATTGGCGAGGTGCGCCGGATTCCCGAAGAGAATCAGATCTGGCGTGAACTTCTCGCCCGTCACCGTGATGAGTCCGATCCCGAAGTGCTCCGACCACCGCCGTTCAGTGGCCGAGCCGGGGTTGAAAAAGACCGTGTCGTCGACCGTCTCGATCAGCGGCTTGTGGCTATGGCCGAAGAGCGCGCAGTCGACCTTGCCGGCGAAGCGCTTTCGCGCCACCTCCCGCGCCGTGCGTCCCCCGTGGCCGTGGATCGCGCCGAAGGTGTACGGGCCAGCCGTGAACCGCAGCGAATGTGGCAGTGTGAACTGCAGCTCGGTGTCATCGTTGTTGCCGACGACCGCCAACAGCGGCGCGATCCCGGAGAGGTGCTCCAGCACCGCCCGCGTGTTGGCGTCGCCCAGATGCACGAGCAAACCAACATGCGCGCGCCGGAAGAGATCGAGCACCGGCGCGGGCAGCTCGGTGCCTCGCCGGGCATAGAGGTGCGTGTCGGAGATGACACCGATCGTCAGCGGAACAGTGAAGCTGCGCTCCTCCGTCAACAAACCGTCGGTCAGGTCGCGGCTAGTCATCGACCACCGCGAAGATGAGCCCTGAGGCCAGACTGGCGACGATGGACGCGACGAGGGCGCCGCCCCAGCTCACCGCCACGCCGGGTGTCAGCCAGGCGCCGAATCCGAACAGGATCGCGTTGAGCACTATGGCAAAGAGGCCGAACGTGAGGCAACTGAGCGGGAAGGTAATCACCTTCAGCACCGGCTTGATCACGGCATTGACGACGCCCACCACGGCGCCGAAGATCACCAGCGCCTCGGTCGTGGTGAACGTGATCAGGTCCGCGGAGATCGCATTGACGATGAGGGTCGCGACAATCGCGGCGACCGCGTAAGCGACGATTCGCACCATGATCAAAGTATAGGCGTGCCGCCCCTCCTTGCGACGCTGCTCGTCCGCTCGCCGCACTCGTCAAATGCATGGATTATCTCCGGTCTCTCTGCTATCCTGAGGGAAGTATTGAGAGGTTTCAATGGCTACGACTCGAAACGGAACTCCTCTGATGCCGGCGGAAGGGCACACGCTGGACGCGAAGCTGCTGGGTTGCCCGGTCGCGCGCACGGCGGAGATCATCGCGAACAAATGGACGCCCCTGATTCTGCGGGATTTGAGCAAGGGCCGGAGCCGCTTCGGCGAGCTGCAGCGTTCGTTGATCGGCATTAGTCCCAAAACGCTCTCCGAGCGGCTCAAGCGGCTGGAGGAATGGGGGCTGGTCGAGCGCACCTGCTTCGCCGAAGTACCGCCCCGCGTCGAATATATGTTGACCGACAAGGGCAACGCGCTGCTCCCCGTCATCGAATCCATGCGCGCCTATGGCCGCGAGTGGCTGCCGCTTGACGACTGCCAGATGGCCGAGCCGGACGACGAGCCCGTGTTAATCGGGACTTCCGCCGCCGACTAGCGGCCGCTGCGCCATATCCGCCACAGCACGTTGGCGGCCATCAACCCCAGTAACGCGAAAAGCACCACGAACAGCCACCCGGTTAAGCTGAACAGCACCGGCTGCACCGCGAGAAAGATGATCGACGCGCCGATCGCGCCGGCCGCGCAGACGACGGCGAGCGCGATCCGGTTCACCATGCTGTTCATCTGCTTCATGGTCTCGGGCAGCTCGTCATAGTTGATGTGAAACGTCAGCTCGTTCCGGTCCAGCCGGGTGAGCAACCGCTGGATGTGACTGGGCAGCGACGCCCCGAGGAGCGCGATCTCCAGGGGCTTCATCCGCAGCTTCTGGCGCCAGAAGGCCGGCGAGTAGAACATCCCCAGCGCCTCCTGCACGGCCGGACCTGCCACCTGAGCAAGATTGATGTCGGGGTCGAGCCTCCTCCCCAAGGCCTCGGCTTGCGAGACCGTCTTGGCCAGCAACGCAAGCTCTGAAGGCAGGCGCAGACCATGCCGGCGGATCATCGACATTACATCGTAGATCACTTCTCGCACCTGAATCATGCCGAGGGGAACGTCGAGGTACTTCGTGAGCAGCCGAGCAATGTCGCGCTCGACGGCGGCGCGATCCCAGCTCGCGGGCACCGCGCCGAGCATGGCGAGCTCCTCGCTGATCCGCGCCGGGTCGCGCTCGAAGGTCGCCAGCGCCAGCAACAGCAGGTGTTCCCGCACGCGCTCGTCCAGCGTGCCGACGAGGCCGAAATCGAGGAGGCCGATACAACCATCGGCTTGAACGAGGAAGTTTCCCGGGTGCGGATCGGCGTGGAACATGCCGAGCGTCAGCACCTGCCGCACGTAGGCCAGCAACGCGGTCTCGGCAACCGCCTTCGTGTCCACACCGAGCGCGGTGATCTCGCCAACGCGGTCGATTCGCACGCCGTGCAGCCGTTCCATCGTCAGCACGCGTCGCGTCGTGAACTCCCACACGACCCGAGGGACGACGATGCCCGAACCGTCGGGAAACGCCTCCTGCAACCGCTCGGCGTTGCGGCCCTCGCGCTCGTAGTCGAGCTCTTGGCGGATGGTCCAGGAGAACTCGCGCACGAGGCCCGTCGCATCTGCTTGCTGCGCGATCGCCAAACGTCCCTCCGCGACACGTGCGATCTCGGCCAGGATCGCCAAATCCTCCTCGATCACCGCGTCCACGCCCGGCCGCTGCACCTTGACGATCACCTCGGCGCCGTCCTTCAGCCGGGCCGCGTAGACCTGGCCGATCGAGGCGGACGCGAGTGGCACGTCGTCAAAATGATCGAAGAGGGCCTCGACCGGCGCCCCAAGCTCCATCTCCAACATGCGCCGCATCGCCGGGAATGGCGAGGGCGCGACCGAATCCTGCAGGCGGCTCAGCTCGGCGATGTATTCCGGGGGCAGGATATCGGCCCGCGTCGAGAGCATTTGCCCGAGCTTGATGAAGGTCGGGCCGAGCTCCTCAAACGCCTTGCGGACGTGCCAGGCGCGACGGCCGCGGGTCGTGGTGTCCTCGACCTCCCAGGCGTCCGGGTCCTCCCCGCCCGGCGTCCGACGAAAAATGGCGCGGACATGCGTCCCGAGATCGAGCGGCGCGACCAGGCCCTCCAGGCCATGCGCGATCAGCACCCGCGCGATCCGTCGGTAGCGCGCGGCGTGGCGCCGTTGCGTCAGTACGGTTCCGATCATCGGCGTTTGGTCCACCCGATTGGCGACAAGGCGGCGGGACAGCGCATGAGCGCCCGGTATACTTGCCGGAGCGACAGAACGTCCGGACCTGAATGTAAAGGATATGTCGAATCGATGGTCGCGGAACCGATCTCCACCACCAAAGAGCGCCAGGGGACCGCGCGGTCAGCACGCCAGCGCGTCTTTTCAGGCATCCAGCCCTCGGGCAATTTCCACCTCGGCAACTATCTCGGCGCGATCCGCAACTGGGTCCGGCAGCAGGATGAATACGACAATTTCTTCTGCATAGTCGACCTTCACGCGCTCTCGCTGCCGATCACGGCCGAGGCGATGCGGTCCAACATCCTCAACCTCGCGAGCGTGCTTCTCGCGTCCGGCCTCACCCCGGAGAAGTCGGTCATCTTCGTCCAGTCCGATGTCCATGAGCACGCCGAGCTGTGCTGGCTCCTGAACTCCGTGACGCAGTTCGGCGAGCTGCGCCGCATGACCCAATTCAAGGACAAGGCCGGCAATAACGTCGAGGGGATCTCGGCGGCGCTCTTTGACTACCCGGTCCTGATGGCGGCGGACATCATCCTCTATGACGCCAACCTCGTCCCGGTCGGCGAGGACCAGAAACAACATCTGGAGCTGACCCGCGACGTCGCCACCCGCTTCAACCAACGCTACGGCGAGACGTTCGTGATTCCGGAACCGGATATTAAGGAGACCGGCGCCCGGATCATGTCGCTCGACGACCCGACGAAGAAGATGAGCAAGAGCTCGGCCAACCCGGCCAGCTACATCGCGCTCAGCGACACACCGGATGTGATCCGCAAGAAGATCAAGCGCGCGGTTACCGACTCCGGCACCGAGATCAGGGCGACGCCGGACAAGCCTGCGCTTACGAATCTGCTCACAATATTCTCGCTTGTCGCCGACGAGCAGATTCAGGTATTGGAGGAACGATACGACGGCAAGGGGTATGGTCAGTTCAAGAGCGACCTGGCTGAGGCGACGGTGCAGGCGATCCAGCCGATCCAGGAACGGCTCGCCGAATTTGAAGCCCATCCCAATGAGGTGCGCGCCATCCTCGCGCGCGGCGCGGCGCAGGCGCGCGCCGTTGCGGCACCGAAGATGGCCAAGGTGAAGTCGCGGATGGGTCTTGGCAGCGGCGCGTAAGCGGGGAACAGAATCGAACGAGAAAGGACAGGGGATCATGGCGACGCAAGCGGGCACGAAGACGGAGATGACCCACACCGAGCGGGTGCGGGCCGCCGTCAATGGCGGCGAGGTCGACCGGGTGCCGGTCGCCTTCTGGCACCACTTCCGGCCGGAAGGCTCGGGCACCAAGATGGCGCGGGCCACCTATCACTTCTTCGTCGAGTCCTTCGATCTCGACATCGCCAAGATCATGCCGGATATCCCCTATCCGTTTCCCCGGCAGTCGATTCACGAGCCGAACGACTGGCGGCTGATTGAGCCGATCGACCCGCTCCGCTCCCGCTTCTTCACGCAACGGGCCGAGGCGGTCATTGACCTGCGACAACGGGTCGGCAATGGCACGCCGATCATCGTCACCGTCTTCAGCCCGATGACCGAGGCGATGCACTTCGCGCCCAGCAAGGAGCAGTTCATCCAGCTCGCGACCGAGCATCCGGCAGTCGTCCACGAGGCGCTGGCCACGATCGCCGGCAATCTGCGGCAGCACATCAGCGACGTCATCGACGCCGGCGCGGACGGTGTTTTCTTCGCGCTCCAGGGCTGCACGACCGACTACATGACGCCCGAGCAGTACAAGGAGTTCGGGCGGCCCTACGACCTGATGGCGCTCGCCGGGGCGGAGAATGGCTGGCTGAACATCCTGCATATCCACGGCGAGCAGAACCTCATGTTCAATGAGATGCTCGACTACCCGACGCAGGTGCTCAACTGGTCGGACCGCCTCGCCGGGCCGAGCCTGCGCGAGGCCCGCGCAGTCACCAACCGCTGCCTCATGGGCGGGTGGAACGAGTTCGGGCCCCTCTCGAACGGCCCAGCCGAGAAGATCAAGCAGGAGGCCGACGACGCGCTGAAGCAGACCGGCGGCCGCCGCTTCATCCTCGCCAACGGCTGCTCCGTGCCCGACGACACGGACGAAAGGTGGCTGCGGATCGCGCGGGATTACGTCAACGACCTGTGATCGTTTGACGCAACGTGATGCGGCCGGCGCCCAGTTGGGCGCCGGCCGCATTTTCGCGTTCGCCTCTGCTATGATGCCTTGAGGGACCATATCGAACGAACGAACCGAATCTGCGCTCACCGAGCACTGCTGAAAGGTTGACCAATAGTGGCCAGTGATCACCTGCCCTTGCGCCGCGCGGCGTCGCGGCTGACGCGCCGGACCCTGCTTCGCGCTTCCGGACTGGCCGGTGGAATGGCCCTGGCCGGTCGGTTGGCGCCAGCAGCCAATGCGGGGGACTCGACACCGGTCACGGGCAACGGCTGCGCAATGTCGGGTGGCGCGATGCCGGGCGCGATCACCGCGGTGATGCGGAAACCGCGCTACGTCAAATCCACCTGGAGCCTCTTTGCCGCTGATGTCGCCACTGGCGAAACGCTCTATGCGATGAACCCCGACACCAAGTCCTTCACCGGCTCTTGCCGGAAACTGTTCTCGGTCGGCCTGGCGCTCAAGCAGCTCGGCGCCGATCATCGCTTCTCGACCCCCGTCTACCGGCAGGGCACGGTGGACGCGCAGGGCCAGCTCACGGGCGACCTCATCCTCGTTGCCGCCGGCGACCTGACGCTGGGAGGCCGCCTGAACGGCGACGACACGATCGCCTACACAGATTTCGACCACAACGATGCGAACAATCTCGGCACCGCGATCCTGACACCGCAGGACCCTTTGCACGGCCTCTACACGCTGGCGCTCCAGGTCCGGGCAGCGGGCATCAAGTCCGTCAGCGGCGACGTCATCGTCGACGACCGGCTCTTCGAAAGCTTTCGAGTGCCGAATCAGCATCTGCTGATCACACCAATTATGGTCAACGAGAACATGGTGGACGTGACGATCACGCCGACCAATCCGGGCGACGACGCGTCGATGACCTGGCGTCCCCGGTCGGATGCGTTCAGCGTCGAAGGTGCGGTCCAGACCACTGCCGAAGGGACGCCAGACACCGTGAAGCTTTCGGGCAACGGGCTCGCGGAATGCATCGGCAGTGCTGGCTGCGCCGGCACGATCAGCGGTGATATCCCGATCGGTTTTCAGGCTCCGCTCTCCGATAGCCCCTCACTGGTGCAGACGTTCCGGATCGAGGATCCGCCAACCTTCGCGCGCATCGCGTTCATCGAAGCGCTCGGCCGCGCCGGCGTGACCGTGACGGCGCCGTCTCTGGGTCCCAATCCCGTCGCGAAGCTGCCGGCGGCCGATTCCTACGCGGCAGAGAACCGCGTGGCGGAGTTCGTGTCGCCGCGCTATGCCGAATATGCGAAGCTCATTCTGAAGGTCAGCCTCAACCTGGGGGCGAACCTGAGCCTGATGCTCTATGGGTTGACCCAAGGCAAACGGACGATCACCGATGCGCTCGCCGTCGAACGGCACACGCTCGTCGACACGATGGGACTCGAAGCTGACGCGTTCGACTTCCCGACAAACGGCAGCGGCTCCCCTGACAGCCAGGCCACGCCCCGGGCGGCGGTGCAGCTCCTCGCGGAGATGGCGAAGACCGACGTGGCGTCGGTCTACCAGGCGGCGCTGCCGATCCTTGGCGTGGATGGCTCGCTGGCGCACAGCGGCACGAGCCTGCCGGCCAAGGGGCATGTCTTCGCGAAGACCGGCACGACGATTGACGCCACCGGCCTGAAGGCCCAGAATCTCGCCGGCTATATCGATACCCGGAGCGGTCGCCGCCTCGCCTTCGCGCTCTTCCTGAACGACGCGGGTCCGATCGAGGCCATCTCCGACGTCTCCGAAGTGTTCGAGGACGAGGCGGTCATCACCAACGCGCTCTACGAATCCTGCTGACGCTTCCCGAGTTGCGATCAGTGACCGGCGATCAGTTTGCCGCGACCCTGGCGGCCTCTTCCTTGGCCGCTTCCTTCGCCCGCTTCTCCATGATCGTCGTTGAGTGGCCCGGGTCGAGCCGCTGCGACGGATCGTAAAACCGGACGGCGTGGTTGACGGCGGTCACCGCCTCAGCCGCGCCGGTCGCGATCAGCTTGAACTTGGCCGGATAGGCGACGATGTCGCCCGCGGCGAAGACGCCCGGGACATTCGTCTCCATCGTGATCTTGTCGACGATGATCTGGTTGCGCTGCAGCTCGAAGCCCCACGACTTGAGCGGGCCGAGGTCGGCGACGAAGCCGATGGCGACGATCAGATCCTGCGCGGCGACGCGCTGTGGCTCGCCCGCCGTGTTCTTGAACGTCACGCCGTGGACACGCCCCTCCTCCGAGGGATGAACCTCCAGCACTTCGCAGCCGGGGAAGTGGAGATCGACCGTCGAACGTTCGAGTTCCTGCACGGTCGCTTCGTGGGCGCGGAACTTCGAGCGGTGGATCAGGGTCACCTTGCGGGCGACCGGCTCCAGCGTCACCGCCCAGTCCACCGCCGAGTCGCCGCCGCCGACGATCACGACCTCCTTGTCCCGGAAGTCCTCGACCCGCTTGGCGAAGTAGTGGACGCCCCTGCCTTCCATCTCGGCGACGCCCGGCGCCTCGATCCGCTTCGGCTCGAAGGCGCCAACACCCGCGCAGATGACGACCGACTTGCTGTAGCGCTCGCCCTTGCTCGTGGTCAGGACGAAGACGCCGTCCTCGGCGCGTGCGAGGCCGGTGACCTCTTCCTTCAGCCGGATGGTCGGATCGGAGCGCAGCGCCTGGCTCATGCAGGCGGCGACGAAGTCCTTGGCAAGAATTTTCGGATAGCCGATCACGTCGTAGATGTACTTCTCGGGATAGATCGCCGTCAGCGCGCCGCCCGGCTCCTCAAGCGAGTCGATCACCTGCACGCGGGCACCGCGCAGGCCCGCGTAGAACGCCGCGAAGAGACCGGTCGGGCCGGCGCCGATGATGGAAATGTCGAAGACGTCGCGGCCGTCCGCCGCGTCCGGCGCCGAGGTTCCGTTGCCGTTCATACTCACGTCCATGCTCTCCTCAGACACGATGTCGGATGGGTTTTGCGGCACCGTAACCGTCCGTACCCCGCATCCAACACCGGATCGGGTACACCGCGATTCTACAATGCGCCGCCACGACGGCTAGACGCGACCACATGCCGCGCATCGGACGCGGTGCACAAACGGTTGAGCGTCGTCGGGATCACCCGTACAATGCCGGCGCGGCAGGCGCCGCCACCACGACTGACCACAACCTGACGGAGACGACATGGCGACGACACAGACGATCGATCGGGTGCTGCCCGGCCTGCTTTCGCGCCGCGCCAAGGATTTGCCCGGACCGCGACTCGGCGATCCCCGGGATTCGGCCAAGCTGATCTCGTTCCTGGCCGGGTTCCCCGACCCCAAGTCGCTCCCGGCCGAGGAGGTCATCGCCGCCACCCGGACCGCGCTGACGAACCAGGGCGAGTGGGCGCTCCAGTACGGCGCGACACGCGGCCAGCAGCCGCTCGTCGAGGCATTGATCGAGAAGCTGGCGCGCGATCAGGACATCCATGTCGCGCCGGCCGAGATCCTCGTCACGTCCGGCGCGTCGCAGGCGCTGGCACTGATCATCGATGCGCTGGTCGATTGGGGCGATACGGTCATCACCGAGCAGCCAACCTGGTCCGGCGCGGTGCGCGCCTTCAGCAACGCCGGGGCGAAACCGGTGCCGGTGCCGGTCGATGACGAGGGCACCGACGTCGCGGCGTTGGAGCGCATCCTGAATGAGCGAAAGGCGGAGGGCATCACCCCCAAGTTCATCTACGTCATCTCCAACTTCCAGAACCCGGTCGGCGTCTCGACCACCGAGGAGCGGCGGAAGCGGATCATTGAGCTGGCGCACGAGTTCGGGACCTTCATCGTCGAGGACGACGCCTACTCCGACCTGCGCTACAGCGGCCAGCGTATCCCGTCGATCTACCAGCTCGACGACGGCGGCACGACACTCTACATGAGCACGCTCTCCAAGACGCTCGGCGCCGGGATGCGGCTTGGCTGGGTGCTCGGCGACGCGGGCCTGATCAGCAAGCTCTCCGTGCTCAAGGTCGACGGCGGCTCCAACGTCTTCGGCTCCTACGTCGCCGCCGAGTGGATTCCCAACCACTTCACCGGGCACGTTGACGAGCTGAAACGGATCTACCACCGCCGCCGCGACCTGATGCTTAAAGCCCTCAACGAGCACATGCCGGCGGGCACGAACTGGACGAAACCGGACGGCGGCTTCTTCATCTGGGTCACCCTCCCCGAGGGCGTCGATACGTCCAGGATGCTGCCGCAGGCGCGCGAGCGCGGTGTGGAGTTCCTGCCCGGCGCCGGATGTTATGTCGATGGCGGCGGCAAGAACACGCTCCGCCTCTCCTACTCGTTCGCATCAGACGAGCAGATCGAACCGGGCATCAGGATCCTCGGCGAGATCGCCAAAGGCGAGTTGCTGGAGGCGAAGGTGTAAAGGCGCTCACAAGCTGAGACCGACTGAGTCGGCGGTGCGCCGTTCCACTGTGGAATGGCGCGCCGGTTCGCTTGTCCCTATCATGTCCGTATACCTCGCCGATCCATCGAGCCAGTGGCGCGATGGCGCTTCGGACGAGCGGAAGGACCAGGGGCGGGTGAACGAACCGATCAAGCGCTGGGCCCGAGCCCGCATGGCGCCGGAGACTTGGGATCGACTGTTGCAGACCCGCGGCAACGCCGCGGCTTTCTTGCATAATGCCTATGACTCCGTCGAACGTTGGATCTCGATCGGCAGCGACCACGTCACGTCGATGCGCACGGCGCGGCTGGAGCCGTGGCGCTGGCTCTTCGCCGCGATCACGATCATCGTGCCGCTGCTCATCATGGCGGCGATCTCGACCAACGTCGATCCGGCCGTGCCGGCGCTGATCCTGATCGCGCCGATCGCCCTCTCGACATACGTCGCGGACTGGGTTGGCGGAGTCGCCGCGCTGATCGTCGGCATCATCGGGATCGATCTGCTCTTCGTCGGCGAGCCACTGCGCGTCTCCTTCCCTGAGCACCATGCCGGCTACCTCGGTCTCGCCGCGTTCATCGTTGCGGCGGGACTCATCATCGCCACGATCGAGCACCTCAAGTACGACCGGGCGGAGGCCCGCACCGAAGCCTCCGCCATGCGAGCCGGCAATACCGCGCTCAACGCCGTGGAGATCGCAGCCGCCAGCCGGCCACCGGGCGATTACAAAGCCTACCTGGAGGTCCTCACCTCCCTGCTCACGGCCATGGTGCGCGTCAACCGGATGACCACCGGCGCGATCTACCTGCTCGATGACACTGGCACGATCTTCACGCGCGCGGCCGCTTACGCCGATGCCGGGGACGAGGAGTCAGAAAAGGCGAGAGAGATACCGGCGAACGAGGGCTTCGTCGGCCGGGTCGCGCGGGAGCGACGGCCGATCGCCCTGAACGAGCTCGACTACGAGCCGATCATGGACGATGTCTTCGGCACCAACCCCCATATTCAGTCGGTGATGGGCGTCCCCCTCATCTCGGCCAGCGACCGTGTCGTCGGCGTCGCCTGGGTCGGGCTCTACGTGCCGAATCGCTATAGCCAGACGGCCATCGCCCGGCTTCAGGCGCTCGGACACCGGACCGTCGCCTTCCTCGAGGCCGCCACGATCGCGGACGCCCAGGAAGCGCGGTTCGACCGCGTCCAGGACAACCACCGCCGGCTGCAATCAGTTATTCAGGCCATGCCCGAAGCCGTGATGGTCGCTCGACCGCCGCACGGCACCATCGTGGCCACCAATGCCGCCGCCCAGCGCATGTTCGGCCTCGCCGCCGATCCACTCGTCGTGCCGGTGCAGGCGCAGCACCTGCAAATCGCGTCGGAGGACGATCATCCGGAGACGGTCCAGCCGATCCTCCGGGTGCTGGACGACGGCAAGACGGTGACCGGGGTGGAGTTGACGGTGCGTCAGAAGGGCGGCGACGAGCTGCCGGTGGTGGCAAGCGCCGCCCCGCTGCTCACTGATTCCGGGGAGCTCGACGCCGTCGTCGCCGTCTTCCAGGACGTCCGTCCCCTCAAGGAGGCGCAACGCCTGCGCGATGAGTTCATCTCGGTCGTCTCCCACGAACTGCGCTCACCGCTCACGCCGATCCTCGGCTATTCG
>JAICKJ010000300.1 GCA_025928015.1 Thermomicrobiales bacterium
CAGACGCCGACCGCGACCGGCCGGCCGGTCCGGTTGCGTCACCACGCCGGCGAGTTCCACGTCCGACAGCGCGGCCAGCGCCTCCAGGGATGGCACCGCGAACCCGGGGGTGCCCATGAAGACGACGTGATACGGCGACCGCATGCTCTCTCCTCCTTCGACCGCTCACGGATCATGCTAGTCTTAGCCGCGGTGAAGCGGCTGGCCGCAAGCATGATTGATGCACGAGGCGAGGACGTTTGATGGAAGCGCGCGCGGGGCAACCACGGGAACGATCGGCGCGAGCGGCGCTCCCTATCATGCTTCTCGTGCTGATTCTCGCACTCGGCTTCGCGCTTCGTCTTTACGGCCTGAACTGGGATCACGGGACTTATCTCCACCCGGACGAACGGCACATCGTCGCGGATGTCATGGTTGGCCGGATCACCCTGAGCTGGCCACCGGACTGGTCGCACCTGCTCGATCCGGCGAAAAGTACGATCAATCCGCGCCCGTACAATCCGAAGACCGGGCAGTATTCCGGCTTCGCCTACGGCACCTTCCCGGTCTACATCACTGAGCTCACCGCCCAGGTCGCGCAAGCGGCGACCGGCGTCGACTGGCACTCATACAGCCGTGAGGTCTACCTGGGGCGCGCCTGGAACGTGCTGCTCGACACCGCGACGATCCTCCTGATCTACCTTATTGGCCGCCGCGTCCTCTCGGTCACCGCCGGCCTGATCGCGGCCTTGCTTTACGCCGTTTCGCCAATCGCGATCCAGCTCGCCCATTTCTTTACCACCGAATCCTGGGTCATGTTCTTCACCGCGCTCAGCCTGCTCTTCGCGATCGAGGCGGCCGAAATGGGCCACAAACGCGCCTTCTTCCTAACCGGCGCCGCCTTCGGCCTCGCGTTGGCGTGCAAGAGCAGCGTCTTCGCCCTCGGCGGCGTGCTCGCATTGGCGATCATCATGGACGCCTGGTCCCGCGCGCGCCTTTATCTCTCGATCCCGCGACAGGTGTCGGCGCTGCTCATCCGCGCCTTTTTGGTGGCAGTGGGCACGGTCGCCCTCTTCTTCGTCGGTGAGCCGTTCGGGCTGCTCGATCCACGCGCCTACTGGGATTCGATGAGCCAGCAGGCGTCGATCCAGTCCGGGCAGTGGGATGTGCCCTTCACCCGCGAGTACATCGGCACGCCGCGCCTCTGGTATCAGCTCGGCCAGCTCGTGCACTGGGGGCTGGGACCGGCCATCGGCCTTGCGGGCGTGATCGGCCTCGCGTTCCTCGCCTGGCGATCGGTCGCGTGGCTCAGCCGGGGCGCGACCGTCATCCTCGCCTGGCTCGTGCTCTATGGGGCTGTCATTCTCCTGCCGGAGTCGAAGTTCCTGCGTTACCTCTTGCCGATCGTGCCTGTCTTTTGTCTGGCGGGAGCCGCGCTCGGCGACCGCGCGCTGCAATGGGCGCGGTCGGGCCGGCGCATCGTCTTCGCGCCGCTGGTCGCACTGCTCATCGTCGTGCCGGCGATCGCCACCGGTCTCAGCTACAGCGCCGTCTACGCCAAGGATCAGCCGCGGCTGACCGCGTCGGTCTGGATGTTCGAGCATCTGCCTCCAGGCAGCCGCACGAGCGACGAGATCTGGGACGACCGGCTGCCGATCTCCCTCATGCCTGGGCTCGACTCGTATTCCCGGCGCATCGACGGCGTCAGTCTCAACTTGTTCCAGGATTTTCCCACCGAGGGCGATGCGCAGCAGCTTGTGACCGCCTTCAACTCGGTGTCGGCGGGGCAGCCGGTCGCTCGAGCCATCGCGGCGCGGGACTACACGGAAGCGGCGCGACTCCTGCAGCACGCTGCCGGCGCCCAGCTCGCTTCGCTCGACGCTGACACGCGGGTCCACGTCGCCGGTCTGCTCGGCCACGCCGCCGACGCAATGACCACCAGCCCGTCGCTCACCCGGGCGACGATCAAGGCTGGACAGACGATGCTCCAGGGCGGAGAGGCGGCGACCGGCGGCTTCGCCGACCTGGAGGGAGAGCTCGCCAAGCTACCGGACCAGACCGCCGCCGCCTATCTCTACGACAATCTCTCGCAGGCCGACTACTACGTGCTCGCCTCCAACCGCGTGATGAAAGGCATCGTCACCGCCCCATGGCGCTACCCGGTCCAGATCGCGTTTTATGACAATCTCTTCCAGGGCAAGCTCGGGTTCACGTTGGTCAAGGACTTCGCGGACTACCCGCGGCTCGGCTCCATCGCCTTCCCGGACAACACCGCCGACGAGTCGTTCATCAACTACGACCATCCGCACGTCTGGGTCTTCAAGAAGACCGACTTCCCGACCCGCGCCGGCTTTAGCCAGCTTTTCGCTACCTCATCGCTCCAGAAGACCTATGCCCAGCGCGAGGCGCCCGATCAGAAGTCGTTGATGCTCGACCAGCCGGTCGATCAGCTCCCCGTCGTCAGCGATGCCCGCTGGAGCGCGGCGTGGACGAGCCATTCCTGGGTTGCGTTGGGTTTCTGGGTCGTGCTCCTGATCGTCCTGCAGGTCGCCGCGCGGCCTTTGGTCGACCTCGTCTTCGCCGGGTTCCCGGACCGCGGCCGCGGCTTCGGCCGTCTGCTCACGCTCCTGCTCGCCGGCTTCGGCGTCTGGTATCTCGCCAGCCAGCAGGCGATCGCCTTCCGGGCGGTCTGGTGCGCCGTCGCCGTGCTCGTCGTCGCCGCGATCGCCTGGCTCCTCGCCCGGCGCGTCCGGCCGGCGGCGCTCAGGCGCGATCGGCACGCCGTTCGGATCATCGTCGCCGGCGAGCTCGTCTTCTGGGGAGTCTTCGCCTTCTGGCTGCTGATGCGCTACTTCAATCCCGACTCCTGGCACCCGATCTGGGGCGGCGAGAAGCCGATGGAGTTCGCGCACATCAACGCGATCCTGCGCAGCGCCCACTTCCCGCCGCTCGATCCGTGGTATGCCGGCGGCTACATCAACTACTACTATTACGGGCTCTATCTCGTCGCGTTCTGCTTCAAACTGACCGGCATCCCGAGCGAGATCGGCTTCAACCTCGCCCAGCCGACGGTCATCGCGCTGCTCGCGTCAGGCGCCTTCAGCGTCGCCGCCGCGCTCGGCAGCCGGTTGAGCCGGCGACGGAATCTGGCCATCCCGGCCGGGTTGCTCGGCGCCTTCTGCGTCGTCTTCGCGGGGAACATGATGAGCGCCGCGCAGGTTGTGAATCGGGCGCTCCAGGGGGGCGGGCCGGTCGATGCCTGGGGCTTCTGGGTCTGGGGGCCGAGCCGGGCGATCCCGAATACTATCACCGAGTTCCCCTACTTCACCGCCCTCTACGCCGATCTCCACGCCCACGTCGTCGCGTTGCCCATCACCGTCCTCGTGATCGGGCTCAGTTATGCCCTGGCCCGCGACCCACGGCGCATCCTCGCCGTCGTCACCCGGCCCCGGTCGGTGTGGGCGGAGACGGTCTCCGTCGCGGTGACCATCCTGCTGCTCGCGCTCGCGCTCGGCACGCTCTACCCGACCAATGCGTGGGACGTCGCCACCTACGCCGCCCTGACCGCCGTCGCCCTCTTCGCCGCGACGAGCGCCATTCCGTCGCTCCCGCGGCGGCTCGTGCTCACCGCCGCCAGCCTGGGCGTGATCGCGGTAGTCGCCGCGATCGCGTTCGAGCCGTTCATCTCGCATTATGTCGCGCTATATAGCTCGCTCGGTGAGACCCGGGGCGTGACGCCGTTCAACGCCGGTCTCTCGCACTTCGGCGGCTGGATGCTGATCATCTTCATCGGGTTGGTGACGCTCCTGCTCGCGCACCGCGCCGTGCCGGCGCTAGCCGAGCCCATCATGCCGTTGAGTATCCTCGGCCTCGTCCTGCTCGGTCTCTGGTACGCGTCGAATCGCGGCCTGTCCATGCAGACCGCCGCCATCGACGCGGTCGTCATCGTCGTCGCCACGATCCTGCTGGCGTTGCTCTGGAATCTGGCGCCGCGCCGGAGCGAGCTGAGCCTGCCGCCGGACGCGGTCCGGCTGCTGATCCTCGTTGCCGTCGGCGCCATGCTCTACGCGCTCTTCACCGATCGCCAGTGGATGGCGATCTACGTCGCGTTCGGTCTTGCCGCCGGCATCGCCTGGCTGGCGCTCAAACGGCCGAGCGAGCGCTTCCTCTGCGCGATGATCGCCGCCGGCATGCTCGTCGGCGCGGCGATCGAGGTCGTCTTCCTCGCCGACAACCTGCGCGACACCGATGCCTACCGGATGAACACGGTCTTCAAGTTCTACAACCAGCTCTGGGTGCTCTTCTCGCTCGCCTCGGCGGTCCTGATCACGTTCATGCTGTCGCGCCTGCTCGCCAGTCTTCGCTCATCCGCTCCCGCGAAAACCCGGAGCCACCTCCTTGGCATGGCGCCGCCGGCGACCGGCGGCGCGGCGCCCGGCGAGGCGCCGCGCCGCGTCGCGGCGCCCTACTCGCTACGCGGCCGCCCGCCCGCCCACCGCAGGGCGCGCCCCGGGGTGCCCCTCCCCCTCCGCCTCCTCATCGCGACCCACGCCGACCCCGTCACGGCCACGCGCCCCCCTCA
>JAICKJ010000231.1 GCA_025928015.1 Thermomicrobiales bacterium
CATTGCAGCTAGTCCTCCTGTTACGCCGCCTTGGTGCGGTTGCCCTTCAGCGTGCAGAGCGCCTGGCGGATTTCGCCGAGGTGGTAGGCGCAATGGGCGACGATGCCCAACGCGCCGCCGACGAAATCCTCGTTCCAGTTGCCGAACGTGGCGGCGAAGTGCCGCGTCGCCTGATAGGCGTCGCGCAGCTTCTGGATCAATACCTGCCACTCCTCGTCATCGACGGCGCAGACGTCCCACGAAGCGTCCCAATCGACCTTCTGCGGCGGGTTGCCCGCGGCGAATTGCTGCGCCACGTCGAGGTAGAACGTCGTGTGGTTGACCTGCGCGGCGAGGCTGGCGCAACCGCCGCCGACCGGACGCGATGCGTCCTCGGCCGAGACCGTCGCCAGCGTCTCGAACATGGACGTCCCACGGTCGAGGTAGATGCCCGTTACCTCGGTGAATGTCTCGTCCAGCAAAGCGAGCAGCGCAGCGCGAAACACGCTGACCGGAATCTGATCGGACACAGCAGCTCCTTGATGATGACGCGCCCGCCACGTTGGCGGGCGCGCGAATGACCTGCGTTCGATCGTCGCACGAAAAGGGGACAACCGGTGTCCGGGATTCGATCAGTCGCCGTAGGCGGAGACCATCTCCGCCGGCGCTTCCTCGCCCTCCGGCTTGCCGGTGCGCAGCGGAATCTCCTTGAGGAAGAAGGAGACGATCAGCGCAATGACGATGAACGGGATGCCGACCAGGAAGACGTCGTTCATCGCGTCGGTGAACGCGGTCAGCACGATGTGCTTGATCGGCTCCGGCAGGGCCTGGATCGCCTGGATGTTGTTGGCGTCCACCGCCGCTCCCGAGGCGCCGCCGGCCGGCAGCTTGACCCCGGACTGGGCCGCCTTGACGAACTCCTCGGTCAGGTAATGCGACAGCCGGCTGGAGAGCACCGCGCCGAAGACCGCGGTGCCGATCGCGCCACCGAGCTGGCGGAAGAAGGTCGTGCCGCTCGTCGCCGCGCCCATGTCGCGGAACTCGACCGCGTTCTGCACCGCCGTCGTGATCGTCTGCATCGTGAAGCCGAGCCCGGCACCGAAGAGGTACGAGTAGATGGCGATCCGCCAGTAGGGCGTGCTGACGTGGAGATGGCCCATCAGGAAGAGGGCGACGATCAGGACGACGGCGCCGAGGATCGGGTAGATCTTGTACTTGCCCGTCTTCGTGATCAGGATGCCCGAGCCGATCGAGGTCGTGAAGATGCCGACGACGGCCGGCAGCATCGCCAGGCCGGATTCCGTCGGCGACATACCCATCACCGCCTGCAGGAAGAGAGGCAGGAAGATGATCGCCCCGAACATGGCGATGCCGGCGAGGAAGCCGAAGGTGTTACCGACCGAGAAGATCGCATTGCGGAAGAGCCGCAGCGGGATGATCGGCTCGGTCGCGCGGGATTCGACCCAGACGAAGAGGACGGCCAGGACGATCGACGCGGCGACGAGCAGCAGCGGCCCGGTCGTCAACCAGCCGTAGGCGCCGCCGGCCCAGTTGAGATAGAGCAGGAGGCAGGTGACGGCGGCCACGACGATCGCCGCGCCGAGGTAGTCGATCGAGTGATCGCGCCTGGTCATCGGGAACTTGAGCACGGAGGCGATGATGATCATCGCGACGATGCCGATCGGGATGTTGATGTAGAAGATCCAGCGCCAGCCCGGGCCGTCGGTGAACCAGCCACCGAGGAGCGGTCCGGCCACGCTGGAGACGCCGAAGACGGCGCCGAAATAGCCCTGGTACCGGCCGCGCTCGCGCGGCGGGATGATGTCGCCGATGATCGCCAGCGCGATCGCCATCAGGCCGCCGCCGCCGATGCCCTGGAAGGCGCGGAAGGCGATCAGCATCTCCATGTTCTGGCTGAGTCCGCAGAGTGCCGAGCCGACAAGGAAGATGCCGATCGAGATTTGGAAGATGATCCGCCGGCCGTAGAGATCGGAGATCTTGCCCCAGAGCGGCGTGACCGCCGTCGAGGTCAGCAGGTAGGCGGTGACGACCCATGAGAGGTGATTGAGACCGCCGAGATCGCTGACGATGCGCGGCAGCGCGGTGCCGACGATGCTCTGGTCGAGCGCCGCCAGCAACATGCCGGCCATGAGGCCGATCATGGCGACGAGGATCTGGTCGTGCGACAGGTAGTGCGCGGCTTCCTCGTCGCTCACCACCGCGGAGCCAGGCGGCGGCGCCTGGCGGGAATCTTCGGTCATCGCGGTCTCCGTCGTTGTCGGCTGGGTGGATGCGCGCTCACTGGCCGGACCGCGCCGCGATCAACCTACCGATTGGTAAGCGGACAGCGGGTGTGACTATACCGGAGCCTCCGGGCCCTGTCAATGGCGTTGATCATCGCGCGCACGCGCCCCAGAGGCCATCGTCCCCGTGTTTGGCGGCCAGCTCCGCCTGCGCCAGCCGCTCGTCGTATTTGTCGTCCGGCCGGTAGCGCCGCGCATCGACGTAGCCGCCGCGCGTCAGGAGCTCGGAGACGAGGTAGGCTTTCCCGGTCTCCCCATCCACGACCCAGACGTGGCGCAGCAACCGGCCATACTGGTCCTCGTCTGAGACGTCCCGTTCGAGGTAGACGGTCGCGCCGACCGGGATGATCTCGGCCATCCGCTTGCTCGCCTCCTTGCCATAGCACTGGACCGGCGAGTTCGGCTTGACCGACTCCGGCGCGTTGATGCCGATGAGCCGGACCTTGTACCACCAGTCGTCGGGCGGGTAGACGATCTCGATCGTGTCGCCGTCGACGATCTTGTGGACCTGCGCCTTTTGCACATCGCGCGGCAGCGTTTGCCCCTGTACGCCCTTGACGTCGAGACGGTAACCGGTGTCTGACCGGGATGCTGCTGGCGTCTCCGCGTCGGCGACTTCGCCGGGGCCGAGCGGCAGGAGGATGGTGATGAGCAGCAGCACACATGCCACGAATCGCCGGAACCACTGCCGCCTCGTTTCCGCCATCCCGCTCGAACCTCTTCCCGTCCGTGTTCACGTGCGTGATCGCAATGCGATCCTCTGTGTCGCCAAGGATACATGCCGGCGCCGGGATCGTTTGGCGACTGCGCGGCCTAACCGGAAGATAGGGTATAAACGCGGTATCGAGTCACAGTGCGGTAGACACGGACCACGCGCCGATCGAAGGAGACCCTTTGTGCCCAAGATGACGATGAAGATCCCGTACCAGATCAGCGAAGACGAGGCGCTGCAGCGAATCAAGGGGATGATCAACGAGCTGAAGCAGCAGCACGGCAACCAGGTCAGCAACCTCAAGGAGGACTGGCAGGGCAACACCGGCACCTTCTCGCTCACGGCCCAGGGCTTCAACACCGGCGGCACCCTCACCGTCGAGCCGAACCAGGTCGTCCTCAACGGCGACATCCCCTGGGCGGCCAAGCCGTTCCAGGGCATGATCGAGGCGACGATCCGCGAGCGCGTCGATCGCCTCCTCGCGCCCTAGCTCACGCAACGCCAATCCAGTGATTTCGATCGGCCCGGGTCAAAGGTGACCCGGGCCGATTGTTGCGCTGGCTTGACGTTTCCGCCCTGGCCCCCACAATCTCGCCATTGCTGATGATCGATGGCAGGTACAAGCGAGGGTGTGAAGATGGCGCAAACCAATCGGATAAACCGGACGGCCGCCCAGTTCCCTTACTGGGAAGAGCTGGTCACTGGCTGCGACGGCACGGAAGTGGCTGTGGGCGGCGGTCGCTTCCGGATCGCGGCGGCCGCGCTCTTCGCCCAGCGGAATGGCGGTCTCTGGCAGGGCGTCCGCATCGCGTCGCTTGATGGGAAGGGAATCACCGCCTCCCTCAGCGGTGACGGTGGCGAGCTCGACCACGGTGAGTTGCCGGCCAGTGATCATCCCGGCACGTTGCTGCTCTTCGTGCCCGAGGTTGCTCAGAAGCAACAATTTGATCTGACGCTCACGTCCGGAGGCGAGATCGCGCGGCAGTCGATCACCGTCGCGCCGCAGCGCAAGTGGACGGTCGATGTCATCCACCACTCACACCTCGACATCGGCTACACCGACCCGCAGGGTATGGTGCTCTCGCAGCATCTGGGCTATCTCGATGCCGTCCTCGACCTGTGCGACCAGACAGACGACTTCCCGGACGACGCGAAGTTCCGCTGGAATATCGAGGTCACCTGGCCGCTCCGCCACTGGCTGCGCCGCCGGCCGGCGGCGCAGCGGGAGCGGATGCTGGCACGGATCCGCGAAGGGCGGATCGAGGTCAACGCGCTCCCGTTCTCGATGCACACCGAGGCATACTCGATCGACGAGCTGGCCCGCACGCTCGATTTCGCGACCGAGTTGCGCGACACGTACGACGTGCCGATCGAGAGCGCGATGCAGACCGACGTGCCGGGTGCGACCGTCGGTCTGGCGACGCTCTTGACGGATGCAGGTGTCAAGAACCTCTCGGTCGCGCACAACTACGCCGGCCGCTCGATCCCATACCTGCTCGATGGGCAGCGGCTCCGGCGGCCGTTCTGGTGGCAGGCGCCGGACGGACAGAAACTGCTCGTCTGGTACACCGACACGGCGATGGGCAATGCCTACATGGAAGGGATCAATGCCGGCCTCGCCACTGGCTTCGACGTGGCCGGTGGCGTGCTGCCGGAATACCTGCTCGCGCTGGCGACCCGGCCCTACCCCTACGGCACGCGCTTCGGCTGGGCCGGCCCAAATGCCGCCTTCCTGGTCTCGCGGGTGCCGGACGGCATCGATCTCCTCCACATTCGCGTGCAGGGCGAACACGCCGACAACGCGCCGCCAAGCCTGACGGTCGCCGAGACGGTCAGGCAATGGAATGAGACCTGGGTCTATCCCCATCTTCGCATGGCGATCAACTGTGACTTCTTCGACGCGGTGCGTGAGCGATACGGCGAGACGCTGCCGGTTTACGAGGGCGACTGGACCGACTGGTGGGCCGACGGCATCGGCTCGGCGGCGATCGAGCTGGGGCTGAATCGCAAGGCGCAGTCCGGCATCCGGACCGCCCAGACGCTACACGCCATCGCCGACCGCAACGAGGGCACGCCTGAGCGGAGCGTCCAGGCGCAGGTCGCGGCCGTCTACGATGACATGACCCTCTTCGACGAGCACACGTGGGGCGCAGCCGACCCGTGGGCGATGATGGCCGAGCACAGGTCGTCCGGCGCCCGCGAATGGGGCCGCAAGGCGGCTTTCGCTCACGAGGCGCACGACGCCACGGTGACATTGCTCGACTTCGCCGCCGCGCGACTCGCCCCACTCGCCGCGAGCGACCAGGGCGCCGGCGTCGCCATCTTCAACCCCTCGTCCTGGCGACGGACCGATTTGGCGCGCGTTTTCGTGCCCGAGGCGCGGCTGCCACAGAGCGACCACCTCGCGGTCGTCGATGAGCGGTCCGGTCAGGAGCTCCCCTGCGTCGTCGAGCCACAAGTCCATCCGCAGTATCGTCCACGCGGGCGCTGGCTCACCTTCCTCGCCCGCGACGTGCCGGCGATGGGCTACGCCCGTTTCACGGTGAGAGCGGCCGACGATGATCGTTCCGGTGTATCCGGCATCGCATTGGACGAGCCGCTGCTGAGCGACGCGTTGCGGGTCGCCTTCGACGCCCGCGAGGCGAAGGTCACCGCGATCGAGGAGCGGCAAACCGGCCGTAACCTCGTCAATCCGGACGCCGCGTTTGGCTTCGGCCAGTACATCTATGACCGCTACACGACCGCGCCGGGCTTCAACCATCTCTCCAGCCGGACGCGGGCGCACGATCTCTCGCTGCTCGGCTCCCGCGCGACGGCCGGGTTCGGCGTCGTGACTTGCCGGCAGCGCAACGGCGTTTTCGACCGGGTGACCTGGCGGGCACAGGGGCAGGGCATCGACTGGATGGAGACGACGCTGACGGCCATTCATGGCACGAGCCGTCTGGAGATCGCGCACCGGCTCCTGAAACAGCCGACGCCGCAGAAAGAGAGCGTCCATGTCGCCTTCCCGTTCGCGCTGACTGACCCGGAGATCGCCTTCGAGATCACCGGCGGCGTCGCTGGGTCGGACAGTCCGCATGTGCCGGGCTCGGCGCAGCATTTCCGCGCCACCCGGCACTGGGCGACCGTGAGCGGTGAAGAAGGCGGCATTGCCTGGGCGACGGCGCAGGCGCCGCTGGTGCAGACCGGCGCGATCCACATCCCCTACGCGCCCTTCCCGGTTTCCACACCAGTCGAGCCGGGAACTTTCTACTCCTGGGCGCTGAACAACATCTGGGACACCAACTTCCCACATCAGCAGGGCGGTGAGATGACATTCCGGTACGGTGTCGCGGTGCCGAGCGGTGACGGCGCGTCGCTGACCGAGACCGCCCGTTCGCTCGGCGCATCGGTGGCCGCGCCGCTGGTCGGCGTCGTCGCGAACCGCGCGACGGAGCGCAACGCCGAAGCGGCCGAGGGCAGCTTCATCGCGCTCGACGATCCGGACGTGGAGATCACGCACCTCTCGACCGACGCAGGCGACCACGATCTGGTCTGCTACCTGGCATCGTACGCGACCGAGGCGCGTGAGATCAGCGTCCGCTTCCCCGCCTGGCCGGTGGAACTCGCGTTCATCGGCAACGCGCAGCAACGCGATCTGCGGCCCGTGACCCTTACAAATAACGAGGTC
>JAICKJ010000210.1 GCA_025928015.1 Thermomicrobiales bacterium
GATCAGCTCATCACGGTGCTGGCGCCACGCCGGTGCCTGCTCGTGCTCGACAACTTCGAGCAGATCATCGACGCCGCGCCGCTCGTCGCCGAATTCCTGAGCGGATGCCCCGGGCTGCATGTCCTGACCACGAGCCGGGAGGTGCTCCGCATCGCGGGTGAGCAGCTCTTCGCCGTCGCGCCCCTGCCGCTGCCGACCGCCGAATCCGCGGACGCCATCGCCTCATCCGACGCAATCCGCCTCTTCATCGATCGCGCCCACGCCGTGTGCAGTGACTTCACCCCGGACATGGAGACGCTGACCGCGATCTCCGCCATCTGTCGCCAGCTCGACGGCCTGCCACTGGCGATCGAGCTGGCCGCCGCGCGGACGGTGATCCTCACGCCCGGCCAGCTCCAGGCACGGCTGCGCCATCGCCTGCCGTTGCTCACCGGCGGCGCGCGGGACTCGCCGACGAGGCTGCAAACCATGCGCAGCGCCATCGCCTGGAGCTGTGATCTGATGTCGCCGGTCGAGCAGTCGCTCTTCCGGCGCCTCGCGGTCTTCGCCGGCGGGCTCACCCTCGATGCCGCCGAGGACGTCTGCCGCGCCATCGACAGTCAGGGCAGGCCCACGCCGGTGCTCGATGGCATCACCTCGCTCACGGCGAAGAGCCTGATCGACCAGGAGACCATGCCGGACGACGCGACACGCTTCCGCATGCTCGCGGTCATTCGCGAATACGCCACGGAACAGCTTGACCTCAGCGGCGAAGCGAATGATGCGTATGAGGCGCACGCCCACTTCTTTGCCCAGCTCGCCCTCCGCGCCGATGCGGCCTTCTGGTGCGCGGGCCCGGGCGACTGGCGGGCGATGCTGGAGCCGGAGCTCGACAACATGCGGCAAGCGCTTACCTGGCTGCTGGAGCACGAGGAGACGGACCTCGCCCTCGCCACGACCACCGCGCTCTACGCGCTCTGGCTCTATCACGGTGTGGAAAGTGAAGGCGCCGGCTGGATCCGCCGCGCGCTGGATGGCGACGATGGCGAACCGGCGCTGCGCGCCCGCGCCCTGGAAGTGGCCGGATTGCTCGCCATCCGCCAGGGCGATTACACCTTCGCGACAGCCTGCGTCGAGCAAGGCCGCGCGCTGGCCGACGAAGCCAACGATGCCGATGCGCAGGCGCGCATCGCCTACCTCTACGGGTGCATCGCCACCAACGTCGGTGATGAGACGACGGCGCGGCGATCCCTCGAGGAGGCGTGGCGAACCTTCGACGCGCTCGGTGATCGCGGCCGCGCCGCCGGCGCCCATTGCGAGATGGCCGTGCTCGGCACGCTGGGCGACGACGCGAACCACGCTGACCTGGCGGCGCTGGATCGGGCCGAGCAGCACTGCCAGCGCGGCCTGGAGCTCTATCGCGATCTCGGCCACCTGGTAGGCATCGCGCGCGCGCTCCACGGCATCGGCTACATCGCTTACAAACGCGGCGAGCTCGCCAAAGCCCTCGACTATGTGCAGGAGGCGCTGCGCCAGCGCATCGATCTCCGCGAGATTTGGGGGATCAACGCCAACCTGGAGGACATCGCCGATATCGCCGCGCATTCCGGTCAGGCGGTGGTCGCCGCGCGCCTCTATGGCGCCGCGGAGGCGCAGCGCGCCTTCTACGGCACGGCGCTCGGCCTCCGGTACCGCGAGGAGTATGAGGCCGAAGTGGCGGTGGCCCGACACGCCCTGACAGCGGACACCTTCGCGGCGGCGTGGGCCGCGGGTCGCGCGATGACCCTGGACGAGGCGATCGCCGATGCGCTGGCCGTCTCCCTGCCGTCACTGGCCAGAACAGTGCCGGAGAACGACTTCGGGCTCAGCCCACGCCAGCTGGACGTGCTCCGGCTGCTCGCCCAGGGCCACTCCGACCGGCAGATCGCCAGCGAGCTCACCATCAGCCCCCGCACGGTCAACCACCACGTCAAGGCCATCCTGACCAAGCTCAACGTCGACAACCGCACCGCCGCCACCATCCTGGCCGTGCGTGCGGGTCTGATCTAGGTCACTTACCCGACCGAGAGCTCGTCCAGCCAGAGCGGATTGGTCCACGCCTTCTTGCCGCGCTCATCGATCACCGTGACGCGACAGAACGCGTCGGCGAACGGCCCGAGCGGAAACTCCGCGCGGGTCAACCCGTCGCCGCGGACGTAGCGGCAGGTCGAGCCGCGTCCGCCCAGCATTACCGCGCTCGCCTCGCTGCACTCGACGACGAGCTGCTCGCCGCGGAACGCGACGTTGTGGATCGACGGGCCCGTGCTCGCGTAGTAGCGCCCCTGCTTGAGCGCGGCGAGCAGCGCGGCCGGATCGAGCGACTCGGCTTTGACATTGATCCAGCCGCCGAACCGGTCCGGTCGCTCCTTGAAGTGCGCGTCGTCCGATGCGATCGTTGAGAAGCGGCTGCCCGATGTTGCCAGCATATCGGCCAGCATCCAGCCGTTGCCCCGGTCGCTGTCGTTCGTGTGCCCCTCGTTGTGGATCTCGATCGCGTCGTAGTCAGCGATCGTGTTCGCGTCCGCCTGGGTCACGCCGTTCCACGCCGGATGAGCGATGGCGACGAACGCGCCGGCCGCATGGGCCCGCGCGGCGATCTCCGGCCCGTTCTCGTCCGGTGTCTGCGGCGCGAAGTCGACCGGCAGCCCGACCGCGACGATGTGCCAGAGTCCGCCATTGCCCAGCCCCTGCCCATGCAGCTCGGCGCCGAGCAACGTGGTGAAGTTCCCGGTCCGGAACGGCCGCGTGTCGGTCACCGGGAAGCCGAAACGCTCCATGTAGTGATCGGTCACCGCGCAGAAGTCGTAGCCCTGCGCCTGGTAGGCGGCAACGACCTCCGCCGGCGGCAACGACCCGTCCGAATTGGTGCTATGCGCATGCAGATTACCGCGAAAGAACGTCCCTGGCTGATCGAACGGAAAATTGAGCACCCTGTACTTGACCCTTCATCTCAAAGACACAACACGAGGCGGCCACCCAGCGGACCGCCCTCAAACAATGGTCGCCTGCATTGTGGAATCGCGCAAGGCGAATCGCTCACGCGGGCTCTACTCGCCGAATGCCGGGCAGCCGGTCAAAATCATGATCATAACTATAGAGTTCGCCGTCTTCGCCGTCGGTGACGTAAGCGAATGTAAGCACATCCTCGAAATCGAGCTTTGGCATGTGCGGCCAGGTGTCGAGCGCCCGCAGCATGACCCGCTTGTTTGGCAGCCGAAGGTGTGGAAGCGCAATCAATGGACGAAGGCGCCTCACCGTCTCTGCCGGAGGCAACCGGAACTGGCGTCCTCGGGAGAGAACGTAGGCAACCTCGGCGATGATCGTGTCGTGGGTCTGGATTTGCTCTTCTCCGGCAACGACCCGCTGAAACAATGCCCCGCAAGCGCCCGATTTCCGTCGCTCCAGATCATTGACCGGGTCCACCATTGCTGTTACGAACACGTTGGTATCGACGAACCTCATTCAGCCCGCCACTTCGCTTCAACGTGCTCAGCGCGCTCGCCTCTCGCTTCGTCAATCAAGTCTTCGATACTTGTCTGATCATCAGGATCGAGTCGTTTGACCGAACCGAGCACTCCACTCAGCAAGTCCCTGCCAGGAACAATACGGACCTCCTGGTTCTCGACCATAAATGCAACCTTATCTCGCGGTCCGATCCCGAGGAGCCGCTGCACCTCGACCGGAACGGTCACCTGGCCCCGTTGCGTCATTGTCGTTATGTATTGCTTCACGGCAACTCCTCCTTGCGCCTCGCAACACCAATGATACCATCGCGAATCAATGATTCCGTCACGCCGCCATTGCATGTATGTGCAAGCCCCGAGGGACATCAGACGCATGTTGACGAGAACGGCCATGGGAGTATCCGGACACGCTTGCGATACTGCCGTGCGAGGCATGAGACGCTCGTCCTGATCGCAAGGCGTGGGAGGAATGTGAATAGGTGGCCCGACAACAGGCGACGCAGCACCATCCGCTGCCGGTGCGGTCAATCGCGCCGTTCGACGACGCGCCGGGCGTCTGGCTGCGCTGTGCGCTGCACACGCACACGACCAACTCCGACGGCTGGCTGCCGCCGGCCATGCTGCGCCGCTACCACGCCGTGGCGGGCTACGACGTGCTGGCGATCACCGACCACGACCAGTTCACCGCGCCGCCGGACGGGCCGGACGATCTGCTGCTGATCGGCGGCGCCGAGCTGAGCCTGCGGGCGCCGGCATCGTGCGGGCCGCTGCATGTCCTCGCGATCGGCGTCACCGGAATGCCGGAGGCGACCAGGGAGATGTCGCTGACCGAGGCGGCGAGGACGATCCGCGCGGCCGGTGGTCTGCCCTTCGTCGCGCACCCGGTCTGGTCCGGTCTCCGCACAGAGGAGCTGGACGACTTCTCCGGCGTGGCGGGAATCGAGATCTTCAACGCCGGTTGCGAGGTGGAGCAGGGCCGCGGGCACGCCAACGCGCATTGGGACATCTGGCTGGCGAAGGGACACCGGCTCGGCGGCATCGCCACCGATGACCTGCACACGCCCGGCTTCGAGTCATTCCTCGGCTGGACCATGGTCCACGCGCGCGAGAAAAGCCGTGTGGCGGTGCTGGAGGCGCTGAGCCAGGGCCGCTATTACGCCAGCGCCGGCCCGCGCATCCTCGGCCTCGCCTCCGATGGCGAGCGACTGACCCTTCGCACGACGCCGGTCCAGTCGATCGCCTGTCTTGCCCAGGCGCCCCACGGCACGCAAATCAACGCCGGCCGCATGCATCCGACGGTCCACGCCGAGCGCCGCCGCACGCCGGACGATCAGATCCGCGAGGGCGCGACCGACGGCGACCTGCTGACCGGCGCGACCTTCACATGGCTGCCCGGCGCCCGCTTCCTGCGCCTCGTCCTCACCGACCCCGCCGGCCGCATGGCCTGGAGCAATCCGATCTGGGCCCCTGTCATTTCGACGAAGGAGAAATCTCCTGCCGCAGCAGCGTCCTCGTTCGGGACCAAACTGTTTGCTCGTGCCACTCCCCCTCCCGGTCATGCTGAACGGAACGAAGCATCCCGCGGCGAAGCCGGTCCGCGAGAGCGGACGACGCCCTGGCGGGGAGATCCCTTCGGCACGCGCAGGGCAGGCTCTTCGACAAGTTCAGGATGACGACTGCGGAAGAGCGCTGCGCGCGGGGATGCTTCGGGACTTCATCCCTCAGCATGACGTCGGGGCGAGCGAGCGCACCCGTTGCGATCGTCCAGCGCGGCAGGCACTCGCTTCGCTCGTCAGAGAGATTTCTCGTGCGCTCGAAATGGCGATGAACCGGATTGGGAAGGGCAAAACGGAGTGGGGGGGCGAACTACGAGAACGCGCGCTCGCGGGCGCTATGTCTCAAAGCGGCTTGGGCAGTTGCGCACGGTGGTTCGGGAAGGGGAACCAGTCGAAGGTCTGGACCGCCTCGGCCGCCAGCGTGCGGCTCTTCGTCAGCTCCATCGCGGCGTCCGCGACCCGCCGCCGGGCGCCGTCGAGCGTCAGGTAGACACTGTTCCCCGCGTGCAGCTTACGCCGCCCCTTGTCCTCGTAGCGGCCCCAAAGCACCAGCCAGCCGGTCTCCACGGGCCGGACCTCGATGAACCGGCTGTGGTCCTTCCACTCGAACGGTCCGGCCGGATCGGCCATGCAGTCGCAGTGGTCGCACCGCGCATCCTCAAGCATGGCCTTGAATTCATCCATGCTCATGTTCAGCTTCTCTGCCATCGCCTTGTCCCCGGCCCTAGCTCGTCTTGCGCGGGTCGAGCGCGTCGCGGAGACCGTCACCCACGTAGTTGATCGCCAGCACGGTCAAGAAGATCATCATGCCCGGCATGAGCGCTTCATGCGGATAGAGCTGCATGTAGTTCTGCGCGTTGTAGAGCATCACGCCCCAGGTCGGGACGTCGGACGGGAAGCCGAGACCGAGGAAGGAGAGCGCCGACTCGGAGATGATCGCGTTGCCGACCTCCAGGGTCGCCGCGACGATGATCGGGCTCATCACGTTCGGCAGGATGTGCTTGAAGATCAACGAAGAGCGGGACGCGCCGACCGAGCGCGCCGCCTCGACGAACTCCTTCTCTCTGACCGACAGGAAACTGGCGCGGACGAGCCGCGCCGTTGTCATCCAGGCCAGGCCGCCGATCACGCCGACGATGAGGACGAAGACGCCGAGGTTCGCCGACCCCGTCGTCTGGTCGAAGAAGCTCATCATCTTGTCCTTGTAGAGGAACGTGATGAGCAGCAACAGCGGCAGTTGCGGCAAGCTGATGAACAGGTCGGTGAGGCGCATCAGCAAGCTGTCCAGGCCACCGCCGAAGAAGCCGGCGACCGCGCCGATGAGCGTGCCGATGATGATCGCCACCGACGCGGCCACCAGCCCGACCGAGATCGAGATGCGGCCGCCGTAGAAGATGCGCGCCAGGATGTCCTGGCCCATCGAGTCGGTGCCCATCAGGTGATGCAGGGTCGGCGCCAGGCCGGCGCCGAACTCGAACGGGGCGTCCACGGGCCGGGTGTAGACGAACGGACCAAGGAAACAGCAGACCGTGAAGAAGAGGAAGACGATCACGCCCGCCATCGCCAGGTTGTGGTGGCGGAACTGGCGCCAGGCGTTGCCCCACAGTGAGCGCTGCTTGCGCACCCGGTCCAGACTGACTGGCCCGACCCCTTCGGCGGCGGCCAGCTCCGGCGTCACGTTCGTCTTTCCGAGTTGTTGGGCTTCCAGTTCGTTAGCCATCGAGGTTCCTCACGTCGCTGTCGCCGGCTTGTCGGGCACCCGAAGAGCGGCCAGCGCGGCCCGCCAGCAGCGGCGTCCTGCGCATCAGGAGTACTTGATCCGCGGATCGAGCACCGCGTAGAGAATGTCCGCGATCACGTTGAAGAGCACGACCGCGATCGAGACACCAAAGGTGATCGCCATCACTACCGGCACATCCTTGGAGAGAATGCCGTCGATCAATGCGCGGCCGATGCCGGGGATACGGAAGATCTGCTCGGTGATGACCGCGCCGCCGATGATGCCCGGCATCTGGAGCGCGATGATCGTCACGAC
This sequence comes from Thermomicrobiales bacterium, assembly GCA_025928015.1. Classification (GTDB taxonomy): domain Bacteria; phylum Chloroflexota; class Chloroflexia; order Thermomicrobiales; family UBA6265; genus JAICKJ01. The sequence continues at coordinate 7,074 of JAICKJ010000210.1, forward strand.
CGGGATCATTGCGTTGCGCATGACGTGCGCGATGACGACCACCTGCTCCTTGAGCCCCTTGGCCCGTGCCGTCCGCACATAGTCCTGGTTGATCGTCTCCAGCATCGAGGCGCGCACGAAGCGGGTGAGCTGGGCCGAGCTGTATAGCGCTAGCACTGTCACCGGCATGAGCGATTGTTTGATGTTGGGCCAGATGCCGGAGACCGTCGAGTCGAAGACGAAGGGTAACCAGCCTAACTTGACACTGAAGATGATGATCAGCAGCAAGCCCGAGAAGAAGGTCGGGATGCTGAAGCCGAGGAACGCGAAGGTCGTCGCCAACTGATCGAAGAGCGAGTACTGCTTGAGCGCGGAGAGCACGCCGATCGGGATGGCGATCAGGATGGCGATGATGAAGGATGA
>JAICKJ010000305.1 GCA_025928015.1 Thermomicrobiales bacterium
CAGATCCTCGCGCCTGGATGAATGACGTCGGCGCGTACGCCAAATCATGGTTGAGCCGGCATAGGACCGGACGGGTAATCGCGCCGAGCGCGACGTCGGCCAGCCAGCGCTGCGATGCGTATGCGATGAGGAGCCCGGCCAGCGACAGTGCGAGGAAGCGCCAGTTGGCTGCCGTTCCAGCCAACTCGTCGCCGATTGCATCTCCGACCAACAGGATCATCAGCGGCAGCAGGAGCGATTCCGCCAGTACCGCCGCGCCCAACAGGGCGAGCCACCAACGTCCAGGCCGCAGCAGGCCAGCGACGGCGCGAAACGGCTGGCGCGGGCTACCGACCGGTCGGAACGCGGGCCCGGGTTGCGCAATGAGCGCCACGCCCGAGTAACCTCTCCTCAGCGCTGCCAGCGAAAGCTTGCGGTGACCTCTCGCCGGGTCGTTCACCCAGGCAATGTTGCCTCGGATCCCTTCCAGGACGAGGAAATGCTGGTTATCCCAGAACAGGATCACCGGCGCCTGTACGTGCCGCAGTCCGTCGGCGCTGAGGCGCATCGCGCGAACGGCGAGCCCGTAGTGCTTGCCCGTTTCGATCAGCGACAAGGCGGTGACCCCGTGTTCGGACACGCTGCAGCGACAGCGGAGCTCAGGGAGCGGCACCCAAGCGCCGTAGTGAGCGAGGATGATGGCCATCGCAACCACACCGCATTCGGTTTCCTGAATTTGACGCAGCGATGGGGTGCGGGACGGACGCTCTTTTCGCGCAGTCAGCCGGGTTTGTATCAGGTGCACTGTGATCCCCAGACCCGCCAGTCCATCGTCAGGGGACCGGCCACGACGGGCGCCCCCTCGATCCGCCACAGCACGGACGCGATCGCCGGGACGCCCCGGACCGTCGACAGCCGGAACCGGTCATCCGCGAGATCGGTCGGGAACCAGCTGCCCGACGCATTGAAGTCGGCGATCCAGCGCTCGCCCAGCGATCTCGCCCGTTCATGCCAGCACGCATCGCCTGACGCCCGCCACATCGCGAGCGCGAGCTCGGCCGATTCGATGTGCATGCACCGATCGGCGGCTCTCCCCCGCATCTCGGCCGCCTCCGTCACGAGGTCTGAAAGGCACGGCCACCATGGCGCGTCCGGCCAGCTCAGCTCGATCACGCCCAGCAAGTCACCTACGGTCGGAGCCGACTCGAGCACCGCCGAGATCGATCCCGGCAGCTCGACCGCGGTGCCAGCGCCAAGCCGGGAGCGAATCAGCAGTTGCGCGACCCGCTCGCCAGGGAGCGCGGCCAGCTTCGCGACGGCGCCAGGCGGCCGGACGACGCTCGCGCCAGCGTCCTCGTCGTCGGCGAGGCTCGCCAGCGACGCTCGCAGCCCACAGGGCAGCTGCTCTAACCATGCTCGGTGCGCAGTGAGCGCGAGTCCGAGACCGATGCTTCCGTCAACGACATCATGACTGGAGCGAGCAAGCGCTGATTCCCAGTCGACGCCGGCGAGGATATCCCGCCACATACTGGCGAGCGCCGGCTCGTCAAGCGTTCCGGATGCCAGCTTTACCGTCGACAGCATGCCGCCGATGCCGGTGAAAGCCCCGAGCAGCAATGGTGCATCCATCAGGTGCGAGTTTTCGGCGGACCGATCAGCCCTCCACATGCTGCTCACTTGCTGAATCGACTCGGCGACCTCCCGAGCAGCTTCCGTGGCGAGCTCACGCCAGCGAGCTTCGCCACTGACGCGCCATTGGTCGATGAAGCAGATGACCAATCCGGCCCGACCGGTCAGAAGATCGTTGCCGATAGGCGTGCACGTCTCGATATCGGCCGACGGGTGGTAGGTGAGCGCGATCCAGCTGGAGGATCCGTCGTCCGCGACGGTCCTCGTTGCGGCGAGGCCCTCGGCAATTCGCCGCGCGGCATCGCTCCACGCCGTCCGCCCGATCGGCGGGGACGCGCGCCGCAGCGCGACCGCTCCGACGACTGGTGTCCCGGGGTGCGCTGTCCAGAAGGACGTTCTGAGCAGTGCGACGTCGTCCTCCAATCGTTGCCGAGTGAAGGTACGAAGGTTGGCGAGGACGCGATCATGCGCGGTGTCGTCGAAGAAGGCGGGAACCGGCGCGCCGTCCGGTGGATGAATCGCGTCGTCGTCGCCAACGGCACTGAAGAAAGGAACGTCGAGGGAGATCATGGCGCGCACTTCGGCGGCGACGACCGCAGTGGTGCCCGCGGCGGCGTCACTGGCATCGCGATGCATCTGTTCCAGGAACTGCCGTCGACGTGGGTAGCTCCCAAGGAGTGGAGGCGCCATACTCCGGTGAATGATCCTGATGCAGGTCCACGTATCCCGGAAGATTGTGCGAACCGGATGCGCGGAAAGCTGGTCGACCAGTCCGCCGGGCTCGAGAAGCTCGGGGGCAAGCGCATCGAGCGTCTCTGCCATCTCCCGGTAACCCGTCTCGATTGCCGGAAACCACCTGTCGGCCGGCACCGATCGCTCGTTCAGCACTGGCGCGTGTTCTGGATGGGTCCAGGTGCGGTATCCGAGCCGACTCATCCCAACGGATGGCACACCCGTGATGTCCGTTGCCGGGAACGGTGAGAGGAACGCTTTTGGCGTGGCGAAGCATCCGAGATCCTCGCCTTCGATACCCGGTCCAATGGGGACCGGCATGGTGACGATATTGGTGACCAGCGGAGACGATTCGAGCCGGTCCTGAACCCGCTCGGCGGCCGCGGACATCGCGGCGTCCCTGCGCTGGGGCTGCATGATCGTCTCCAGATCGATGAAGATCGGGTACTCGCCCTCAGCGATCAGATTGTCGAGCCAAAAATCGCGTCCTTCCAGCACCTGGAGCAAACGAATCCAGCCGCCCATGCGACGGTAGAATCGTTCGACCTGCTCCACACGGTCACATGGGCGGTGCGGCACATATTCCTCCCACGTGTGCCCATCCCGCACGAGGGCTCTGTGGACCCGGAGGGGCGTTGAATACGCGGCCGCGTTGATCCGGTCGACAATGGCACGGAAAACGTCGGAAATGGCCAGTCGCTTTGGCTTGAACACGACCCGGGCGCCATCGGCGAACGTCAGGATCATCACCGACCGGCCGCCGAGATGGAGATCACCGGCGTCGCCGTGGATCGACTGGATCGTGAGCGGCGAGCTGGAGCCGGTCAGGGTGGCGGCGAGCTCGGCGTGGTCGTGTTCGAGCGCCCGGATCATCTCCTCGGCAGCCCGGATCCAGTTCACCAAGGTGAGGGTAACCAGGGAGGCGAGGACCGGCAACATCTGCCATCGGTCCAGCCACGCCTTCAGGAGGGAATGATCGCCGTCTGACGTCAGGCCGGCGTCGCCGCCGACGCCATGCGCCACTCGGGAAACGATCGCCTCGAACTGCACGAACTGTTGCAGCACTGGCACCAGTCGTCGAACTAACGTCGCGAGGGCATCCGTGACCGCCATTTCTTCGAACGAGACCGTGGTGGTATCGAGGAGACGAACGAGCCAGCGGTGCCCCACGGCGACGGGCAACGTGAGCGCGTCTCCGATCTCGCCATATTGATGACGCATCTGAGCGATGGCGGGTGGCAGGGCCGATATCCCGGCCGTGTCGATCACTTCCGCATCGGCGATGAGCCGTACGAAATCGGTGCGGCTTACCGGCATGGTTGGGTCGAACCCGCGTTCCAGGATCGAATCGATGCGGGCGGCTTCGGTGCTCACGGTGATCACGTCAGTCATGAGGTCCGAACCTCCTGGAGCACACCGGCGTCGAAGAAGCGGTGGAGCATCTTCGTTCCCCAGCAGGGATCGACGTCGAGTGATTGGATGAGCTCCGCCACCGTTGTTCCTCGCCGGAGACGATCGACAACTGCCCGAACCGTCGACTCATGGTCGGCGTCTGTGATGTCGGTGAACTGCCGGAAGCGGCCGTGCAGGCGCACGCCGTCAGCGATCGGCTCGCAGCGGAGGCCGTGCCAGAGTGCCACCGTGTCGGTTTCGCGGAGCCGCGTGGGCATCCATCGCTGGACCAGCGCATCGAGCGCGCCGCCGAACTCGTCGCAATCGTTGAAGGTCAGACGGTCCAGCGTTTCGAATCCAAGGGGGAACGCATCCGATGATGGCCGCGGCGTAACCAGCGAGACGGTCCGGTCAACCAGGTTCAGGCTGAACCCCGCGACGCCCGTGTTCGCGTCCACGGGGTAGACGTTGTCATCCTGATAGTCTTTGCTTCCGGTATACCAGGGCGCGAAGGCGAGCTTTCGGCGCTCCCGCGCCGCGAAGGCGGGGTCGCTCAGGAAGCGCTCGCGAAATCGTCCCGCCAGCGAGTAGACGAAGCTCGACCCCGACGTAAAGGAATTGAGCTGCACGTGCGCGAGCTCGTCGCTGGAAAAGTTGGCATGCACTGCATCGAGCTCGTGCTGGTCTCGGATTGTCAGCCGCACC
>JAICKJ010000158.1 GCA_025928015.1 Thermomicrobiales bacterium
GACTTCCAGGCGGCCACCGCTGAGGAGATCGAGCGTCGCCAACTCCTTGGCCAGCATTGCCGGGTGGCGGAAGTCGTTGGCGAAGACCGTGCAGCCGACGCGCCGCGCCGATTCCCTCCACGCCGTCGCTGAGTCGACAACGAAGACACTGGTGCCGAAGCGAAAAGGACGCTCGTGAGGCATCATCGTTCTCCTCGATCGCGGGCAGCCTTCATCGCTCTGAAATGTCAGATGCCGATGAGGTCCATTAGCCGAAGCGCAGCGTCAGCCGGTCGTCGTGCAGCCCGGCGCGCCGGACCGTGACCGTCGTCCGGCCGACATCCCGCGCGATCTCGCAGTCCCGATCGGGTGTGACGGAGCAATTCGTCGTCAGCGCGATCACGCTCCGTTCCTGCGCCAGCCGGAACTCCAGGGTCTCCGCCCCGCGATCCACGATCTCGGCGGTCGCCCAGTCGATCGTCACGCCGTCCCGCGCCAGATGCAGCGGCAGGGTCAGCGCCTCGCGGCCGCCGAGCTGGATCTCCTCCCCCTTGAAGAGCGGTTTGTCGCCGTCGAAGAGGCGGAAGCGCTTCTCGTAGCCATCGAGGTTCATCAGGTAGATCAGCCGGGCGCCGTCCGGGTTCGCCGTCGAGGTCATGAAGATCCCCGGCTCTTCCACGTCGCGCCGCAGTCCGGGCGCCGCGCCGAGCGTCTCGCAGATCGTCCGGAAGAGCGCCATGTCGCCCGGATATGAGCACGTGATGGCGACCGCGCGCCCGTCCCCCACCGGAACGTCGAACCCGCAGCCGTGGCCGGTCGAGACCTCGTGGATCAGCCTCGTGCCGCGCGTGGCGCCGAAGAGCTGCGCCTCGTCCACCCGTACCTCGGGCCGAACGCCGAGCCAGTCACCGGCTCGCACCGAGAGGAAGAAGGTCGGACTGCTCGTGAGCTTCCCCCGCGGGGTGAGCCCGAGCGCGTCGCGCAGCGTCGCGCAGGGCCGGCCTTCCTCATCGGCCTCCGGCACCTCGCCGTAGAGCAGGAGGTGGCCGCCGTCCGTGAGATAGCGGACCAGTTTCTCCTGCAGCCCGCCCGCCATGAAGCGGCTGGTCGCGACCGCGAGCACCGGCGGCCGCGACGGGCTGAGCGGCCGGTCCTGGATGTCGAGGCAGCCGAAGCGGTAGCCGGCGTAGAGCAGCGCGCGGACGAGATGCGAGCCGATGCCGCCGCCCCGGTGCGCGACCAGATCGGCGACGATCCCCCGTATCCGTTCGCTGCCGGGGTAGACCGTCTCGGTCATGAAATCATCCGGGATGAAGGCGAGCATGAGACCGTCGTGCTCCTCCTCCATCGTCGCCAGCGTCTCGTCCAGCGCGGCGACCGAGCGGGTGACGCGGGCCGTGCGGTCGTAGGTGTAGTTGAGCTGCCCCTCCGGCCCGACCGGCGCGCCGGTGCCGTGCCGCTCGCCGGTGAAGGAGATGCGGCCGTTGCCGTCGTGGACCGGGTGCGGCAGCGGGTAGTTGATGCCGCCGGTGAAGAGATAGTAGTTGAGCAGCCGGTTCCCCTGCGCGATGCACATCCGCACCTTGAAATCGATCGCCGAGGGGTCGTAGCGCGCGCTCTGATCGGCGGCGTAGTCGCCGCTGCCGGCCTCGAACTCGACCGCCGTGATCGGCTGGCCCGGCCGGGTCACCGCGTCCATGAAGCCGTTGATCAGGTAGAGATCGGCGAAATTCCGGGTCGTCAGGTCGCCGAGGTAGAAATCGGAACCGCCGAGGTAACCCGGCGCCTGCGTGTAGGCCTCGTAGAGCTGGCTGATGCCGATCGGGAAGGTGAGCCCGCGCCCCTCGGCCGTGCCGTGGACGTTGACGATGAAGGGCACGTCGCGCACGCCGTTCTCCTCGGCGTAGCCGCGCAGCGTCGCGACGTAGCGGGCGAAGCGGTCGCGCATGTACTCGCCGAGATCGTGATGCAGGGCAGGCGCCCAGGCATCGTGCGGCGAGCGGATCGCAGTCGCCCGCGCGGGTGCGGAATCATCCGCGAAGGGGTAGCGCGCGGCCAGCTCGTCCGGCGCGTAGCGGTCCTGGAGCCAGTTCCAGAAATCGTCGATGGTGAAGTCGGTCAAATCCGGCGAGTTACTGACCCAGGAGAGCATGCCGATCTCGTTGTCGAGCTGCACGGCGACGATGTTGCCGCCAGTGGGCTGCAACCGGGCGGCGAGGATCGGCATCACCGCGTCGAACCAGCGACGGACCTCGTGCAGGAAGCCGGGCGCGAGGTAATCGACCGTTCGCGTCGGCGCCGGCTTCCCGTCCCAGCCGACCGGCATGATCTCCGGGTGGCGTTCGTAGACATAATACGGGATGCCCTCGTTCTTCATCTCGGCCATGATGAAGGGGCCGGGCCGCGCCATGAAATACAGACCCTGCTCGTGGCAGAGGTCGATGAAGGCGGCGAGATCGAGCGCGTCGCGCGTGTGCCCGTCGAGGTCGAAGTGCCCTTCCTCCGGCTCGTGCGAGAGCCAGGGGATATACGACGCGACCGTGTTGCCGCCGGCGGCCCTGAGCCTGGCCAGCCGGTCCGGCCACTCGTCGCGCTGGAGCCGGAAGTAGTGGACCTCGCCGCTGAGCAGAATGCGCGGGGTGCCGTCGATGACCAGACGCTTGTCGCGGATCTCGATCATGGGTCGTCCTCCTGGGCGGGCTCGCGCAGGCGGTGTGCCAGGCGTCGCGCCGGACGTCTTGCGCCGCTGACCGGTGGAGGAGTAGGATACTGCAAACGTTTACAGTCCGTGAGCCGTGGCGGGAGGCCCGATGAGCGAGGGCGCGCCGACACTCAAACTGATCGCCGAGCGGGCCGGCGTCTCGATTGCGACGGCCTCGCGCGTCGCGCGCGGCATCGGACAGGTCTCGCCCGAAACCCGGACCCGCGTGCTGACCGCGATCGAGATGTTGGGCTATCAGCCCGATCACGCCGGCCGGGCGCTGGTCAACCGCCGCCGCGCCGCGCTCGGCATCGTCCTCCCCGGCACCGCCGGGCCCTACTACGCCGACGTCATCAGCGGCTTCGAGCGGGAGACAGTCAGCGCCCGGCTGGGCATGCTCATCCTCGGCACCCATCTCATCCGCCAGGTCGATGACCTGGCGCTGGAGATGGCCGGGCGGGTCGATGGCATCGCCATCTTCGGCGGTGCCCTGCCGGATGTGGTCGTCCAGCGGATCGCCGCCCGCGGCGTCGCCGTCGTGATGCTGGCACAGCCGCCGGTCGACGGCATCCCGGCGGTCCGGGTCGACAACGTCGCGCCCACCGCCGTGCTCACCCGGCACCTGATCGAGGAGCACGGCTACACCCCGCTCGCCTTCCTCGGCTCGCCGGAGGGCTCGCCCGACGTCGGCGAGCGCTGGGCCGGCTTTCAGGCGGGACATCGCCAGCTCGGGCTGGAGCCGCCCACCGCGCCGCTGGCCGGCGGCATGACCCAGGCAGACGGCGCCCGCGCCCTCGACGCGCTGCTCCAACGCGGAGATCTGCCCCGGGCGTTGGTCTGCGCCAACGACGAGCTGGCCCTCGGCGTCCTCACCGCCGCCCGCATCCACGGCCTGCGCGTACCCGACGATCTGGCGCTGACCGGGTGGGACAACATCCACATGGGTGACCTCGTCGCGCCGTCGCTCACGACCGTGCATCAGCCGATCGCGGAGCTGGGCGCCGTCGCCGCTCGCATGCTTCTTGCGCTGATCGAGGGACGATCGGTGTCGCACGACACACTGCTGCCGACCACCAACATCTATCGAGAGAGCTGTGGCTGTTCCCGGCGGCCCGCGTCCGCCGGCGCCACGAACGATGGTGGCGAGGCGGAGACGCCCGCCCGAAGGAGGAGTGCCAGCGAGCATTGATGAGTTTCCGCGTGGCCGCGTGACCTTCGCATCGTCGTTGCCCGTGGCCGGAATCGTTGAAAGGGTGAGCCATGAAAGTCTCCCGGCGTAGCGTTCTTCTGATGGCGGCGGCGCCCTTCGTCCCGATCGTGCCCGCGAGCGCCCAAGGCAGCAGCAGCGAGGGGATGGTCCAGCAGCTCAATCTGGGCAGCATGGGCGGCGGCACCAACCCGCAGATCAACTTCAATCCCTTTGCGCCCAACAAGCTCTCCCTGGGAACCATGTTCGAGAAGCTGTACATCATCAACGATTACAACTGCGACCTGGTCCCCTGGCTGGCGACGAAGTACACGTGGAAAGACCCCAGGACGCTCGACTTCGTGATCCGCACCGGCGTGAAGTGGAGCGACGGGCAGCCCTTCTCGGCCAAGGATGTCGCCTTCACCTTCAACATGTTGAAAAAGAATCCGGCGCTGGACATCAATGGCGCGACCCAGCTCATGAGCGCGGTGAGCGCCAACGGCGACACGGTGACCTTCACCTTCTCCGCGCCCGCTGCCCAGGCCTTCTACCAGATCGGGGATACCTGGATCGTGCCCGAGCACATCTGGTCGGACCAGCAGGATCCGGTCAAGTTCACCAACCCCAAGCCGGTCGGCACCGGGCCGATGCTCTTCGATCACTTCAACTCTCAGGAGCTGGTCTACAAGCGCAATCCGGACTACTGGCAGGCCGACAAGTTCAAGGTCTCGGGGCTGCGCTACACCAAGCCGGCGGAGGGCTCCGCCGACCAGCTCCGGCTCGCCAACGGCGAGTACGACTGGAACGCGATGTTCGTGCCGAACGTGCAGAAGGTCTTCGTCGACCGGGACCCCCAGCATAACCATTACTGGTTCTCGCAGGGCTCGCCGATCAGCTTCTCGATGAACCTGACCAAGGCCCCGTTCAACGACGTCAAGTTCCGCGAGGCGATGGCCTACGCCATCGACCGCGACGCGATCGCCAAGAAGGCCGAGCTCGGCTACGTGACGACCGCCAGCCAGACGATGATGCAGATCCCCGGGCAGAAGGATTGGATTGATCCCAAGATCGCGGATCAGGGCAAGATCGCCTACAACAAGGACAAGGCTCTGCAAACCCTGACCTCGGCCGGCTACAAGCAGCAGGGCGGCAAGCTGCTCGGCAAGGATGGCAAGCCGATCCAGTTCAACTTCATGGTTCCGGCCGGGTGGTCGGACTGGATCCAGGCCGCGCAGATCATCCAGCGCAATCTCGCCGACCTCGGCATCAAGATGAACGTCGAGACGCCGACCGCGGCGATCCATGACCAGCGCCGGGCGAGCGGTGACTTCGACACCCTCTTCACGGTGCCCGCCGGCCTGTGCTCGATGTACACGAACTTCAGCCTGCCGCTGAACAGCGCCGCGACGGCGCCGGTCGGCAAGAATGCGACCTCCAACTGGATCCGATTCAAGGACCCGGCGACCGACAAGCTGCTGGCCGAGCTCGCCAGCACGACCGACCCGGCCAAGCAGAAGCCGATCGTCTACCAGCTCGAGAACGTGATGATGACGCAGTACCCGCTCATCCCGCTTTGGTACGGCGCGGTCTGGTTCGAGTATCGGACCGAGAAGGCCATCGGCTGGCCGAGCGAGTCCGACCCGTACTGCTCGCCGAACGACACGGAGCTGGTGCTGATGCACCTCCGGCCACCCAAGTAGGAGCGGCCGAACTCAGGAGCGGTCGGACTGGTGCACGTAGCAGACCGGCCACACTGACTCGCCGGCGCGGGTCAGTGTGGCCGGGAGGGACCGTCGATGGTCTATTTTCTCCGGCGCATCGCCTTCTTCATCGTCACGTTGTGGGCGGCGATCACGCTCAACTTCATCATCCCGCGCATCCAGGGCGGCGATCCGGCCCAGGCCATCGTCCAGTCCTTCGCTGGTCAGGGGCAGGGGGTCGACCCGGCCCAGGTCCAGGCCGTGCGGCTCATGCTCGGCATCCCGAACGAGAATCTCTTCCAGCAATACATCGACTACCTGAAGGCGATCGGCCACGGCCAGTTCGGCCTCTCATACACCTATTTCCCCTACACCGTGACGCACATGATTCTGCAGGCGCTGCCATGGACGCTCGTCCTGATCGGCGTCACCCACATCCTCTCGTTCTTCATCGGCACGGCGGTCGGCGCCTGGGCGGCCTGGCGGCGTAATCAGCTCTTCGACAGCCTGGCGACCTCGATCTCGACCTTCCTCGGCACGTTGCCCTTCTTCTGGACCGGCTTGATGCTGCTCTACTTCCTCGCCTTCAAGCTTGGCTGGTTCCCGGATAGCGGTGGCTACAGCGGCCACGAGTCGATCGCCTTCTCCTTCTCCTTCCTCAAGGACGCCGCCTACCACGCGATCCTGCCGGCGCTGGCGCTGCTCATCACCGGCCCGATGGGCTGGATCATGGGCATGCGCAACAACATGATCCAGATCCTCGGTGACGACTACACCCGCCTCGCCCGCGCCAAGGGGCTCTCCGAGGCGCGGATCGCGATGATGTACGGCGCGCGCAACGCGATCCTGCCCAACGTCACCGCCTTCGCGATCTCGCTCGGCGGCATCATGGGCGGCTCGATCATCGTCGAGCAGATCTTCAACTACCCCGGCATGGGGCGGCTCTTCTTCGAGTCGATCGGTAACCACGACTACCCACTGATGCAGACGATCTTCCTCTTCATCACCGTCGGCGTGCTGACGGCCAACTTCCTGGCCGACATGCTCTACGGCGTGCTCGATCCGCGCGTGCGGCGAGGAGGGCGTTGATGAGCGAGATGCGCGACAGCGTCGTCCGGCCGCCCACGCTGGCCCAGGCCGGCGTCGAGGCCGAACAGGAGGAGGACGAGCGCCAGCGGCACCTGCCGACCTGGTTCCTCATCCTCTGGCGGAACATGCGGAGCCGCTTCGGGATGTTCCTGTTGCTGGCGTTCATCCTCGTCGCGATCTTCGCGCCCCTGCTCGCGCCCTACAACCCGCGCGACAACACGTTCATGCCAACCCAGCTGCCGAGCACCGCCCACTGGCTGGGCACGACGCAATCCGGCGAGGACGTCCTCTCGCAACTCATCTACGGCGCCCGGACCTCGCTGCTCGTTGGCATTCTCGCCGGCGCCGGCGCGACGCTGATCGGCCTCGTCATCGGGCTCATCGCCGGGTATGTCGGTGGGCTGACCGACGAGATCCTCTCGTTCTTCATCAATCTGGCGCTCGTGATCCCCGCCCTGCCGCTGATGATCGTCATCGCCGCCTACTCGCCGGTCAAGGGCATTTGGGTCATCATCATCGTCATCATCGTCACCGGCTGGGCCTGGGGGGCGCGGGTCAAGCGAGCGCAGATGGTCACGCTGCGTGAGCGCGACTACATCACGGCCGCGGTCTTCGCCGGCGACTCAATGCCGCGCATCGTCTTCCGCGAGATTCTGCCGAACATGATGTCACTCGTCATCGCCGCTTACATCGGCGCGGCGAGCGCGGCGATCGGCGCCGAGGCGAGCCTCGAATTCATCGGCGTCGGCGACCCGACCGTCATCTCCTGGGGCACGATGTCCTACTGGGCGAACAACTCCGGCGCGTTGCTCACCGGCCAGTGGCTCTGGATCGCCGCGCCCGGCCTCGCGCTGGCGCTGCTCATCACCTCGCTGGCGCTGATCAACTTCGGCATCGACGCGCTCAGCAACCCGAAGCTGCGGGAGGAATGACCGACATGCCGATCATGGACGTCCGCGATCTCAGCGTCACCTACGCGACCAAGTTCCGGCCGCCAACGCGCGCCGTGACTCACGCGACCTTTTCCATCGACGCCGGCGAGATCGTCGGGCTCGTCGGCGAGTCCGGCAGCGGCAAGTCGACGCTCGGCAACGCCATGCTCCGGTTGCTCGTGCCGCCCGGCGTCGTCTCCGGCGGCTCCGTCATGTTCGAGGGCAAGGACCTCGTCACCCTGCCCGAGGACGAGCTGGAGAAGATTCGCTGGCGCGACCTCTCGACCGTCTTCCAGTCCAGCATGAACTCGCTCAACCCGGTGATGAACATCGAGTCGCAGTTCGCCGACACGATCAGGGCCCACGCGGACATGAGCGATGGGCAAATCCGCAAGCGGACCGAGGAACTGCTCCAGATGGTCCGGATCGATCCCGAGTTCATGCGCTTCTACCCGCACGAGCTCTCCGGCGGCATGAAGCAGCGCGTCAACGTCGCCCTTGCCCTCGCACTGGAGCCGAAGTTCGTCCTGCTCGACGAGCCGACGACCGGGCTCGACGTCGTGATCCAGAAGCAAATCCTCCAGAACCTGCGCGACATCCAGCGCGAGCAGGGGTTCGCCGTGATGCTCATCAGCCACGATCTCGGCACGGTGATGGAGGTCTCCGACCGGGTGATGGTCATGTACGCCGGCGAGATCGTCGAGAGCCAGAGCGCGCGGGCGATGCTCCGGCGCCAGCTCCATCCCTACACCCGGGGGCTGCTCGGCTCCTACGCCGATCCGAAGCAGCCGGAGGTGCGCATCACCTACATCCCGGGCCGTCCGCCCGATCTGACGAAGCCCCATCAGGGGTGTCTCTTCACGCCGCGCTGCGTGGACCGGATCGACCGTTGTCCGCTCGAGCACCCGGAGCTGTTGCCGGTCGCCGGCGGCGAGGTCCGCTGCCTGGTGACGCAGGCGTGGTGGGAGGCGCAAAAGGGTGAGCGGCAGGATGCGCCCGCGCAGCATGAATACGCCTCGGCGATCACCGCCGAGCCGCCCGGGACCGACCAGATCGAGCCGGAGAACGAGGTGGTCCTGAAGGTCGAATACGTCTCGAAGCGCTACACGCGCCGGCGCGGGTTCAAGAAGAGCACCGTCGATGCCGCGGTCGATGTCTCGTTCGTCCTCCGGCGCGCCTGGGTGACGGCGCTCGTCGGCCAGAGCGGCAGCGGCAAGAGCACGCTCGCGCGGGTGATCACCGGCGTCGAGCGCCCGACCGCTGGCACGATCACCTTTCGGGGGTCCGAACGGGTCGACGAGATGTCGGGACGGGAGCTGAAGGAGTACCGGAAGCACGTCCAGTACATCTTCCAGGACCCCTTCTCCGCGTTGAACCCGGCGCACTCGGTCATCTACTCGCTGATGCGGCCGCTCCGGAATTTTCTCCACATGAGCCGGAGCGAGGCGCGGGCGCGGGCGATGGAGGAGATGGAGACGGTGGGGCTCTCGCCCGCCTCGCTCTACGCCGACAAGTTCCCGCACCAGCTCTCCGGCGGGCAGCGGCAGCGGATCGTCGTCGCGCGGGCGCTGGCGCCAAATCCGGACATCCTCGTCGCCGACGAGCCGACCTCGATGCTCGACGTCTCGATCCGGGCCGAAATCCTGCAACTGCTGGCCGCGCTGGTGCGCGACCGGAACATCGCGATGCTCTACATCACGCACGACCTGCTGAGCGCGCGTTTGCTGGCCGACGACATTCTGGTGCTGAACAAGGGCCGGGTCGTGGAGCGCGGCGAGGCCGCGCGGGTCATCACCCAACCCCAGGACGACTACACGAAAGTCCTGCTCAACGCCATCCCGAACCCGTTCGCGAAGGGTGCCGAGCTCGCCGCGCATTGACGGGTGGGATCACGCTGCGTGTCCGGGAGGACGCGGGGATTGATCCCCGCGCTCAACCGACAAAGCCGGCTCAAGGCGGCTGGCGGTCGCGTGATCGGCCGTTCGGGGTTCTGGAATGGAGAAAGAATCCCTGTAGGGGCGGACACGCCGGTCCGCTTGCCACGCCGCCGCGCCGCTTCTCTGTCGCCAACCCGCCTCGCTGTCATGCTGACCGGAGGGAAGAATCTCCTGCCGCAGCAGCGTCCTCGTCGCCAACCGCTTCGCTTCATTATTGCCAATCCCTGCATCGTCATGCTGAC
>JAICKJ010000331.1 GCA_025928015.1 Thermomicrobiales bacterium
CCGCCGGCATCGAGCACATCACGGATACCAGCAAGGGCACGATCAACATCTACTCGTCGTGGCCCCTGACCGGCGCGTCCGAGCAGCTCGGCGGCGACATGGTCGCCTCGGTCAAGTACGCGCTCGAGATTTACGGCAACGCGGCCGGCGGGTACGCGATCAAGTACAACGCGCTCGACGACGGCATCGCCGCCAACAACGGCTCGTGGGACGGCCCGACGGAGGCGGCCAACGCGACCAAGGTCGTCAACGACAAGGCGGCGATGGTCTACATCGCGACCTACAATTCCGGCGCGGCCGAGGCGTCGATCCCGATCACGAACGAGGCCGGGATGGCGCAAATCTCGCCGGGCAACACGGCCGTGCAGCTCACCAAGCAGAACCCGACCAATGAAAAGGGCTACCCGGACGTCCTCTATCCGACCAAAAAGCGCACCTACATGCGCGTCGTGCCGGCAGACGACCTGCAAGGCGCCGCGTCGGCCAACTGGGCGCTCAATGAGCTGGGGGCGAAGAGCGCCTACATCCTGCACGACAACCAGACCTACGGAAAGGGCGTCGCCACCGTCTTCCAGGACTCCTTCAAGGAGCTGGGCGGCAAGGTCAACGGGTTCGAGCCATACAACCCGAATTCGCCGGAATACCAGGCCCTCATGACCAAGATCGCCGCGACGAATCCGGACTTGCTCTACGTCGGCGCGATCTCGGACCTCAACGTCGCCAAGGTCATCCAGGACATGCGCTCGATCATGTCGCCGGACGACGTCGCGTTCATGGGCCCGGACGGGCTGGCGAACGCCGACTTCATCAAGGCCGCCGGCGATGCCGGCGAGGGCGCCTACGTCACGTTCGCCGGGCTGCCGGCCAACGAGCTCAAGGGCAAGGGCAAGACGTACTACGACGAGATGTCCAAGCGGTTGGGCCACGGTCCGAGCGCCTACGCCATCTACGCCTTCGAGGCGGCCGTCGTCACCCTGCAGGCGATCGACAGGGTCGGGGCGAACGACCGGGCGAAGATCCTCGACGCCATGTTCCACACCAAGGATTTCCGCGGCCTGATCGGAACCTGGAGCTTCACCGACACCGGTGACACCAATTCCACAACCGTGAGCCTCAACCTCATCAAGGACGGTCAGCTCGAATTCCAGAAGGTCATCGAGCCGGCCAAGAAGTAAGTCGATTCACGAGGGGCGAGCCGGACCGCGTTGGTCCGGCTCGCCTTCGCGGTCCCGTTCCTGGATCGAAGGACATCGGATGCACTGGGATTGGAATCTCTTCACCCAGTTCCTGATCATCGGGCTGGCGACCGGGTCGCTGGTGGCGTTGATCGCGCTGGGCTACACGCTTGTCTATGGCATCGTCGAGCTGATCAACTTCGCGCACGGCGAAGTCTTCATGCTCGGAGCTTTTCTCGCCTCGACGGTCGCCACGGCGATCGGCATCACGAACAAGTCGCCGGGCTGGCAGATCATCGGCACGATGGGGATTGCCCTGGTGCTCGCGATGGCGTTCAGCGCGTCCATCAACATGGGCATCGACCGGATCGCCTACCGCCGCCTGCGTGATGCGCCCCGCCTCGCGCCATTGATCACCGCTATCGGTTTCAGCTTCATCCTGCAGAATATCGGCATCTACTGGAAGGGCGCCACGCCGTTCTCTCCGCCCTCAATCATCCCGCTCAAGTACCGCACCTACAACGTCCTGCATGAGTGGTTCCACCTCGATACCTCGATCCGGCTACGGTTGCTCGACCTCTTTGTGATCGGCGTGACCATCCCCCTGCTCATCCTGCTTTCGTGGTTCGTCTACCGGACGCGCATGGGCACCGCGATGCGCGCGACGGCGCAGGACCGCGAGGCCGCCGCGCTGATGGGCATCGATATCAACAGGACGATCGGTATCGCCTTTCTCGTCGGCGGCGCGCTCGCCGGCGCGGCCGGCATGGTCGCGCTCTTCTACAACAATTCGGCGCGCTTCAACATGGGGTTTCAGTACGGACTCTACGCCTTCACCGCGGCCGTCCTGGGCGGCATCGGCAACCTGTCCGGCGCGGTCCTCGGCGGGTACATGATCGGCATTATCTGGTCGTTCAGCGATGGGTTCATGTCCCAGTACGTGTCGGGTTGGGGCGCGCAGTGGACCAACGCGGTGATCTTCGGCATCCTGATCATCATCCTCGTCTTCCGACCCACCGGCCTGCTCGGTGAGTCGGTCTCGGACAAGGTCTAGGGCGGGGCAGGAAAAACACATGGCTACCACCTTCGCGCCGGCCGAAGAGCTCTGGATCGCGGAACGCAAGATGGCGGAGCGCAAGCGGTTGCGCTGGATCGTCGTCGGCACGGTGATCGCCGCGCTCTACCCCTTCGCCGACTCGGCCCTCGGCATCAACAGGATGGGCGCCTGGATCCCCATCCTCGCCTACGTGCTGCTGGCGATGGGCCTCAACATCGTCGTCGGTTACGCCGGGCTGCTCGACCTCGGCTACGTCGCCTTCTTCGTCATTGGCGCCTACACCAATGCCTTCATCACCTCGCCCAACAGCGTCTTTGTCCAGCACGGCATCATCCCCGGGTTCCTCCAGTCGTTCTGGCCGGCCATGGCGCTTTCCTGGGTCATGGCGGCCATCTTCGGCGTCCTGCTCGGCGCGCCGACCCTGCGCCTGCGCGGTGACTATCTGGCGATCGTCACACTCGGCTTCGGCGAGATCGTGCCGAACTTCTTCACCAACGCCGCGGGCGTCACCAACGGCCCGCAGGGCATCGGTCAGATCGCGCAGCCCGGCGCGATTCCGCTGCCGGGCGGCCACAGGATTTCGTTCGGTACCACGGATCAGCACAACTGGTACTGGCTGATCCTCTGCATGATCCTCTTCTCGGTCTTCCTGATCACGCGCCTCTATGACTCGCGCCTCGGCCGCGCCTGGCAGGCGGTGCGCGAGGATGAGATCGCCGCCGCCAGCATGGGCGTCAACCTCGTGGCGACCAAGCTCTGGGCCTTCGCGCTCGGCGCGTCGTTCTCCGGCTTCGCCGGCTCGATCTACGCCGGATACGTCCGCGTCGTCTATCCGGACCAGTTCCAGTTCTCCGTCTCGGTCATCATCCTCTCGATGGTGATTCTCGGCGGCATCGGCAACGTCTACGGCGCCATCGCCGGAGCGCTGATCATCGGCTCGTTCGACCGCATCCTGGCCGACGCGATCAACGTGCCGCTCCACAAGCTCGGCGACATCACCAACCTTGGCCCGCTCCAGACGCACGACGTCAACACCGACCGGTTCCTGATCTTCGGGCTCGCGCTCGTGCTGACCATGCTCTTCCGGCCGGGCGGGCTCTTCCCGAGTGAGCGTCGCCGGGCGGAGATGGAACCGGAATCGGCCGATATCACGGGGGCCGAGCGGGAGTCGCTCTACGACGTCGAACAGGAAGCGGAGGCGCGCACGTGACGATGACGCAGACGAGCGCCGGCCTGCCTGGCGCGACCGCCACGCGCGATATCGTGCTTCAGGCGGATCAATTGACCATCCAGTTCGGCGGCCTCGTCGCGGTCGACCACGTCGATCTGACGATCGAGCGGGGTGCGATCGCCAGCGTGATCGGCCCGAACGGCGCCGGCAAGACCACCTTCTTCAACATGATCGCCGGCATCTACCGACCGACGGCCGGTCGCATCCTCTTCAACGGGGCGGTCATCGCCCAGGGCGGCAGCCGCTTCCGCAGCGGCCTGCGGCCCGATCAGGTGACGAAGGTCGGCATCGCCCGGACC
>JAICKJ010000319.1 GCA_025928015.1 Thermomicrobiales bacterium
ACGATGCGGCCGCCGGCGAGGACGATGATCCGGTCGGCGCGTTGCAGCGCCGGACGGCGGTGGGAGACGACGAGCGACGTGACGCCCACGCGGGCGAAGAGCCGGTCCCAGAGGATGCGCTCGGTCTCGACATCCAGCGCGCTGGAGAGGTCGTCGAAGACGTAGAGCTCGGCCGGGCGGACGAACATCCGCGCCGTCGCGCTCCGCTGCATCTGCCCGCCGGATAGCTTGACGCCGCGCACGCCGACCAGCGTCTCCAGCCCGTCCTCCAGCACCCGCACGTCATTCTCCATCACGGCGGCGTCGATCGCGGCGGGCAGATCGACTGAGCCCTCCGGCAGGCCGAGCAGGATGTTGTCGCGCAGCGTCTCGCTGAAGAGGCGGGGCGATTGCGGCGTGTAGGCAGTGCGCGGCGGCACGAAGAAGCTGCCCGGGTCCCGCACGAGGTGATCGTTCCACACGATCTCGCCGCTGTCGGCCGGGAGCAGGCCGAGCAAGGTGCGGAGGAGCGTCGTCTTGCCGGCGCCGATCCGGCCGGTGACGACCGTCATCGTCCCGCGTTCCAGCGAGAAGGAGATGTCCGCGATGCCGCGTCCGGTCTCCGGGTAGTGGTAGCTCAGGCCGCGCACGTCGAGCCGCCGCAGCACGTCGTCGCCGATCGGCGGCACCGGCGCGAGCTCGGGATACGGTCCGCGCAGGTAGACCGGCCCCTTGGTGATCAGTTTCTCCGCTGGCGCGTCGTGCATGAGCTCGGTGAGCCGGTCGACCGAGATGCCGACCTGCCGGTAGTGCGAGAGGTACTCGCCCGCGAAGCCGGCCGCGACCGAGAGCGAGGCCAGGTAGGAGACGAAGAGGGTGAAGTCGCCGACCGTGAAGGCGCCGGTGCGGAATTCCGCCGCCGCGAGCAGGAGGATGATGCCGATGCCGAGATTCTGCAGGTTGGTCGAGATCGACTTGATGAACTCGGTAAAGACGGTGTCGTTGAGCGTCGCCGTCCGCCGCGCGTCGTTGACCGAGCGAAAGTGGTCCACGACCCGGCCCTCGGCGTTGGCGCTCTTCACCATCTGGACCGCGCCGAACATCTCGCCCAGCAGACCGGTGACATTGCCGATCGCCTCCTGATTCGCCTTGCGGAAGCGCTTGATGCGCTGGCCGGCGAGCGAGACCAGGGCGATGATGACGAGCAGGGGCAGAAAGACGCCGAGGGTCAGGAGCGGGTCGATCCGGAAGAGGACGATCAGCGCCAGCGTGACCATGATGATCTGCCCGAAGGGATCGAAGGTCCAGCTCAGGAACATGCAGACCTGACGGGAGTCGTCCCGGAAGCGGCTGATCGCCTCGCCGGACGAGACCGGCACGGCCCGCGCCCCGGGGTGGGTCAGAATGTGCGCCAGGATGTTCTTGCGCAGCAGCGCATCGACGTAGAGCCAGAGTGTTGGCTCCAGATACATGGCGATGACGCTCACGACGGCGCGTGTCACGCCGACGGCAACCAGGAGCGAGAGGATTGTCCAGCTATTGATGCCCGCGTCCGCGCCCTGGGAGAGATCGTCGAAGAAGCGTTGGAGGATCAGGCCCGGCAGCAAGGGCAGGATGTACATCGAGAAAAGCACGCCGAGCCCGGCGCCGACGAAGATGCCGGGCTGGAAGCTGGCGAGCGAGCGGACGATCTGCCAGGGCTTCATGCCCGCACCTCCTCGCGCGGAACGAACTCGCTGCCGGTGCGGAGCATCGCGGCGAAGCGCGACGACGGATCGCTCGCCAGCGCCGCGCGGTCGCCCTGCTCCACGATCTCGCCGTTCGCCATCATCATGACCCGGCCGGCTCGCCCGATCGTCGTCAGCCGGTGGGCGATGACGATCGCGGTCCGGCCGGTGAGCAGCGTGTCGATCGCGCGCTCCAGTTTTGCCTCAGTCGCCGGGTCGAGCCGCGACGACGCCTCGTCGAGGATGACCAGGTCGGGATCGCGCAGGAAGACGCGGGCGAAGGCGAGCAATTGCGCCTCCCCGGCCGAGAGCCCGCCGCCGCCGGCGGCGAGCATCGTGTCGAGGCCGTTCGGCAAGACGTCGAACCACTCGCCCAGGCCCAGCTTGCGCAGCGCATCTGTGATGCGGCGATCGGAGATCGTGCGGTCGAAGAGCGTCAGGTTGTCGCGCAGGCTGGCGCGGAAGAGCTGGATCTCCTGGGTGACGAGAGCGACGCGGGTCCGAATCTCGTCCTGGCTGGCGTCGCGCAGATCGACGCCGCCGAGGCGGACCGAGCCCTGGTCGGGATCATAGAGGCGGAAGAGGAGCCGGGTGATCGTCGTCTTGCCGCTGCCGGTGCGGCCAACCAGACCGAGCACTGTCCGTGGCGACAGGTGAAAGCTGACATCACGAAGGATCGGATCGTCCTCGGCATAGCCGAAGGAGACGTGGTCGAAGGTGACGTCGAGCGCACCCGGCGGGAAGGAGATGTCGCCGCCCTCGTCGATCGCCGGCCGAATTGCCTGCAGCTCCCGCACGCGGCTGATGCTCGCGCTCGCTTGCTGCAAATCGCGGAGCTGGCGGGAAATCTCCTCCACGGGCTGCGCCAGGATTTGTGTGTACTGGAAAATGACGAAGACGGTGCCGAGCGAGACCGTGCCGTCGTGGAAGAGGATGGCGCCAACCCCGAGCGAAACGGCCGTGCCGATGGCGAAGAGCACCCACGAGGACGAGAGGGTGAGACCGCTGACGAGGTTGGCGCTCTGCTGCTTGTGGAGGAGGTCGCGCGAGAGCTCGTAGTTGCGCCGCATGACGTAGGCGGTCGCGCCGGCCGAGCGGATGTCCTCCGTGCCATTGATCCGCTCCTCGACGAAGCCCATCAGGTTCGCCGTCGCCTGGCGCGAGGCGGCGAAGCGCGTGGTCGCGAAGCGGCCGAGCCCGAGCATGATCAGCACGGTGATGAAGGCGAAGAGGCCGATCGTGGTGCCGATCCGCCAGTCGATGCGAAAGAGCAAAATGATGACGCCGAGGCCGAGCAGTCCGTTGCCGATAATGTTGATGATGAAGCGGGAGAAGAAGTTGCCGAGGGTGAAGACGTCACCATCGACCCGCTCGATCAGGGCGCCGGGCGTGTAGCGATTGTGGAAGCCCATGTCGAGCCGGAGGACGTGGAGCGCGAGGTCGGCGCGCAGGTTGTTGGTTGCGGTCCAGCCGATGTATTCGGCGGTCCACGTCTCCAACAGCCGGGATACCTGAATGAGCAGCGCGAAGGCGATGTAGAGCCCGGCGATGATCATCAGGGTGCGCAGCGGCGCGGCCACCAGCGCCCGGTCGATGAAGTGCCGCAGGATGAGCGGCGAGCCGAGCTGGAGACCGATATTGGCCAGCATCAGGACGCCGAGGAGTGCCGTCCTGCGCTTGAGCGGACGCAGATAGACGGCCAGCAGCCGCCAGTAGTCGCGTGGCGAGATGCGCACGTTGGGGAAACCTTCTTGCGATCAGACGCGATGGGACAGCAGACCGGCGCCCAGCATACCATGCCGTGACATAAAAGACAGCCGGAATTCACGCGGATGTGCCCACGCCGAAGTATGACGCCGAAACGGCGGGTCTGTGAGACTCAAGACGCCGCTCGCGGGGCTGAAGTCCCCGCGCTCACTCCGCACGGAAGCCGGCTGAAGACCGGCTGGCTGTCAGGTTACGGTCGTCGTTCGAGGCAATCGAAAGATACGAATCGTCGCCTCTCGCCAATCCGCCCCGCTGTCATGCTGACCGGAAGGAAGCATCTCCCGCCGGAGCGGCGTCCTCGTTCGGGACCATAGGCGTAGCGGCACTCGCGTCCGCTCGTCAGAGAGATTTCCTTCGGCAAGCTCAGGACAGGCTCTCGATCCGCTCGGAATGACGGGATGAGGGCGTCGGGAAGGGAAAAACGAATTGGCCAGCGAGGACCAGACAGTACAGGAACGCCCCGCGCCATCCGGCGCGGGGCGTATGCACGCGGAGGCACAGAGCTACCGCTCGTCGATGGGGACGAACTTCTTGCCCTGTTCACCGACGAACTCGGACGCGGGGCGGATGAGGCGGTTGTTGGCCCGCTGCTCGAGGACGTGCGCGCTCCAGCCGACCGAGCGCGAGACGG
>JAICKJ010000106.1 GCA_025928015.1 Thermomicrobiales bacterium
CCGGCACCGGCGTCGAATCGACTGTGTTTAGTGGCGTTTACCCGTTTGCGCGGGTGCAGTACGAGGACGCGGCCCTGCCGCTCCAGGTCTCGCTGGAGGCGTGGTCGCCGTTCGTGCCACTCGACGTCGAGGGGAGCAGCCTGCCAGCCATCTTCTTCACCTTCACCTTGCGCAACACCGGCCGGCACAATGTCGATGGACACCTCGCGGCGACGTTGCAGAACGCGGTCGGCTGGGACGGCATCACCCCGATCGACGGCAACCGCAACCCGCTCTACGGCGGCAACACGAACCGCGTTCGCAAGACCCGATCGCTCAGCGCGATCATCATGGAGAACCTTTCGCTGCCCGACGACCATCCCGGCGCCGGCCAAATGGCACTGGCGACTTTTGCGCCCTACGCTCGTCCCTATGAGCGCTGGACGACGCCGGAGGAGATGCTTCGCTTCCTCGCCGGCACGAACCCGGCGCGTGGCGCGGCGCGGCTCGATTTCGAGACCACCCGCTCCCACCGCAACGCGCCCATCTCGCCGGCCGGCCCGAGCCCGGCGGGCACGACCTGGAACGGCGCCCTCGCGGTCCCCTACTGGCTTGCGCCCGGCGAATCGACCGAGGTCACCTTCCTCATCGCCTGGCACTTTCCCAATCGTTACGTCAACTTCGACCAGTTCGGCCCGGCGCGCGATCTCGGCCGCAGCCGCCTCTGGCTCGGCAACGCCTACGCGGCCCGGTCCGCCGACGTGATCGACGTCCTCGACCGCGTCGTTCGTGACAAGGACCGGTTGGAGCGCGAGACGCGCGCCTGGGAAGCGACCGTCCGCGCCAGCACACTTCCGGGCTGGTTGATCGAGACGCTGGCCGCGCAGGGCAGTTTGATCCGCAGCCCGACGACCTTTCAGGCCGAGTCCGGCGCCTTCTTCGGCTTCGAGGGCTCGCTCGGCAGATCGACCAGCATGTGGAACGGCGACTTCGGCGGCTCCTGCCCGCTCAACTGCACCCACGTCTGGAACTACGAGATGGCGCTCTCGAAGCTCTTCCCCACCCTCGAACGGTCGATGCGGGAGACCGATCTGGAGGTCGTCCAGGCGCCGGAGGGCTATATCCCGCACCGGACAGTCGCGCCGCTCTTCCTGCGCCAGATGTGGGACGCGCCGATCGGCGGCCCGACGAATCCCGCGCTCGACGGCATGCTCGGCGAGGTGCTGAAAACCTACCGCGAGGTGCGCCAGTCCGGCGACCGTGCCTGGGCGACCCGCTTGTGGCCGCGCATTCACAAGCTGCTGACCTACATCATCGCGACCTGGGACAGTGACGACGACGGCGTGCTGCAGGGCGAGCAGGGTAACACCTACGACATCGCCTTCTTCGGGCCGAACATGTACATCGGCGCGCTCTGGCTGGCCGCGCTCCGTGCCGGCGAGGAGCTGGCGAAGCTCCAGGGCGACGATGAGTTCGCCGCGACGCTGCATGGCCGGTTCACCAAGGGCAGAGCGACGTACGACGAGCTGCTCTGGAACGGCGAGTACTACGTCCAGCTCATCGACGAATCCGCGCCGCCCGAGGACCAGTTCGGCGACGGCTGCCTGGCCGACCAGCTCTTCGGCCAGTGGTGGGCGCACCTGCTCGGCCTCGGCTACATCCTGCCCGAGGAGCACGTCAAGCAGACACTCCGCTCGATCGCGACCTACAACCGGAAGCACGGCTTCGAAGGGTTCACGCACGGCTACCGGGTCTTCGCCGACGGCGACGACAGCGGCCTGCTGGTCTGCACCTGGCCGCGCGGCGGCCGTCCCGACGTGCCGGTGCGCTACTGCGACGAGGTCTGGACCGGGATGGAGTACCAGGTCGCCGCGCATTGCATCATGGAGGGGCTGATCGACGAGGGGCTGGGGATCGCGTCCGACCTGCGCCGGCGTTACGACGGCACGAAGCGCAACCCCTACAACGAGATCGAGTGCGGAGATCACTACTCCCGCGCGATGGCCGGCTGGTCGCTGCTGGAGGCGCTGAGCGGCCTCCGCTACGACGCGACGGCGGCATCGGTCCGGTTCGCGCCGGCCGGCGCGCCGGAGTGCTTCCAGGCGCCGGTCGTCCTCGGCGGCGGTTGGGGCACCTACACGCAGGAGCGCGACGCCACCGGCACTCACGTCCGTTTGGACTGTGTCCACGGCGAGTTCCGGCTGCGCCGGCTGACGCTTGACAACATTGACGCGGGCGAGGCACGCGTTGTCATGCCGGACGGACAGAGTGAGCCGAACATCGCGCACAAGGATGACGAGCTGACCATCTCGTTCGCGGATGAGATCGTCGTGCGCGCGGGGGAGACGTTACGGATCGAGGCATCGTCGTAACCTGGATCATTCACGCGGCAGCCAGGTAGGGGCCGACCTTGCCGTCGGCCCGGCTACGCGACCAATCACGTTCGTGGTGGCGGTCGGCCGAGAACGAGCTCGGCCCCTACCGGTTGCGGACGCTGGCCGGGATGCCGGCCTCGCGCCACGCTGCTCCATTCGGGAACTCGTAGGTACGCAACGAGTCAGCCTTCATGGTGATGCTGTACCCCGCCGCGGTGGGCACGTGATAACGTCCACCCCGCACCACCGCCGGATGCACGAAGTGCTCATGCAGATGATCGATGTACTCGACCTGACGGTGCTCGAGTGAGCCACTCACGGCCACGAAGTCGAACATCGACAGATGCTGGACGTATTCGCACAACCCGACGCCGCCCGCATGGGGGCAGATAGGGACGCCGAATTTGGCCGCCAGCAAGATGACCGCCAGCACTTCGTTGACTCCGCCGAGGCGACAGGCGTCGAGTTGGCAGAAGCGCAGCGCCTCGCCCTGGAAGAATTGCTTGAACATCACGCGGTTGTGGCAGTGCTCGCCGGTGGCGATGCCGATTGGCGCCACCTGCCTGGCGATGGACGCGTGGCCGAGAATGTCATCGGGACTCGTCGGCTCCTCGATCCACCAGGGATCGAATTGCGCCAACTGCCGGATTTGCGCGACGGCCTCGCCGACATCCCACACCTGGTTGGCGTCCATCATCAGGCGCCTGTCCGGACCGATCTCCGCGCGAATGATCGCCGCCCGTCGCATGTTCTCCCGGAGATCCCGGCCGACCTTCATCTTGAAGTGGGACCACCCGTGCGCGACGCCGTCCCGGCAGAGGCGGCGCAGCTTCTCATCGGAATACCCGAGCCAGCCCGCTGACGTCGTATAGGCGGGGTAGCCGTCGCGCCGCAGCTGGGCCTCCCGGTCCGCTTTCGTCGCGGCCTTGCTGGCGAGCATCTCCAACGCCTCTTCGGGGGTGAGCGCGTCGGTGATGTAGCGGAAGGGAACGCAGGCGATGAGCCGTTCGGGCGGCAGGTCGACCAGGAGCTTCCAGAGCGGCTTGCCTTCCGCCTTCGCCCACAGGTCCCAGACCGCGTTGACAACGGCGGCGGTGGCGAGGTGGATGACGCCCTTTTCCGGTCCCAACCAGCGCAACTGGCTGTCCCCGGCCATCATCTGCCAGAACCCACCCATATCGGCGGTGAACGATTCGAGCGTCTTGCCGCGGATCAACGGCGCAAGCGCCTGGACGGCGGCAACGCACAACTCGTTGCCACGGCCAATCGTGAAGCACAGACCGTGTCCCTCGAGGCCAGCCGGATGGTCCGTCCGCAAGATGACGTAAGCGGCGGAGTAGTCGGGATCGGGGTTCATCGCATCCGAGCCGTCGCGCATACGAGACGTTGGGAAGCGGATATCCAGGGCATCCACTTCAGTGATGATGGTTGGCACGATGCTTCCCCCAGCTTCCTGTCACCGCTGCCTGGCGCGGTCCACCGGTTCGGCTAAAATGCGCCAGTGCTCCCGGAATATGTCATGGATGATCCAACCACCCGCGATCGATGTCCAGACATCGAAAGGAATGCCATTGTGACCCTCGACGCCAGCGAACGCCTGCGACTCCTCCGGGAACATGCGGCGCAATTCGCCGCGACGGCGCGGACGACAATGACCCAGGCTTATCCGGTCGCGGTGATGTACACGGCGGAGAGCGACGCGGACCGCTTCACCCATCGGGAGTTGCACCCGGCCTTCTACGGGAGCTTCGACTGGCACTCCTGCGTCGAGATGCATTGGGCGCTCTTCGTGCTCATCCGCCGCTTCCCGAACCTGCCACTGGCGGCGGACTATCGTGCGACCCTGGATAGCCTTTACACACCGGAGCATCTGGCGAAGGACGCCGGCTTCTTCGCGAAGCAGCGTGGCTTTGAGCTGCCCTATGGGCGGGGCTGGTTCCTGACGCTCTACCAGGAGCTCGCGACCTCCGCGGATGATCCGGACGCCCGGCGCTGGGCGGACGGGATGATGCCCCTGGCGAGCGTCATCGAAATGCGATTCCTCGAATGGTTGCCGAACCTGACCTGGCCGGTGCGGCACGGCGTCCACGCCAACACCGCCTT
The DNA here is from genome assembly GCA_025928015.1 of Thermomicrobiales bacterium. Taxonomy (GTDB): domain Bacteria; phylum Chloroflexota; class Chloroflexia; order Thermomicrobiales; family UBA6265; genus JAICKJ01. The sequence continues at coordinate 4,458 of JAICKJ010000106.1, forward strand.
CGGCCTGGCGCGCTCGCTGCCCTACGCGCGCCTCCGTTCCGCCCAAGGGGACACGAGGCTCGAAGAGGCGATCACTGCCAGCGCCCGGCGGTGGTTTCGCGATGACCGCGATTACCCGGTCCAGTACGAGCCCTCCGGCAACGATTTCCTCTCGCCCGCCCTGACCGAGGCCGAGCTCATGGCCGAGGTGCTGGACCAGGAAGAGTTCGTCGCCTGGCTCGACCGCTTCCTGCCCGGACTGGCCGCCGGGGAACCGGCGTCGTTCTTCACGCCAGCCACGGTGTCCGAGGGGACCGACGGGCACATCGCGCACTTGCACGGGTTGAACCTGAGCCGCGCCTGGGGCTGGCGGCGGATCGCGGAGGCGCTGCCGGCAAACGATCCTCGCGGCGCGGTCGCCCTGGACGTGGCGGGCCGCCACACGGCCGCCGGGCTGCCGTTCGTCTCTGGCGGCGACTACATGGTCGAGCACTGGCTGGCCGCCTATGCGGTGCTCATGCTCCGCTGATCGACACGGGTACGCGCCGGCGGCGTCGCCGCCGGCGCGTGCGTGCTTCGCGGGTCGGGTTACGCGTGGGCCATGCTGGCCTGCTTCTGACCCTGGTGAATGCCTTCGGCGAATTCCTCGACGATCTTCGGGCAGAAGGCGGCGAGATCGGCCGGCTTGCGGCTCGTGACCAGGCCGCGATCGACGACCAGTTCCCGGTCGACCCAGGTGCCGCCGGCATTCTCGATATCGGTCTTCAGGCTCGGCCACGAGGTCAGGGTGCGGCCTCGCACCTCATCGGCCTCGACCAGCATCCACGGACCGTGGCAAATGGCCGCGACCGGCTTGCCGGCCGTGAAGCAGGCGCGCACGAAGGCGACCGCGGGCGGGTGGGTCCGCAGCTTGTCCGGATTGGCGACGCCGCCCGGCAGGACGAGCGCGTCGTAATCCCGCGCGTTGGCTTGGTCGACGACGACATCGACGTCGAAGGTATCGGCCTTGTCCATGCCGTGGACGCCCTGGATCTTGCCCGGTTTGACGGAGACCAGCTCCGGCGTGCCGCCGGCGTCCTTGACCGCCTTCCACGGCTCGGTCAGCTCGACCTGCTCGACACCGTCGGTGGCCAGGAATGCGATCCGTTTGTCTTGCAGTTCCGCAACCATGAATCATCCTTTCCGGTTCGGTCCCTCTGGGGCGGCGGGGTGGTTCTTCATTACTCATGTGCGCCGCCGCGCGGGCTCTCGCCCACGCCCTCGGACCGCGCACCCGGTGTGCCACGGTTCCCCGGAAGGTCTTGTTACGTCAACTTCCGCGCGTCCAGCTCCTCCATCAGCGCTCGGAGGCGCTTGTTCCCGGCGCGGAGCTCGGTGATGAGCCGCATCCACTCTCCGGTTCGTTCGTTGGCCGCCAGGATGCGCTTCACGCGCGCCAGATACTCGGCCGCCTGCTGGTAATTGCCCCGGCCACGTCCTTCGATCGCCTGACCGGCTGCCCGCCGGTAAAGCCGGATTGCTTCGTCTGGCATGGTTTGCTCGGCCGCCTCCGCCACCTTGGTATCGAGCCCGGGGAACCAGGCGGAGGTCGTCGACCAGCCGCCGGTCCGCGCAGTTGTCGTCTTGTCATGTTCCGCGAGCGCGGCGACTGCCGCCGGCACATCGCCTTCGTCCAGCGCGATCTGGACGAGATCGCTCCAGGCCCGCTTGCCGCGCAAGGTTCGCAGCAACTCGGCCCGCAGGCCCGGCCAGGTGTCTTCAGGTTGGCCCTGCGCCGTCGCGACCTTCCGCACCGCCTGATAGGTCGTGACCGACGGCGCGTTCTTGAACCGGCGCCGGGCCATCTCCAGCGCCTTGGCCTGATCGCCGTGGTTCGCGTAGGTCGTCTCCAGCCACAACCGGAGGTGATCGTCCTCGATCGGGTTCTTGCCCTCGGCTTCCCAGAGCCGGGCATCGACCAGGTCGATCGCCAACTCGACGTTCTTGCCGCCGAGATCACGCAGAGCGGTCGCGAACGCGACCAGGTCGTGGGCGCGGGTCAGATGGCGACCGGCCACCGCCACCGCTTCCGTGATCTGGCCCTGATCCAGCAGCAGCCAGGTCAGCTCGGCCCACATCTCGTTGTCCCGGTAGATCGCGGCCAGCTCCTCCGGCGCGAGACCGGCCTCTTCCTTGAACATCACCTCGAAGCCGATGGTCGCGCGGCGCGTCCAATCCCGATGGACATCGGAGGTACGGGCAGTTCCCACTTTCTCGCTCTCTCTCAGCAGATCGGTGAGCCAGCCAAGGACCTCTTCGCGCTCCGCCTCGGTCGCCGCGCGCACCAGCGCCTCCGGGCCCTCCTGCGACATGTCGGCGCCGCCAACGTCGTAGATATCGAATCGCCAGATATCGAAGATCGCCCGAATGACATCGTGCCGGAGCGGCGCGGGCAACCGCTCGTTCTGGGGCAGGGATGCCTGGGCGTCGAGGCATTGGGCGAGTCCGGTATCGCAGTCAATGAGGATACCGGCCAGATCGCCCTCGCTGTCATCGAGCTGGTTGTAGTGCTCGATCATCGCCGCCGCCATGGCGATGAAGATAGTTACGGCATTTGCCCATGCGCCCTGCCCGGCACAGGACTGGCCAATCCGCAGCACCTCGTCCAAGTCGGCCGCGATCTCCCGGCTGGAGTGCCAGTCGTCGTAGCGCGGCATCCGGAAGATCGCGGCCACCTGCCGGCGGATCGCGGCCGGATTGACCGTCGTCTCGGCCGGCGCGGCGGACTCGCCGGCAACTGGCAGCTCGACGAGGCGGTAGAGCTCCGGATCGTGCGTGACCAGCCGCTCGATGATCGCGATGAGGCCCGCTGGACTGCGGTCCGCGAGCAATTCGGCCAGGCCGGGGCGCGCCTCGAAGACGAGTGGATTGTCGATCCAGGTCAGCAGCAACGCGACGATGTGCTTGCAGAAGCCGCCGCGCGGGCAGGTGCAAGCGAAGGCGGTCGGCGTCTTGTCCTTCGCCCCCTCGAGCGCGAGCGTCGCGCTGACCTGATAGGGCGCGACTTCGGAACCCCAGCAGCCGGCTGAGATGGTGTCGCCGGTGAGGACGGGATCGACGATCGCGCCCTGCCGAAAGTAAGTGCGGCCGCGGCTGAAGGAGCCGGAGTCGGTCATCTCCATGATGTCGTCGTCTGAGAGCGGCGCGAAGCGGCTCGTGGGCTCGTCGTTGACCGGTTGCGATTGCTGAATGGCGCGGGACATGGCGGGGCTCCCGGTTGGCAATGTGTCTGGGTCGGACTGTCTCCCGGTACTGTAATCAGCCAGTGCCCATCGCGCAGCCGTCCCCACCCTTCATCGGCCGCGTTCGTCGTCCGGTGCGTTCGCATAGGTCATTTCACTCAATCCCGCCGTCACGGAATTGGGTGAATTCGCCGAGGCACGCGCCGGTCCGGACGCCGCATCCTGAACATGCGACGGCCCTTTGGCCACGCTCATCAGCCCAGGGTGGTCATTCGCCTGGGAGAATGGCCACCTCCCCAAGCGTGAAACGCAAGCTCCACACCGCTACCTCAAATTACGCAAACAGCACTTGAGCGCGCGGTTTGAACGGTTTTGCCGATACCAACCGACATGGCACAGCGCAGCATGGGACCGGGACGGCCACTTGGCCATGTAACTGTCGCGATGTACCGCGGGCGTCCGTCGTCGGTGTAGAAGGAGAACCGTATGAAGCGCACCCTGATCGCCCTTTGCGGCACGGGTCTCATGACCATCACCGCTGTTGGTGGAGCATGGGCGGACCAACCGACGGGATTCGAGCCGAACCCAAACACCAACGCGTTTGCGAGCGATAACTACATCGCGTACGAGTCGGCAATATGGCAGCACAACGGACTGGTGGTCAGCGGACAGGACCGGCAAACGGACATCAAGAGCTTGCGGGCCATGTGCAATCTCGCCGGCAACAACTGAACGAGCCAGCAGATCGTCCACGATGCTGGCGGCCGGGTCGATGATCCGGCCGCCTTTTCATCGTTAGCCGCGCATCCTTGCCCGAACGACGTGAGCACATGACCGGTTGCAAACCACAACAACCAATCGCACGGACGCGGACTCGCGTCTGGTCACATCCCGGATCGTCGTCGGGCAGGCGCAGCGCTACCGATAGCTCGCGGCCTGCAGCTCGAAGAGGTCGGCGTAGCGGCCGCCGAGGAGCATCAGCTCGTCGTGCGTGCCCTGCTCGACCAGGTGGCCGCCCTCCAGCACGAGGATGCGGTCGGCCATGCGGGTGGTCGAGAAACGGTGGGAGATGAAGAGGGCGATGCGGCCCCGCGCCAGCGCCTTCAGCCGGCTGAAGAGGTCGTGCTCGGCCTTCGCGTCGAGCGCGGAGGTCGGCTCGTCGAGGATCAGGATCTCGGCGTCGCGCATGAACCCCCGGGCCAGCGCGACCTTCTGCCACTCGCCGCCGGAGAGCTGGTGGCCGCCCTCGAACCACTTGCCGAGGACCGTGTCGAACGACTCCGGCAGCTTTTCGATCACCGGGTCGGCCCCGGCCTGTTCGGCGGCGAGCACGATCTTGCCCCGGTCGTCGACCCGCGTCACGTCGCCGACGCCGATGTTCTCGGCGGCCGTGAACTGGTAGGTCGCGAAGTCCTGGAACATCATGCCGAAGACCGACCGGAGCTCACGCGGGTCGTATTCCCGAATGTCGTGGCCATTGATCAGGATTTGGCCCTCGGTCGGGTCATAGAGCCGCCCGAGCAGCTTGACGATCGTCGATTTGCCGGCGCCGTTGCGGCCAACCAGCGCGACCGTCTCTCCCGGCTCGATCGTGAAGGAGACGCTCTCCAGCGCCGGCTCCTCCTTGCCCGGGTAGCGGTAGGTGACGTCGCGGAACTCGATCCCCAGGGTAAAGGGCCGCGTGACCGGCACCGGATTGGCCGGCGCAGTGATCGCCGGGGCGCGGTCGAGCAGGTCGTAGAGCGTCGTCAGGTAGAGCCCGTTCTCGTAGATGCCCTGCACGCCGGTCAGCAACCCCTGAAAGGCGCCCTGCAACTGCGTCGCCGCCTGGGTGAAGACGGTCAGCGAGCCGATGGTGATCGTCCCCCGCAGCGCGAGGATCGCGACATAGAGGAAGGTGCCGGAGGAGACGAGGATCGTCAGCGCGCCCCAGCCGAAGCCGGAGAGATACCGCCGCACCAGCAGCTTGCGGGTGTCCTCGTAGTACTCGGAGGAGACCTCGCGGTAGCGGTCGAGGAAGTGATCGCCGATCGTGAAGAGCTTGACTTCCTTTGCGTAGGAATCGGTGGTCATCAGCGTCGTCAGGTAGGTCATCAGCCGGCGCATCGGTGACTGCCGGCGCATGAGCTGGAAGCCCCACCAGCCGTAGCGCGAGCCGGAGATGAAGGCCGGGATCGGCGAGATGAGCGTCACCACCGCGATCCAGGGCGAGAGCTGGACGAGCAGCAACAGCAATGTGATGAAGGTGATGGCAGTCTGCACGAGCCCGAAGAGCTGGGAGACCATCTGCACGGGCCGCCGGGCCGACTCGTTCTGTGCCTGCTGGAGCTGATCGTAATAGACCGCGTTCTCGAAGTCGGCCAGATCGAGCGAGTTGGCGTGCTCCATGATCTGCGTCTGGACGTGGATCGTCAGCCGCTCCTGGAGCAGTTGCTGGCTGATGTTGCCGAGCGTCGTCAACAGGGACGAGGCGAGCAGCAGCCCGAGCTGGATGAGCGCGAGGATGATGATCGGCCGCAGGTAGGCATCCGCGCTCCCTGCCCGCACCCCCTTGACGACCTCGTCGATGAGCAATCCGGCCAGCTTGATCTGCGAGGCGGGGATGACGCTGGCCAGGAGCGTCACCGTCGCCATCAGGAGCGTCAGCTTCGGGCTGGTCTGCCAGACGAGCTGGAGCACGCGCCCGGTCGCCGTCGCCGTCCCGCGCACCCGCGAGCCGAGAAAGCCGAAGCGCGACAAGCGACCGCCGGCACGAGTCTCCGGCGCAGGCGAGGACGTTGACGGTGCGGCACGGCGGGGCCGGTGTCCGTTGGGCGAGGAATGAGGATCGTTCAAGTGGTTCCGGGGTGGTCCTTCTGACGAGCGGCCGCGCCGCGACCGGGGATGAATCACATGTTATGGATGGTAAATCGCGCCAATCTTGCTGCCAACTGGCCATTCGGTCAGGTGCCGCGCATCCGGCATGGCACATGCGACGAAACGCAACGCATTCGCGATCCCAAGGAGGTAGCCACACCGATGCCCCCGGCCCCCGCCACCGGACCGGGACAGCCCGGGCTCAGCGCTCCTCGAACAGTTTCGCCAGGTGTCAGAACTCGAAGCGGAACATCCGCCGGCGCCACGGCCCTGGCCACTCGTCGCGCTCGCTCTGATCTGCGCGGCGCTGGTCATCGCCGGTGGATTCGGACCGTAGTTCCGGATCGGAACACTCCAGCCCCACCCGCTCGCCGGCGTCCCCGGCACGCTTTGCGCCTTCCTCATCGCCCGGCGGCCGAACCGATATTGAGCGGACGCCACGGGATCGTCCACCCGGCTCTCCGCGCGTTTTGTCAGTGAATAGCGCCCTAGCGTTGGGCACCCACGTCCACGAATGCGGAGCGACTCAATCAATCCAGCCCGCTACAATGGGAGTAGCAAGAGGAGACCGATATGGCAGTGATCCAACTCGCACGTCCACTGACCTACAACGATCTGGTCAACATGCCGGACGACCGGAATCGCTACGAGATCATCAACGGAGAGCTGCTCGTGTCGCCGTCACCGAAGCGAGGTCACCAGGAGGTCGCGCTTGCCATCCTGGAATTGGTTGCGCCTCATGTGCGCACCCGGGATTTGGGACGCATGTACTTCGCTCCAGTCGATGTGCGGCTCGGCGTGAACGACATTGTGGAGCCCGACTTGCTCTTCATCCGAAAGGATCGGCTGGACATCTACCAGGAGAGCGGCGTGGTCGAGGGGCCGCCCGATCTGGTGGTCGAGATCATCTCCCCGTCATCGTCGTCCATCGACACGATCCGCAAGGCCGCGCTCTATGCCCGCGCCGGCGTGCCCGAATACTGGCTGGTCGATCCCGATAAGCGGACCTTCCGGCTGCTGGCCCTGCGCGAAGGCGTGTACGAAGACGCCGGGCCCCAGAAAGGCCGCTTCCACTCCTCCGTCCTCGACGGACTCGTCATCGACCCCTCCCCGCTTTTCGCCAACCTCGATTGAGGCGATCGAAGCGGGCCGTCACGCCGGGACGGCGATGGGCTGGATCGACTCGCCGAGGAGATTGGTCGCGATGTCGCCGACCACCTCCGGGATGCCGCTGGTCATGAACTGAAGATGACCCGGCTCGGCATCCGCGCGCAATGCGCCCATCTTGGTCAGCAGATAGTGGGTCCGGCGGGCGATCGCCTCACCGCTGTCGATGACGGTCGCGCGGTCGCCGATGAAGCGCTCGATCTCGCCACGCAGGAAGGGGTAATGCGTACAGCCGAGGACGATGACATCGGCGCCGCGATTGAGCGACGGCTCCAGCAGCGGCCGCAACATGCCCTGGACTTCGTCGCCGGCCAGCGTGCCGTGCTCGACCAGCTCGGCCAGGCCAGGGGCGGGCACGGTGTAGACCTCGACATCGCGCGCGTGTTCGTCGATCAGCCAGCGCAACCGTTCGCCGCTGACCGTGCGGGGCGTGGCAAGGACAGCGATCTTGCCGGTCTGCGTCATCCGGACGGCCGGCTTCACCGCCGGCTCCAGCCCGACGAAGGGGACATCGAAGCGCTCGCGCAGGTGGGTGATGGCAACGGAGCTGGCCGTGTTGCAGGCGACGACGACCAGCTTCGCGCCCTCGGCGATGAGCGTGCCGGCGATCGCCTCGGAGCGGGCGCGAATCTCGGGCGCGGACCGGCTGCCGTAGGGACAGAAGGCGCTGTCGGCGTAGTAGATGACGTCCTCAGCCGGCAGGCGCCGCCGGATTTCCCCCAGGACGCTCAACCCACCGAGCCCGGAATCGAAGACGCCCACCGGCGCCAGATGCTCCATCGGAATCATCACGACCCACTCAGACGCAAGAACGGCACGACGCAATCAGGACACGTGCGGAGCAACCTGGCTCCCACAGCAACGATCTGTACCCATGATACATGATGACTTGTGCATTGCGTACAGACCCTCGTTCGATTCGGTCTACCGATTCGGAGCTACCAGTCCGTTGATCGTGCAGCGATCCGCGCCCGCGCTGGACCGATGTCGACTTCGGGATAGTGGCCTTCGACCAAGACCAGCGTCTCGTCAACGAGCGCATGCACCGCGTCGATCGCCGCGCTGTCAGGAAGAGACCACACCCAGCGCGCCCGTTCAAGGAAATCGGGCGGCGCGCATGACAACAGGGCAACGGTGCGAGGCGTCCACTTGCCGATCCAGGACGGCGTGAAGATCTGGTTCAGGGCCAGGAGGATGCCCAGGAGCTGTCGTTCGATTCGTCCCAATAACGTGCGGAGCAGCAGGAAATCGCCACGTTGAGCCAGTGTCTCCAGATACGCGCGGGGGCCGAAGACCAGGTGCTCCCGGATCATGACTCGCGCCAG
>JAICKJ010000393.1 GCA_025928015.1 Thermomicrobiales bacterium
GTTCTGCAGGCCGATGGCCGAGAAGGGGTCACCGAGCCAGTGCGGTATCGCCGGCGTGCCGAAGGCGATGCCGTAACCGTAGAGGACCCAGAGCACTCCCACGAGTGCCATGGCGCCGAAGCTCATCATCATCATGCTGATGACGCTCTTGGCCTTGACCATTCCGCCGTAGAAGAAGGCGACGCCCGGGGTCATGAGCAGCACGAGTGCGGCGGCGATGAGAAGCCAGAGGGCGTCGATGCTGCCCTTGGCGTCGTAGGCGGGATCAGCGGAGAGGAACATGGATGACTCCTTCGAACCGGTGCCGGAGGTGGCGTGTCGCCAGTGTGACGTGCCCACGTTTCGCCGAACGCACCGAACGTGTTTCGGCTCTGTTACGGCCTGCAGAGCCGGCCGCTAGTCGTCCGGCGGCATGTCCCCGGAGGCGAGCGCGATCATACGGGAGACGGCGCGCAGGTACTTCTTGCGATACCCGCCCTGCAGCATCTCGGCGTCGAACACATCGCTCAACGGGGTACCGGAGGCGAGGATCGGTATCTCGGCGTCATAGACCCGGTCGATGAACGCAACGAGACGCAGCGCCTCCGTCTGGTCGTGCAGTTCGTGCACGTCACGCAGCGCGATCACCTGCACCCCCGCGATGAGCTTGATGTAGCGGGACGGATGCACGGTGGCAAGATGCCGGATGACGTCGTCGAACGTGTCCTCGCTGACCGCGGTGCCGCCCCGGGTGAGGGCGTCAACGGCGGCGCTGAGCTGGCCGTCGTCGAGCGCCGGCGCATCGCCGCCGGTGTCCCTGCGCCGGTAGTCGAGACCGTCGATCCGCACGATCTCGAAGTTCGCCGACAGCGCCTGGATCTCACGCAGGAAGTCCGACGCCGCGAAGCGTCCCTCCCCCAGCGCGTTCGGAGGCGTGTTCGACGTGGCGGCGATGCGGGTGCCGGTCTTCACCAGTTCGCCGAGCATCCGCGTCATCATCATGGTGTCGCCGGGGTCGTCCAGCTCGAATTCGTCGATGCAGATCAGCTCGGAGCCGGTGAGCAGCCGAACCGCCCCTGCGTAGCCGAGTGCGCCCACCAGTGCCGTGTACTCGATGAAGGTTCCGTAGAACTTGGGCTTGGGGGCGTCGTGCCAGAGTGCGGCGAGAAGATGGGTCTTGCCGACCCCGAATCCCCCGTCGAGGTAGACGCCGGGCAGCGATTCCGGTTTGCGGCGGCCCCAGCTGAAGAGCCCCGTCGGCCGGGACGGACCCCACGCGTCCTCGAAGCGGGTGAGGGCCTCCACGGCCGCCGCCTGCGAGGGGTAGTCGTGGTCGGGCCGGTAGCTTGCGAAGCTGGCGTGCGCGAACTGGGGCGGGGGCACGAGTTCCGCCGCGATCTCCGCCCCGGTGATCCCCGGCGCCCGATCGACAAGGCTGAGCGGTGCGGTCGTGCGTTCTGGACTCATCGTGTGCGTGCTCGCCCTTGTCTCGAAGGTGCCGTTTATGTCGAAGTCTTACGATTGCAGTACCCGGCGGTTTCCATCCTCGTAGGTTCGATAATGGATCCGGGGCTTTCAGCCTAATCCGGCGCCCTGATGGAGGTAGCAATGACCGTTGACCGTGACCCGTCCCCCGAGTTCGCGGACTACGCGCATCCAGAACGCCTCGTCGGCACGGCGTGGCTTGCGCAGCACCTCGGCGACCCTGGACTGGTCGTGGTGGAGTCGGATGAGGATGTGCTGCTCTACGAGACCGGCCACATTCCCGGCGCGGTCAA
>JAICKJ010000141.1 GCA_025928015.1 Thermomicrobiales bacterium
CTGGGCATGGCGACCGATCTGCGCATAGAAACTCCCCTGATGTGGATAGACAAGGCTGCAACCTGGTCGCTGGCGGAAAAACTTGGCGGGCCAAATCTGGTTGAGCTGGTGCTGGAGGAAACCGTCACCTGTTATGATGGCGATCATTCGCACCGCCATGCATGGGGAGACCTCGTGTCCGCCCGTGCTGCCCGATCATCACGTTCCGGATTGCCTGCGCCGGGCCGATATACGATCGGCCCCTGCACGCAGGGGCCGAGATGCCAATTCGCTTCCCAACGAACTCCCCTCTCCCAGGATTGGGAGAGGGGCTGGGGGTGAGGGCCGACTACTGCTGCTCCGCCGCCTGGAACGCCTGCGACTGGAAGACCGCCGGACTGGCGTTGCCCATGCATGGCGGCGCCTGCACCTGTCCCATCGGCGTCGTGAACGGGATGAGCAGCTCGTGCGTGTCGCCCGGGATCGCGATCTGCAGCTTCAGGGGATAGGTCGGCGCCGATTCGCACCAGTTCGACCACTCGAACTGCGCGTCCGCCGTCTGCCCCGGCTGCAGCGCCACCGCCGTGATCGGCTGCAATTGCCCCGGCGATGAGTCCATCACCACTCCGCCCGACGCGTTGAGCAGCTTCAGGTGCGGCACGCCCGCCGCCGTCACCGCCCACTGCGCATTATTGGTCACCAGCAGGTGATAGTAGCGGTGGCCCATCCCCGCGTCCGGCTGGCCAAGCGTGACGTCCAGATCGGCGAACCGCATCAGCGGCGCGACGTTCTGCGGACGGGCGCTCTCGGTGATCGACGCGGCGGCGATCTTCCAGCCGCCACTCACCTGGTTCAGCGTGTAGGTGCCGCTGTAGGCATGGATCGACCCGTCGTTGTGCCACGACGTGATCGTGACCCCGACGTCCTGCTGGCCGGCGCTCGCCGCGTGCCCGGTGATCGCCACCTGGACATAGGCGGTGTCCGCATAACCTTTGATGAAGGCGTCGAGCGACTGCTTCGCCTGCAATTCGCTGCCCAGCAGGGCATAGGCGTCGTCGTACTGGTAGGTCGCGACGCCGAGATAGAACTGCTCGATCGTGCTGTCCGGCGTCGATTGCTGCGCGGCGAGGGGAGTAGCTACGCCACTGAGCACGGCGATCGCGGCGAGTCCGAGCCCGCCACGGAGGGCCGCCCGGCGCGTGAAACGCCCGCGGCGCATGCTGGCTGACGATGCCTGACGACGAGCTTCCATGGCGCACCTCGCTGCGGTGATGGCCGGCCGCGGCCGGCTGCTGATCGCTTGCCCGATCCCTCTCCCCATCATATCGAACGCGCCAAGACCGCCTCCCGTTATCCCCACCGATTCCGCCTTCCCCTGCCGAAAATCGCCGTTCCAGGATTCCGGCTAGCCACCACGCCGCCGCGGTCGTCGCTCGCTACCGTAATTGGGAGCGGCCGCTGTTGCGCGCGCAACAGACAGGTCCCGGCCCATGTCACAAACTCGGGAACCGGGACGTCTATTTGTCTGGGACGGGACGAGCATTCATCGCGAACTGAACCGCCGGGTGGCGACCACAGCCGGCGCTGGACCAACGCGGGCCAGCGGCCGGAGGGAGCGGTGCGCCCGTGCGATCCGGAGAGATCGAGAGATGGCAGCGGAAATGGTCATTGCTCGGCGGGAGCTTCCCCGTCTGGCCAGCATCGGGACATTCGCCCGGCAGACGACGATCGTCGCCGTGGCCACGGCGCTCTACTTTCTCGTGCGAGGGTTCATCGCCAACCGCACGAGTCACGCGTTCGCGCACGCGGACGATATCGTCGATTTCGAGCGGTCGGTCGGCCTCTTCCACGAGCCGGCGCTGCAGCGCTGGGCGCTCGATAGCGGCTGGGTCGGGACCGTCGTCAACAAGATTTACATCTTTGGCCACTGGCCGGTGATCGTTGCCACGCTCGTCTGGCTCCTGATGCGTCACCGGCACGAGCTGGTCGTCTACCGCAACGCGATGCTCGTCTCCGGCGCCATCGGTCTGGTCATCTTCACGCTCTATCCGGTCGCGCCGCCGCGCTTCCTGCACGAGCTGGGCTTCGTCGACACCGTCACGCTGCACACCCACGCCTACCGGGTGCTCCAGCCGCCGCAGTTCACGAACGAATACGCCGCCATGCCGAGCCTCCACGTCGGCTGGAACCTGCTCATGGGTGTCGCGCTCATCCGCCACGCCCGGCTGTTCCTGCTCCGCGCCTTCGGCGTCGTCATGCCGGTGCTGATGTACGCCGCGACCGTGTTGACGGCCAACCACCTCCTGATCGACGGCATCGTCGGCTCCGCGATCGCGCTCCTCGGCCTCTACCTGGCGACCGGTGGCGCGCGTGCCGCGGTGCGCCGTGTGACGCGCGTGACTGCCTCTCCGGCAGTTCGTCTGGGCACCGCGCCGAGACGGCCGTTGCCGCATGGGGATGGCCCGATTGTTGCAAGATGACCTCTGGGATCAATGAAGATGTTATTCCGCCTCGCGCGGATGGGAAAGGCTCGCGATGGCGGCTGAACTGGTGGAAGGTGATCGACGGGGCTCGCGCCCGGCGTGGATCGGCGCGATCGCGCGGGAGGTCTTCGTCGTCGGCGTGGCGCTCACGCTCTACGCCGCTGTTCGCGCCATCATCACCTTCAACACCGGCCGCGCCTTCGAGCACGCCCACCAATTGATCGACGTCGAGCGCGCGATCGGACTCTTCCACGAGCCGGCGATCCAGCAGGCCATCGAGCGCATCGGCTGGCTCGATCAGATCTTCAACCAGATCTACATCTTCGGCCTCTGGCCGGTCGTCATTGCCACCCTAGTCTGGTTACCGTTGCGTCACCGCGAGGCGTACTTCACCTACCGCAACGCGCTGCTCATCTCCGGCGCGATCGGGCTCGTCATCTTCCTGCTCTTCCCGGTCGCGCCGCCGCGCTTCCTGCCTGGCTACGGGTTCGTCGACACGGTCACGCTCCACACCCACGTCTACCGGCTGACCGAGCCGCCGAGCCTGACCAATGAATACGCGGCGATGCCGAGCTTGCACGTCGGCTGGAACCTGCTCATGGGAATTGCCATCGTCCGGCACGCCCGCTGGTGGCCGGTGCGGGCACTCGCGGTCGCGATGCCGCTCATCCTCTACGCTGCCACCATCATCACCGCCAACCATCTGCTGATCGACGGCATCGCCGGCTCGGCCGTTGCCCTCACCGACCTCGCCCTGGCCAGGGCCTTCGCCGCCGGCTGCTTCGACCTGCGCCACGCCCACGCCGACAAAGAAGATCGCCCGGACGAGAAGAATCCCGTCTCGCACCCACCATTGGTCACCGCGCACTAACGAGACTCCGGTAAGGGTGCACGGCGTGCGTCCGCGTCGCCGGCCAATCACGTTCGCCCTCGCCAATCCCCACCGCCGTCATCTTGAGCGCAGCCGAAGAATCTCTTGAGGAGGTCCGCAGACCGACGAAACCGCCGCTCCGGCGTCCTCCTTGCCGACCACGACCGTTCGCCTTGGCCAACCTGCCCCGCCGTCATGCTGAGTCCCGAAGGGCGAAGCATCCCCCGGCGAAGCCGGTCCGCGCAGCGGACATCAGCGCCACGTCCCGGGAATGTTGCCGTCGGGCAAGCGCTGCGCGCGGGGATGGCCATTCGGTGCCTCAGGCCAGGCTTTCGGGGCTGCGGCCGCTCAGCATGACGGCGGGGCGGGTTTGCCTTTCCACCACGCTTGTCAAAGAGATTTCTCGTGCGCTCGAAATGACAGCGTTAGGGGATGGAGAAGGGCAAGACGCTATGGCTACGAGCCAAGAGCATGGTGCCGACCGTTCGGCTCATGTCACGCGGCGCGGCGGCCCTCGCGCGGGCCGAAAACCGCCCGCTGATAGCGCGCCAGCGCTTCCGGTTGGTCGATCGAGCCGTGATGGTGCATCTGCCGCCAGCCCAATCCCTCGACATAACGGAAAATACGCGTCGTGCGGATGGTCAGCGGGATGACTTGGCCATCAACCTCATACGTGCCCTGCTCGGTGCCAGCGAAAACGACGATCTCCGGCGTCACGTAGCGCACGACATCGCGCAATTCGACCTTCACCCGCACGGCGCCGTTGAAGATGCGGGCGTAGAGCGCGGCGATCTCGTCCGTGCCACGCGCGATGCCGCCGACCGGGTTGTCGAGCTGACTGAAGGGGTCATCGACCCACATCTGCCGGAAGAGACTCAGGATGCGGTGGTTGAGGGCGTAGTAGAGCGTCTCCAGCGCCGCCTCGGCGCCATCGACGCCAGGCCGGTCCAGCTCGGCCAGCCGATTGCGCTCGCCGCGCTCGATGAACGCCGGGTCGTGGCTGGCCACGGTCTTCTGGTATCTGCGCACGGTCCAAACCTCTCGTGGTACATGATGGTCGCGAGCGGACGCCGGGCGAGTGTTCCGTCGGCCCGACCGCTCGGAAGATGAGACGCATGAGCGGCCTGGTCCGTGACATGCTCCAGTGCCATGGGACAGGCACATTGATCCGGTCGCCCTGGAGGCGCGCATGATCCGCATCATCATCAACGTCATGGCCCTCATTCTCCTGACCGGGGCCAGTGCCGCCGGTGGGATTCCGGGCACGCCGACGCCGGCGTTTGGCCCGTGCACCGGCGGTGTCGGTACGACAGTGTCAACGCCGGCGTCCGCGGGCAGCGGTGCCCCAGCCGCAACGCCGGCGGCGTCGACCGTGGGTGGGCCGATCCTGCGACCTGTGGCTGACGTTTCCCTGCCCGGCCGCGCCACGCGCTTTGACTACCAACAGCTCGATGCCAGCAGCGGTCGGCTCTACATCGCCCACATGGGTGACGGCCAACTCGTCGTCGTGGACATCCATTCGCGCCGGGTCGTGGGACAGGTGAATGGATTGCCGGGCGTGACCGGCGTACTGGTTGTCCCCGCGCTCAACCGAGTCTTCGTCTCCGTGACAGGGAATCATCAGGTCGTGGCGATTGATAGCCGGACACTGAGGGTCACGGCCCGCCTCGGTCCGGTCGGATTTCCGGACGGACTCGACGTTACGCCGTCGTCAGGGCTCATCTACGTCTCCGATGAGTCCGGTGGGGGCGAATTCGTGCTCGATCCGCGCCGCGACCGCCATGTGACGACCATCGATGTCGGTGGCGAGGCTGGTAACACCCATGTCGATCCCATCTCCGGCTGCGTCCTTGTCGCCGTCCAGACGCGTGACCAGCTTGTCGCCATCGACCCGGCTTCCAACCGGATCGTTGGACGTGACGATCTGGACCCCCGTTGCCATGGTCCGCATGGATTCGTGATCAACGCGCCGGACCGGCTCGCCTACATAACATGCGAGGACAACGCGCTCCTCCTCGTGGTCGATTTGGTGACGATGCAGACCCGGGAGGTCTTGCCGGTGGGCGGCGGACCGGATGTGCTTGCTTTCGATCAGGGTTGGCGCCGGCTCTATGTCGCTTCGGAAAGCGGGGTCGTCTCGGTCTTCGCCGCGACTGCCGGTTTGCTCGAGCCACTTGGCACGCTCCGGCTGCCGCATGCCCACAGTGTGGCGATCGACCCGGCGACCCACCTGGTCTACCTCCCGCTGGAGAATGTCAGCGGCCATCCGGTGCTGCGGATCCTGGCGGGGACGCCTCCATGAGCGGGCGCCGCGAGGCACTGATGGGCATCACGGCGGCCCGCGCGATCTGCCTCCGTAGCGCGACCTCGCGCCCCGTTGCTCGTGCGGATACCGCTCAGCGCCCAGCCGTTGCGCCAGCTCGATCTCGTTGCCGTCCGGATCGCGGAAGAAGGCGATCCGCAGCGTCGGCGCCTCGGGCGGGAAATCCATCGGCGCGACGTGGAAGACGATGCCCTGGTCGAGCAGCGCGGCGTGCGTCGCGTCCACATCCGCGACCTCGAGCGCGAAGTGCGCCCAGCCGAATACGTCCTGTGCGGTGGCGGCGCCCTCCTGCTGGATCAGCTCGATCGCCGTCTCGCCGGTGCCGACGAAGACGATGTCATGCCCGTGGAACGCGCCGACGAGCGGCAGTCCGAGCGTGCCGGTGTAGAACGCTTGCAGGCGCGGCAAATCGGGCGTGAGCAGCGCGATGTGATGGGTCCCCCGGATATCCACGTTTCACTCCTGTGGCAGGATCAGGTGGAGATCACCGAACTCGTGCCAGAGGTAGCGACCTGCCAGCGCCGCGTCGTAGGCGTGCTCCAGATGCGGCCGGCCGGCGATCGCCTCCAGCATCGCCAGGTGGGACGCCTTCGGCTCGTGAAAGCCGGTCAGCAGCCCATCGATTACCCGCACGCCCCGTCCCGGCGTGATGATCAGCTCCGTCCAGCCACTTTGCGTAACCAGCTCGCCGTTCGCATCGAGCGCGCTCTCCAGCGCCCGCACCACGGTCGTCCCGACCGCGATCACGCGGCCGCCGCTGGCCCGCGCCCGCGTGATGACCGCGACGGTCGCCGGCGGCACGCTATACGGCTCGGCGTAGGGCGGCTCGTGATTCTCCAGGCTGGAGACGCCGGTGTGCAGCGTCAGGGTGACGAACGTGATGCCCCGCCGTGTCAGGCGTTGCAGGATCTCCGGCGTGAAGGCGCGGCCGGCCGACGGCATCTCGGCCGAGCCCGGCTCGCGCGCGTAGACCGTCTGGTACATCGCGATCGGCCACGGACGTTGGACATAGGAGTAGGCGATCGGCTTGCCCCAGCGGTCGAGGTAGGCGAGCAGCGGCTCCGGCAGGTCGAGCCAGGCGACCCAGAGCCGGCGCGACGCCTGATAGGGCATGAAGAGGACGGCGCGTCCTCCCCCGTCGAGCCCCAGCGTCTCGCCGATCTCCGGCGTGGTCTCCCGCGGCTCGACCACCCAGAGTCCGTTCGGCAGGTGGGTCGAGAGGTGGAGGGCGAGCTCGCGGCCGTCCACCCGCTGGGCGCGCAGCGCCGCGGGCAACGTGCCCGAGTCATTCGCGACCACTACATCGCCCGGCCGCAGCATATCCGGCAGATCGACGAACCGGGCGTCGCGGGCGTGGCCCTCGGGGCCGGTCGTGACGAGCAGCCGCACCTGGTCCCGGCGCAAGCCGCGCGCTTCCGGCGGCTCGCTCGCCTCCAGCTCCGGCGGCAGGACGAAATCGAGTCGGGGTTCGAGCAGCACGCTCATGCTCGCGCCTCCCAGCCCGCGACCACCAGGAGCTTCTGCGCCTCGAAGCGGCCGAACGGCGCCCGTTCGTGGAGCACGAGCTGGACGAACGCCGGCGCGGCGATCTCCGGTCCCGGCAAATCCGAGAGATCGACGCCCGGCTCCGCCTCGCGGTGCATCTGGGTGTCCATGTCGCCCGGATCGACCGCGTAAACCCGCACGCCAGACCCCTCGATCTCGGCCGCGAGCACCCGCGAGAGCTGTTCCAGCGCCGCCTTGCTGGCGCCGTAGCCGCCCCAGCCGGGATAGCCCTGCACCGCGGCATCGGACGTGACGTTGACGATGATCCCCTCGCCGCGCTCGCGCATGCCCGGTAATACCCGCTGGGCGAGTGCCAACGGCGCCGCGACATTGACGGCGAAGACCTCGGCCAGCAGGTCGAGCGGATATGCCTCCAGCGCCGGCATCGGGCTGGCGCCGATCGTCGAGGCGTTGTTGATCAGCGCGTCGATGCGCCCGAATCGTTCCTCGCCGGCCCGGACAAGCCGCTCGACGTGGTCGCTGTCCGCGACGTTGCCCGCCAGCGCGACCACTTCGGTCAGTTGCCCGAGCTCGTCCGTGGCAGCGGTCAGCGCCGCCGCGCCGCGCGCGGTCAGGACCAGCGGCGCGCCCCGTCGGGCGAAGAGTCGCGCCATTTCCAGCCCCAGCCCACGCGACGCGCCCGTGATCAGGACGACCGGTTTCCGTACGCTCATCTCGGTGCCTCCCGGCCGGGGGAGCGCGTGCCGCCGCTCCACCCCGGCCTCGTTCTGCCCGCGCCCGCCGCGCGGCCTCATATCCCGAGTCTGGCGGCCCGCCGCCCTCACCGGTATCCGGCCTGAGGACAGCTTTCGAAACCGATACGGACAGCCCGCGACCTGTCCCGACGGACAGCGGGAACGCGGCGCACCGTAGCGCCGCTCAGCGCCAATCGTCATTCCGAGCCTGCCGAGGAATCTCTTCGTTCCGAGCGCAGCGCGTGCCGCCACGCCGGACGACCGCTGCCCTCCGGCACCCCGCCCCGCCGCCGTCATGCTGAGCGGGCGCAGCCCCGCAGCATCCCCCGGCGAAGCCGGTCCGCCGCCGCGGACGACGCCCTGCCGGGGAGATCCTTCGACTCCGCTCAGCATGACGGCGAGGGGGAAAGCGCGTCGCGCGGGGATGCTTCCCGTTGGTCAGCATGACGGCGAGGCGGGTTGGC
Source organism: Thermomicrobiales bacterium (assembly GCA_025928015.1). Taxonomy (GTDB): domain Bacteria; phylum Chloroflexota; class Chloroflexia; order Thermomicrobiales; family UBA6265; genus JAICKJ01. The sequence continues at coordinate 8,361 of JAICKJ010000141.1, forward strand.
AGGAGCGGACGGGATTAGTGATGAGACAGGCGGACACGCCGGTCCGCCCCTACGGAGATTCCCGGCGTTCTGGCGCCTCAAATGAGGAATATCACGTGCCCATCAGCCGGCTTGAGCCGGCTTCCCAGGTTGAGCGCGGGGATTGATCCCCGCGTCGCCGGGGTGACCGCGGTCTGATTACGCGCTCCTCCCCAGGTTGAGCGCGGTCCGATTACGGCCCCGCACGGGGTGAGGGCGGCATGCTACTCCGGCGTCCGCTCCAGCAGACCGCGCTGGGCGGCGACGGCGACGGCCTGGGCGCGGTTCTCCGCGCCCAGCTTCCGGTTGATCGAGGCGGCGTGGAACTTCACCGTCCGCTCGCTGATGCTCAGCTCTCGCGCGATCTGCTTGCTCGGCAGGCCGTCCGCGATCAGCCGCAGCACCTCGCGCTCGCGCGGCGTCAGGTGGCCGCTCTCGCCGGCGGGCGCGCTGACCTCGGTCACCAGCTTGGCGGCGACCCTCGGCGCCAGCGCCGAGCCGCCGCTGGCGATGGCCCGCACCGACCGCGCGATCTCCTCGGCGGTCGCGCCCTTGAGCAGATAGCCCTTCGCGCCGGCGCGAAGGGCGCCGAGCACGAGCTCGTCGGTGTCGTAGGCGGTGAAGACGAGGATCCGGCTCGCCGGACTCTCGGTCAGCAGCCGCGGGATCGCCTCGATACCGCCCGTACCCGGCAGCTCCAGATCGAGCAGGATCACGTCTGGGCACAGGCGCGCGGCGAGCGTCACCGCGTCGTCCGCGTTCGCCGCCGCGCCGACGACGGCGAAATCCGGTTCGTCCTCCAGCGCGGCGACGAGCCCCTGCCGCAAAATCGGATGGTCGTCCACCACCGCGAGCCGGATCACGTCCGGTCCTCCCCGAGCGGTATGGTGACCGTCACCGTTGTGCCGCGGTCGCGCCGGCTCTCAATCCGCGTTTGCCCACGCAGCAGGGCTGCCCGTTCCCGCATCCCGACCAGGCCGTGGTGCCCCGCCGCGGACTCATGCGGCCGGAACCCGACGCCATTGTCCCGGACGCGCAACCGGGCCCCCGCGCCGGCAAGCGTGAGCGCGATCTCCGCCTGCGTCGCGTGGGCGTGCTGGCGGACGTTCGCCAGCGCCTCCTGCGCGATCCGGTAGAGCTCCGATTCGACCCGCGGCGGCAGCTCCGCCTCGCCTTCGATGTGGACGCTGGTGAGGATGCCGGTCTCCGAGGTGAAGCCTCGGCCGAGCGCGGCCAGCGCCTCGCCCAGCGGCCGTCCCGCCAGTGGCGCGGCGCGGAGATCGAGTACCGAGCGACGCGCCTCCTCCAGATTCTCGCGCGCTGTCGAGAGCGCCCGTTCCAGCCGCTGCCGGGCCCGTTCGGGATCGCGTTCCAGATGGCGCAGCGCCCCTTCGATATCGAGCCCGATCGCCGTCAGCCCCTGCGCGAGCGTATCGTGGATCTCGCGCGCGATCCGCGTCCGTTCCTCGGCCCGCGCCAGCCGCGTGCCTTCCTCCGCCAGCCGCGCCCGTTCGACTGCGACGCCGGCCTGGTAGGCGATGGTCGAGAGCAACCGCAGCTCCTCCGGCGTCAGCTCCCGCCAGGACGGTCCGGCGATGTTGATGATGCCGACCATCCGCTCCTGGAAATAGAGTGGCACGCTGGCGTGATAGCGCAGCCCGGCCGTCGCCGTCGAGGCGTGTCGCGCCACGGCCGGCTGGAGCCGGCTGCACTCGACCATGTTGATGTTCGTTGGCGTCAACTGGCCCTGCCGGCAGAGATCGGTGCAGCGGCACCAGCGGCCGCTCATCCGCACCGGCTCTCGCAGGTAGGGCGGCAGATTCTGCGCGGCGGCGAGGTAGAACTGGTCGGTCTCCGGATCGAGCAGCCAGACC
>JAICKJ010000311.1 GCA_025928015.1 Thermomicrobiales bacterium
CGATCGGCCTCGCCTACACCGTCATCCTGCCGCTCGCGACGAAGTACATTTTCGACACCATTATCCCCAACGGTGACAAGACAAAGCTGATCGTTTTCGTCCTCAGCTTGCTCGGGCTCTATCTACTCAACGCGCTCGTCGATCTGCGCCAGTCCTACGTTTCGAACTGGATCGACCAGCGAATTCTGATCGAGCTGGAGGAACGCATGTTCGCGCATCTCCAGCGTCTGCCCCACAGCTTCTACAGCCGGGCGAAAGTCGGCGACCTCATGTCGAGGTTGTCCAACGACCTGAATATCGTCGAGCAGGCGATGTCGACCCTGCTCGGCACGGGCATCTTCATGTTGTTGAAGGCCATCGCGGCGGCGATCACGATCCTCGCGCTCAGCCTCACGTTGGGCATCGTCGTGCTGCTGGTCGTGCCGCTCTTCGCCGTCGGGTATGTCCTGCTGCGCCAGCAGCTCCGCGGGACAAGCCTGGAGCTGCAGCGTCTCGGCGGCGAGGTCGCGACGTTCGAGCAGGAATCGCTCTCCGCCCAGGCCGTCATCAAGGCGTTCAGCATGGAGGAGCGGTCGGTCGCCTTCTACCACGCCCGGCTGTTGAGCGTGCTCCGCGCGATGATGCGCATGGTGGTGCTGAGCTCGCTCTTCCAGACCAGCATGACACTGGCAACCACCCTCGGTCAGCTCGTCGTCCTGGGAATGGGCGGCTTTCTCGTCATCCAGGGCAATCTCACCCTCGGCACGCTGGTCGCCTTCATCGGCCTGCTCAGCTCCCTCTTCACGCCGGTCGCCGGCCTGTCCGGCCTCGGCCAGACCGTGCAGAAGGCGTCCGGCTCCCTGCAGCGCATCACCGAGTTGCTCGACGAGCCGGTGACGATCGCCGACGCGGCGAACGCGCGGGCCGCGGCGCCGTTGCGCCGCGAGATCCGGTTCGAGCACGTCACGTTCGGCTACGACGAGCACCGACCGACGGTCAATGACCTCAATCTGACGATCCCGGCCGGGGCAAAGGTGGCCTTCGTCGGTCCGTCCGGCGCCGGCAAGAGCACGATCGTCAACCTGCTGATGCGGTTCTGGGATCCGAGCGAGGGACGCATCCTGCTCGACGGCGAGGATGTGCGCGATGTGACACTGGCTTCGCTCCGCGGGCAGGTCGGTCTCGTCTTCCAGGACACGTTCGTCTTCGATTCGAGCGTGCGCGACAACATTGGCATCGGCGATCCGGTCGCGACGGACGAGGAGATCCGGGCGGCGGCCGAGGCGGCGCAGCTCGCCGACTTCATCGAAAGCCTGCCTGCGACCTACGACACGATACTCGGTGAACGCGGCGTGCGCATGAGCGGCGGCCAGCGACAACGACTGGCCATCGCGCGGGCATTGCTGCGCGACCCGCGCATCCTCCTGCTGGATGAGGCGACGAGCGCGCTCGACCCCGGCACGGAGGCGGAAATCCAGGCGACGCTCGACCGGGCGGCGGAGAGCAGGACCACGATCTCCATCACCCACCGGCTTACCTCGGTCACGAAGATGGATCGGATCTTCGTCCTCGACCAGGGCCGGATCGTCGAACAGGGCACTCACGCCGAGCTGATGGCGGCTGCCGGGCTCTACCAGCGGCTCTATGATGAGCAAGCGGGGACAGGCGCTTCGGCGCGTTCACGGCGCCGGGCGGTCGGTCTCGACCGCCTGCGCGAGATCTCGCTCTTCCAGGGGCTGGCGAGCGACCAGCTCGGCCTGATCGCCGACCGACTGGTCATCGAGCGGTACGCGCCCGCGACGGAGATCGTCCATCAGGGCGACGCGGGCGACACACTGTACGTCATCGCCAGCGGCCAGGTTGACGTGCTCTGTACGGACACCTCCGGTGAGTACTGGGTCAACACGCTGCGGCCGGGCGATTACTTCGGCGAGATGGCGTTGCTGACCGGCGAGCCACGCTCGGCAACGATTCGCGCCACGGAGCCGACCGAGACCTGGGCCCTGACACGGTCGGACTTCGAGGCGGTGATGGAGAGCGCGCCGCCGATCCGGGAGGCCATCGCGCGGACGGTGGCCGAACGACGCGCCGCGCTCGCCGCCCTCCGGACGAGTGCCTGACCTCGGCGCCGCCAAACCTCCTCCAACCGGGTCCGGCGTGGGCGCCGATTGGTAAACACTGTACGGATACGACAACACATCGCGTGTGCTATGATGCTTCCGTACGTACACGATCGTCGCGCGTGATATAGTAGTGCGAAACGACGTGTCGCGTACTACTATCCGCGCGTTCCGCGCTCGCACCCCGACACGCTCGCGGTGTGAGCCGGCAGTGCATCGCATCCGCTCGAAGATCGCTGCGCGCGAGGTGCGGTCGTTGATCCTTCGCCCGGGCCCTGGTCAGGCGGACGAAGTCAAGGAGGTGGCGACGTGGTTTTTCGCCGCGAACACAAAGTCGACGCGTTCCAGCGCCAGATGGGCGCACTGCGCCAACAGCTCGGCGGAAATCCGCTGGAAGAGGCCGAGGCCGAAGAGAATCAGATGCCTGAACTCCAGGATGAACGACGAGGCGGCCGCTACGGCAATGAGCCAGCGCCGGATTCCGGCGGCTACAGTTTCGGCGACTACGGCCAGCCACAGGGCGGTCTCGTGCCCGAGGCCATCGGCAGCGAGCCGCCGATGCCGGAAGTCCCGCCGATCGACAGTCAGGTGAGCGTGATCGCCAAGGACACGTTCTGGAAGGGCGAGCTCGACTCCGACGGCTCGATGCACGTCCACGGCCGGGTTGAGGGAACGCTGCGGGCCAAGGAAGACATCTGGGTCGCGGAGGGCGCGGAGGTGAATGCCACCATCACCGCCCGCCGGGTGGTCGTTGGCGGCAACGTGAATGGAACGATCCAGGCCAGCGATCGTTTCGAGGCGCTGCCACAGGGCAATATCGGGGCGGATGTCCATGCGCCGACCTTCGTGGTTCACGAGGGGGCGACAATCAACGGTCAGCTCCGCATGGGCAGCGGCTCCGAGCAAGCGGCCGATTCGCGCGGCGGCTCCCCGGCCATCATCCAGCGCCGGTCGGCCCGGCCGGGCGCCTGACATTCAGCCCAGTCATCACCATTGAGGAGCATCGCGCATGTCCATGCGATCCGTTGAAGCGCCAGGGTACGCCCCGGCGAACCAAACTGGCGACGAGCTGCAACTGGCGGAATCGATCAGCGTCATCGACAAGTTCTCGAAATTCGACGGCACGTTCAACTCTTCGCGCGACCTGCGTGTTGAGGGCGACGTGAAAGGCACGATCAACTGCCAGGGCACCCTGCACATCGCCGAGGGCGCCCACGTCGATGCCAAGGTCGAGGCGGAGAATATCTCGGTCGCCGGCGATCTGGAGGGCGACATCCAGTGCCGCGGCCGGCTGCAAATCCTGCCGAGCGGGCACGTGAAGGGCAAGATCGCCACCCAGACCCTCGTGATCAACGAAGGCGCGTTCTACGAGGGCCAGATGGAGATGGCCGGCGCGAATGGCCGGCTCGCCAGCGGGCGCAGCGCGCGGCCACGCGGGCAGGAACGCGCCAACCCGGTGCCGATCACGCAACAGTCCGCGTCAGCTGGCCAGCCCGAGCCGGGCACCACGGCGCCGAACACATTCATTCGCCGCTTCGGCGGCCAGGAGCAATCCTGGGAGGGGAATCACCGCGACGAGCAACCACCGAACGAACCGGAGCGCTAACCACCGCCGGACCATAGAGCGAAGCGTCGCGCCGGGCCCGCCCAACGCGGCGCTTTCTCATGGACACAGCATCCTCCCGGCGCCACATCGCGTGGTATACTCTCGGCGCTCGTCTATGTGTGCCATGCGCCGGGATAGAGCGGCATCGGCACCATCCGCGCTCAGCCACAGACCGTGATGCACACCATGAACCGAACGTGCCAGACGTGCAAGCACTTTGAGCCATCATCCGTCTGGAAACGAGGCTGGTGCCGCAATACACTCCTCTATGCACCCGCTCAAAGTCACCTTGTTGATGAGGATGACCTCGATTGCAGTCGCGGGATGCGCGATTTTTGGGAGCCGGTCGGGCCGAACGATCGGACGCCATCCGAAGAGGCAGGGCAAGCAACGGTGAAGATGCCCAAAACCAATCCACTCCGATTGTTCGCGACCCTGCAACCCCGGCTGGCGGCAGCCGGGGCCGGGGGTGACATGATGTTCGCCAGTGCCGGTGATGGTCAGGGCGGGGCCAGCGGGTATCGACCCGTGCGTGGCGGGTCCGATGTGCCGGACGATGTCGAGA
>JAICKJ010000026.1 GCA_025928015.1 Thermomicrobiales bacterium
GCGATCGAGCGCCCATTCGAGAAAGGGGTGGTAGACGGCGCTGGAGACGATCGCGAGCGGGTAGCCGCGCCCCCGCAGGTCGAAGACCGTCTCCTTCGCTCCCGGCGTCAGGCGGGCGTAATCCAGCGTCTCCCGCATCAGGGTCGCGATCGTGTCATCGGTCCGTTCCTGGTTGATCGCGATGCCCATCTCGGCGAAGACCGCGTTGACGCAGCCGCTGGCGTCCATCTCCTCCCCGGAGGCCATCACCGCCTTGCGCAAGGCTGCGTAGTGTGCATTGGCGCGATCGCTGTCCCCGCCCGAGCTGGTAACCGCCCCAGCGGACGCCAGCCGGTCCAGCACAGCGCCGGGCAGATGCCGCACCTCAAGATCGAACCAGGGGTCGCATTCGACCAGCGTGTTGTGAAAATCGAAGGTTATCGCCTGCACGTCCCGCTCCTCGCCCATCCCCTCGCGGATGGCTCAGCCAGATTCTCGCATCTGAGCGCCGCCCTTCACCAGAGGGACACCGGCACGTAGGATTCCCGGGACGGTCGCGTTTGGCGGCCGGACACATGCGTGGAGGAGAAATCGTGAGCGCGCCGGCGCTGGAGATCGACATCGGCATCGCCAAGACCGGGAAATACGCCAGCCGCGACAGTGGCGACACGATCGAGCTGGTCGAGCGGCCGAGCGGCGGCATGTCCGTCGTCATGATCGATGGGCAAGGAAGCGGCAAGGCGGCCAAGACGCTGAGTTTGTTGCTCTCCAGCAAGGCGGTGACGCTGCTGAAGGAAGGTGTGCGCGACGGCGTCGTCGCGCGGGCCACGCACGATTTCCTCTATGCCTACCGGCACGGGCAGGTCTCGGCCACCTTCGACCTGCTCTCCGTCGATCTCAAGACCGCCAGCGTCGTCATCACGCGTAACGCGGAGGCGCCGCTGCTGCTGGCGACGGATGGCGAAGTTCGCGTCTGCGTGCCGCGCTCCCGGCCGATCGGGCACTACCGGCTGACGAAGCCGGAGGTGCTGGAGCTGCCGGTGGCCGAGGGGTTCCGGGCGGTGCTCTTCACCGACGGCATCTCCCATTCCGGCCAGCGGACGGGCCGGGAGCCGGTCGACTGGCAGGCGCTGGCGAAGGAGTACCTGGCCGACGACCAACCGGCACAGGCGACCGCGGACGCGCTTCTGGCGCTCGGGATCGAGCGCGATGGCGGCAAGCCGCGCGACGACATGGCGGTGCTGGCCGTCGCCTTGCGGACGCGGGGCGAAGGGATCGTCATCCGCCGCATGGAAGCGCACGTGCCGATCCCGTAGACTCGTAGGCTACGGGCCGCATCCTTGACCGGGAGGTGAGCCATGGCCAGCAACCTCAGCACCCTTCGCCCCTTCACCGACCATCGCCGGATCGTCGTCGTCGGACCGTGCGCATCGGGGAAGTCGACGCTCACGCGGGCATTGACCGACGCTGGCTACGATGCAAAGGTCTGCGGCCAGGAGCACAGCGGTGTCGCCGACCTCTGGCGGCGGCTGGAGGGCGACGTGCTGGTCGCCCTCGATCTCGATATCGAAACGCTGCGTCATCGCCGGGGAGCCAGCTGGTCCAGGGATTTGCTCATGCGGCAACACGAACGGCTTGCCAGCGCCTATGCCGCGGCCGATCTGATCATCGACAGCGGTATGCACGATCAGCAGGAAGTCCTCGATGCCGTGACCCATCTGCTGAATCTGGGATCGGGCGCGTGACCCGACGGCTGCCGCCCGGCTAGAATCGCGTCATGAAGGCGTACCCGGCCATTTCGCGCCGCTCCCTCCTGCTCGGTTCGATCTCTACTGCCGCCGTGGCCGCCATGCCAGCGCAGGCGCAGTCGCCAGCGGGTATGCTCCGCTTGACTGGTCCGACGTCGGGCATCGCCAGCCTCGATCCAGCGCTCGCCCGCGACCTCGACACAAATTTTCTCGTTCGCCAGATCTTTCGAGGCATGATGGGCTTCGATAACGACCTCCGACCCGTCCCCGAGCTGGCCAGCGACGTGGCGATCTCCGGTGACCACCTCGCCTACACCTTCCGCTTGCGCGACGATGCCACATTCCACGATGGTCGGCGGATCCGGGCCGCGGACGTGGTGGCCTCGCTGGCGCGGGCGATGAACCCGGCAACGGCGAATGGCGATCGCTCGGCGCTCGCGGCGACGACCTACTTGATGGATATCGCCGGCGCTGCCGACCTGCTCGCCGGCCGGACGCAAACACTTGCCGGCGCGACCGCGATCGACGAGGCGACCGTGCGGTTGCGGCTCGATGCGCCGCGCGCGACCTTCCTGATGAAGCTCGCCAGCGTGACCGCCTCGGTCGTCGATGTGCAGCAGGCGACGTCCTCTCCCGATTGGTGGAAGCGGCCGAACGGCACCGGGCCGTTCAAGGTCGTCTCGATCAATCCCGGCTCGCTACTCAAGCTCGCGCCGGTTGCGACCTGGCGGGGCCAGCCGATCGCGGTGGCCGGAGTGGAAGTCCTGCTCGGCGCGTCCTCGGGCCTGCCGTTCAATCTCTACCAGGCGGACAAGATCGATATCGTCCCGTCGATACCCGACGAGAATGTCGCCTTCGCGAAGGATCCGAACAGCGGCATCACCGGCACCCTCACCTCGGTGCCGCAGTTCGCGTTTCGCTATCTCGCGTTCGGCAACACACAGCCGCCGCTCGACGATCCGCATCTGCGGCGGGCGCTCGCGCTGGCGTTCCCGGCGACCAACTACGCGACGATCACCCTGAATGACCTGGCGCTGCCCGCGCATGGGGTTATCCCGCCCGGCATGCTCGGCCAGCGGGATTGGTCCGGCTCAATTGCCCCGGTCGACGTGGGCAAAGCGCGGACGGAGCTCGCCGCGAGCCGCTATGGCGCCGCGGCGAAGGTGCCGCCTATCGAGATCTACGCCGCCGACGCCGGTCCGGCGGAGACATTTCGTGACGTCGTCGGGCCGCCGCTCGGTCTCGACATTCGCGTCGTGGAGCTCGACTTTCCCGATTTCCTGACCGGTCTGGCGCGCCGTCAGTTCCCCGCGTACTCGCTCTACTGGGGCGCGGATTATCCCGACCCGGAGAGCATTCTGCAGATGCTCTGGGGCAGCGGGAGCCCGGACAATTACACTGGCTACAGCAACGCGGCGTTCAACCGCGCGCTCACCGTCGCCCGCGCGGAACTCGACGAGGCGCGGCGGGGCGAGCAGTACCGACAGGCGCAGCAAATCCTGCTCGATGATCACGCCGTGATCCCGCTGATGTTCGATGTGGCGTACGCCCTCGTCCGACCCGGCGTGCATAGGGCACGGATCACGCCGATGGGGTTGCTGGGCCTGGAACAGCTATCGATGGACCGATGATGATACTTCGCGGCACACGCCACAATGGGCAAGGACCGGCGCCGGCGCCAGAGGTGCGTGCCATCACCCTCACCGATCTACGCCGTCTGCGTTTGCCCGAACGCTTCCAGATCACGGCCGCCGACCTCGAGCCGGTCATCGCCTCATATCCGGTCAAGTCGTTCTGGGTGCCCGCCACCGGCGAGTGCGCGATCGTCACGCCCTGGCGGCACCGGCCCGAGCTGCCGTCACTCGCCTACCTCTCCGCGTTCGACCACGAGGCGGCCATCCTCGGCGCGGTGATCGACTCGGCGCGGACAGCGGCGAGCAAGGCGCTGATCTTCCTCGATGCCGTCGAGTTCCGTCGTGCCTCGTTCTACGATCGCAACGGGTTCAAGCTGCTCGAGAATATCCTGACCATGGAGCTGGTCCGCACGACGCCACCCGCGGCGCCCAACGGCGTCGCGCTCGAGTTCTTCCAGCTTTCACCGCTCGATGCCGGCGCGATCGAGGCGGCCGCCGCGCTCGATCATCGTGCCTTCCCCTGGCTCTGGTGGAATACGGTCGACGAGTTCCGCGCCTATCTCGCCTCGGCCGGCGTCGAGGTTTGGGTCGGCACGATGGATCGCGAGATTGTCTCGTATGTCGGCATCACCCACTTCCCCGGCTGGGGACATCTGGACCGGATCGCCGTTTCGCCCGATCATCAACGCCACGGGCTCGGGCGCGCGTCGCTCGACTTCGCGATTCGGCGGATGCGGCAGCGTGGCGCCCACCGGGTCGCACTGAGCACGCAGGGCGACAACGCGCGTTCGCAACGGCTCTACATGAACGCCGGGTTCCGCCGGACGCCGGAGCACGATTACTCCGTCTACGGCGTCGTCTTCGACCACGAGCTGTTGCCGGCGAAGGACGAGCGCAATCGACCGGATCGCTGATCCGGACGACGTGACGGCGATCGCCGCCGTCCACAGAGACGAAAGGCCACATGAGCAGCACCTTCGGGCGAATCTTCAAACTGACGACGTGGGGCGAGAGCCACGGCCCGGCGCTGGGGGTCGTGATCGAGGGCTGCCCCGCCGGCATCCCGCTCTTGGTCGAGGATATCCAGCATGAGCTCGACCGGCGCCGCGTCGGCCAGAGCAAGGTGACCTCGCCGCGCAACGAGCGCGACCGCGCGGAGATCCTCTCCGGCGTCTTCGAGGGCGTCACGACGGGCACGCCGATCTCGCTGATCACGTACAACAAGGACGCCGATTCGTCCAAATACGACAACCTGCGGACCGTGTTTCGTCCCGGTCACGCCGATTACACCTACTGGGCGAAGTACGGCCATCGGGACCATCGCGGCGGCGGCCGCTCGTCGGCGCGGGAGACATGGGGCCGGGTCGCCGCTGGCGCGATCGCGCGCAAGATCCTGACGACCGTCGGGATCGACGTCTTCGGCTTCACCCGCGAGATCGGCGGCATCGCGATGGAGACATTCGACCGCGACGAGATCGAGCGGAACCTCGTCCGCTGTCCCGATCCGGCGGCGGCGGAGAAGATGGTTGCGGCGATCACGACGGCCAAGGAGGAGAAGGACAGTCTCGGCGGTATCGTCGAGGTCCGCGCGACCGGTGTGCCGCCGGGGCTCGGCGAGCCGACCTTCGACAAGCTCGACGCGCTGATCGGCCAGGCGATGCTCAGCATCCCGGCGACGAAGGGCGTCGAGATCGGCGGCGGCTTCTCGGTCGTCCGCTCGCGCGGCTCGCAGAACAACGACGCCTTCGTCATTGGCGAGGATGGCCGCGTGCACACGCGGACCAACAGCGCGGGTGGCTCGCTCGGCGGGCTCTCCTCTGGCGAGGAGATCGTCGTCCGGGTGGCGATCAAGCCGACCTCGTCCGTGGAGCGGGAGCAGGAGACCGTCACGACCGACCTCAAGCCGGAGAAGATCACCGTCTACGGCCGCCACGATCCCTCGGTGGTGCCCCGGGCGGTACCGGTCTGCGAGGCGATGCTGGCGAATGTCCTCGCCGATCTCGTCTTGCTCAACCGGTCCGCGCGCATCGTCTGGGACTGAGCCGCGGCGTGTCGATGGTGGAAGAGGCGAGCGCTCGGACTGCGGCCGAAACGGCCGGCCCGGAGTGCGGCCGAACCCGATCGGGCGTGGCGTGGTCGTTCCTGGTGATCGCGCTCGTCCTGATCGCGCCCCGGTTCGTCGTCTCGCCCTTCCTGCCCACGCCGTTGCTCGACGACTGGCTCTACCAGCTTTCGGTCAAGCGGCTGATCGAGCATCATCAGTTCTGGGTCTCGCCGCTGGCCGACGCGACGCTCGTCGGGCAGGTAGGCTGGGGCGCGCTCTACGCGTTGCCGTTTGGCATCAATCCGCCAGTGCTCCGCATCTCCACGCTCGTCGCCAGCCTGGCGGGCGCGGCCGGGCTCTATCTGATGTGCCGGGAGCTCAGGGCCGCGCGACCGCTCGCGATCGCCGGGTCGCTGGCCGTCTGGCTGCATCCGGTCGCGTTCGTGCTCTCCTACACGTTCATGACCGACGTGCCGTTCCTTGCGCTCGTCTGCCTCGCGGGCTGGCTTTACGTGCGGGGCATCCAGCGGGGGTCAGGCGCGGCGTTGCTGCTCGGCTCGGTCTGTGCCGGCGGCGCGTTTCTGGTCCGCCAGCAGGGTGCATTGTTGCCGGCGACCGTCGTTCTCTGGCTGCTCCTCTGCCGGCCCTCATGGTTCCGGCGGCGTCCATGGCGGATGATCGCGGCGGTGATCTTGCCCTGCCTGGTCGCCGTGATCGGCTACTACGCGCTGGCGCTGGTGGTGGGATTGCCGAGCATGCAGGCGACCTTCTTTCGCACGTTGCGCGACGCCGGCCCGTTCGCCATCCTCGACCAAGTCTGGCGGATCGCCGTGATCGCTCTCTTCTACGCCGGCATCTGTTTCCTGCCGCTTCTCGCGGGCGCCTGGGGCGGACTCCAGGGAACCGCGCGAAGTTCGTCGCGAACAGCCCGGATTCTGGCCTCGGGCTGCCTCGTGCTCATGCTCGGCTGGACACTGATCTACGCCCTTCAGCACGGCGCCAGCTTCCCGTTCCTGCACGGCGGCCAGATGATCCGACCGGACGGCTTCGCGACGGATGCCTACGGTTCCCGCCCTGATCTACTGCCCAAGCCGGTGTGGCTGATCGTATCCATCGTCCTCGCCGTCGCGACATCGACTGGTGTGCTGCTCGTCGCCAGCCAAATGATTCGCCGCACCGCCACCTCATCAAATGGCGTAGCGCCGGGCCCCGTGCCCGGCTTGTTCAGGAAGGTCGGACACGCGGCCCGCAGCTACGAGCGGGACGACAACCAATCCGAGCATCGCGATCAGGGAGGCGAGCGATTTCGTCCCGTCGGTCGGCGTGTCGCGTGGGAGACGCCGCTCTTGCTCGTCCTCTTCGCGCTCGTGCAGCTCGGTGGGATCATCCCGGCGGCGCTCTACCGGCCGGAGCTGATTACCTACGACCGCTACTTGCTGCCGATCTTTCCATTCGCGGTCGGACTGCTCGTTTGGGCGCTACGCGGCCGCACGTGGTCGCCGGCGCCGGTGATCGCCGTCTTCGCGATACTGCTCGTGATCAACACGCTGGGGATGCAGGACTGGTTCGCCTACAAGCGGGCCGAGTGGGCGACCGACGTGTGGCTGACGACGAGCAAGGGCGTGCCGCTCGGCCAGGTCGACGGCTACGGACAGTGGGTCGGGCTGCATTTCTATGAGCAGACCGTCTTCGGGCCACCACAGGCGCCGGTGCCTCAGCCGGGCGCGCCCTGGTGGCTCGACGACATCGCGCCCGGGTTGGACCCGGTCTATGTCGTCGCGGCGGCGCCGAATGTCCGCGCCGGCTACGCTGTCGTGGTCAAACGCTCGTATCACTCCTGGATCCGGCCGGCCGGCGATTCCTGGGTCTACGTCCTCAAGCGGGAGGGGGAGCCGTAGCCGAGCGGCGGCGATCGACCCAGATGAACGCGAACGAGCCGAGCATGGCGGCGTAGCCGAAGCCGGAGATGAGCAGACCGGCGTCGAGCGCGCGCGATTCGTAGCGAAACGCGATGGAGTGGGTGCCGGCCGGCACCGGCACCGCGCGGAAGGCGACGTTCGCCGTGATCATTTTCGCCCGCTTGCCATCGACGTAGGCGTGCCAGGCTGGATAGGCGACCTCACTCGTCACGAGCAGCGCCGGGCTGGAGGACGTAACCGTCAATCGCATCGATTCGGGCGTGTAGATGATCACTGTGACGTCTTCGGTGGCACCTGGCACGGCCGGAGCGAGCGCCGGCGGCGACGTGTCGACGATCGCTTCATGTCGGAGGTCGATCGAGCCTGCATCCAGGCGTTGCTGGAGGGTCGCGGCGGTCCCCTCGGTCGCGCGATCCACCAGCCAGGCGCGGGGGAAAGCGTTCCGGTTCTCCAGGATCATCACCGCGTCGTCCTCGTAGACCGTTGGCCACTCCGCCTTCAGCGGTGCGATCTCCGGTCGGTCCGGCGTCGGTCCGGTCGGGACGATGACGTAGCGGACGCCAAGCATGTCGATCAGGGGCGAGGCGAGTCCGGTCGGCAACACCCAGGCGCCGTGATACTCCTGCGTGACGCCATTCAGCACGTCGAGAAAGCGGACGTAGTTGGCCAAATGCAGGGGGTTGTAGCCCTGGATGTCGGAGACGCCGAAGAGCGTGCCGAGGTTGTTGACCAGCAGATCGCGAGTGCCGGGATCGGCGAACTGGTAGCGATAGTAGGTCACCTCCCCGTTGTCCGACTCGATCATCCGGTAGACCGGATCGTAGCCAAAGAAGCGGAACGGCCCGCCGGTTTGGGCGGCGAGGAAGCGGGTCGCACCATCCGGCTGGAAGAAGTCGCCATCGAGCCGGTGAAAGCCGCCGTAGGGTCCGTGCGCGCTGGCCGCGTGTCCGGCAGCCAGCAGATCGACGACGATCACGCCGGTGAGCAGCGCGGGCGCGAGGCGGCGGAGGAGCCGGGAACGGATCAGGACGGCGCCGGCGAGGAGCAACGCGGTCAGGCATGCGGCGTAGACCGCGCCGCGCCCGACCGATCCTCCGCGATTGACGATGAGCAGCAGCGAGGTCGGCGGCAGGAGCGCACAGAAGACCCAGCGACCCTGACCGTGGCGCCGGCGTTGCAGATCCGTGATGACGCCGCCGGCGAGCATCGCCGGCGCGAGATAGAAGACGACCGTGGCCCGTTCCGGCCAGTGGCGGTGGAGCGATTCGAATTCGGGCAGCACGAGGAAGAGCAACCGCTGGAGCGGATTGATGGATTTGGTCGTCAGGAGCAGCATGCCGATCGCCATCGCGGTCCAGAAGGGCATCGCGTAGCGGCGGCCGAGGGTCAGGATGGCGACGATGGCCAGCCCAAAGATGGCGCCGCCGAGATAGGTCAGGTTGGGTTCGAGGAAGCGGTTGTCGAAGTCACGCAGGTGCCAGCCGCCGGACGATGCGGCCCAGGCGAGGTTGCCGCCATAACCGGTGGCGAGATTGGAGACGCGGCGGAACTCGAAGCGGGGGAGGATCGCCGCCGCGGCCAGCGCCACACCGCCGCCGCCGATGACGATGCCAGTGAACGCGGTGGTGCCGAGTCGCTGTCGCCATCCGGCGGGCCGAGTCGAGACCGGCTCGATCACGCCCCGATACACGACATATCCCATAAACACCAGCAAGACATAGTACGTTCCCTGACCGAGCCAGGCGGCGATTACCTGCGAGACGGCGAACGCGCCGAGCCACCACCAGCCGAGGCGGCGCAGCCAGGTGCCGGCGACGAGTGCCAGCTCGGCGGCGATCAGGCAGATTGGCAACCAGGCGGCGGTCTGGAGGTAGACCGGGCAGCAGACGGAGCGGCCGAGTACCAGGCCGTTCAGCTCGTAGGCGAGCCCGGCCGCGGTCGCGCCGAGCACGCTGAACCCGAGCAGGCGGCCGAGGAAGAACGAGCCGAATGCGGCGAGCAGCAGATGGACGACGAGGAAGATCTGGGCGGCGAGCAGAGCCGGGAAGATCGTGAAGAGGATCATCGCCGGCCAGTAGAACCAGCCGGATTCCGGGTCGGCGAGCAACGCCGCGCCGGAGAACTGGTAGGGGTTCCAGACCGGCAAATGGCCGGCGCGCAGCCGCTCGCCGAGCAGGCTGAAGACGGGCAGGAAGAAGGTCGCGGTGTCCTGCCCCATCAGCGTGCCGCCGGTGAAGAGCCAGCCGGCCACGAGGGCAGTTACCGCGCCGATGACGAGCAACCCACCGGCGACCTGCCGCCAGCCGGCGCCGGCTCTCCGGCACTCCGATTCTGTGCATGTGAGGGAAGAGACGGACGCGCTCATCCGCGCAACTGTACCGAACCCGCCTCTCCCCAGCCAACTCCGACCAGTGGTCAGGCAGACGGCGACTCGCCGAAGAACGATGTGCCGGACACGAGATGCTGGCGGGCGACGTCCTCGTTGAGCGTCAGGCCGTGGCCGGGCCGGTCGTTGAGATGGATGAAGCCATTCTCGATGACCGGCTCGCCGTCGACGAGATCGTCCCACCACGGCACGTCGTGCGCGTGGTACTCCATCACGAGGAAGTTGGTCATCGCCGCGCAGACGTGCGCGGCCGCGACGGTGCCGATCGGGCTGGCGACGTTGTGCGGCGCGAGCGGCATGTAGTACGTGTCCGCGTGATCGGCGACCTTCTTCGCCTCCAGCAGACCGCCCATCTTCGGGATGTCCGGTGAGACGATCTCGACCGCCTGCTTCTCGATCAGCTCGCGGTAACCGTGCTTGCGATAGAGGTTCTCACCGGTGCAGATCGGCGTGGTCGTTGCCTCGGAGACCTTCTTCTGCGCATCGATGTTCTCCGGCGGCACCGGATCCTCCAGCCAGAGGAGGTTATATGGCTCCAGCGCCCGCGCGAGGCGGATCGCATCCGGCACGGCGTACTTCCAGTGGCAATCGAGCGCGAGCATGACATCGTCGCCGACGGCGGAACGGATCGCCTCGGCGACGGAGACCATCCAGCGCATTTCCGCCGCGCCAATCGTCCGGTTGAACGGTTCATACCAGGCCCGACGGGGATGGGGATCAAGGGATATGTCCTGAGTGAAGGGGTTTGGATTGTCCAGGTCGAACTTGATCGCGGTGAAGCCAGCGCTCATCACCTCCCGCGCCCGCTCGGCGTACGAGGCCGGGTCGTGACTCTCGCCGGCGTGGCAATCGGCGTAAATCCGGATCGACTCGCGCAGACGGCCGCCGAAGAGCGTCGAGATCGGCGTGTTGAGTGCCCGGCCGACGAGGTCCCAGAGCGCCAGCTCGATCCCGCTGATCGCGGTCACCGTCGCGCCGCCGGTGCTGCCCTCGCCCGAGAGGCAGCGGATCATCATCTCGCAGAGCTTGCTCACGTTGAACGGGCTCTCGCCGACGATGATCGGCTTGGCGCGGTGGACCAGCTCATTGACGCCGGCGCCCCAGTAGGCCTCGCCCAGCCCACAGATGCCCTCATCCGTCTCGACCCGCACCAGCACCCACGGGAAATTGCCGGCGACCACCGCCGTCCGCACGTCCGTGATTTTCACCTTACCTACCCCTGATATGTGCCGTAGCTGACGATCTCGTCCAGCGCCAGCCGGCCTGGCGTGTTCTTGTTCGGCCGGGCGTCGTTGAATGTCTTGACATAGCCGAGGGCGATCAGCGACCGGCAGGTCATCTCCTTCGGCACGCCGAGAATCTCCTTCGCCCACGCCTCCTGCTCCTCGCCGCCGTACCAGGCGGTGCCACCACCGAGACCGAGCAGGTAGGCCGCGATCAGCACGCGCTCGGTGACGCGGCCCTCGTCGTAGGACCGGTTCGGCTCCGGTTGGTCGGTCAGGGCGATGGCGATCGCCACCGCCGCGTCGGCGACCCAGTTGATCGACGAGCGCTGCTCGCTAAGCTGCTTGAGCTGATCCTTGTCGGTGACGACGATGAACCGCCAGGGTTGCGTGTTGCGCGAGCTGCCCGACCAGCGGGCGACCTCCAGCAGCTCGTGGACGAGATCGGCCGGCACCGGATCGTTGCGGAACTGCCGGGCTTGCCGGACCTTCCGCATGGCGGCGAGGACGTCTTCGGCGTTACTGACGCGTGGTGGCATGATGGAACCTCCTGTGAGACCCGCGGCGCGGTGGGCTATTGAAGGGCGCCATTCTAGGTGAGATCGGCGAAGGGCACAATGGCCCGATGGCCGGTTTCAATCGCAAGAATCGGCGTGCCGGGCACGAGCAGCCGGCGCTACCATGGATGCGTCGCGGCCCGAGGCGATGCAGGAGGCGATTCATGCACCCACTGATCCCACCCACCAGGCAGGAGATCGCGGCCGGCGCGGTCCACGTCCCGGGCTGGCTGTCGATCGATGAGCAGCGACGGCTCGTCGCCGCCTGGCGGGAATGGGCGGCCGGGCCGGCGCCGATGCGGGCATTGCGCCTGCCGGGCGGTCGGGTGATGTCGGTCCAGATGGTCTGTCTGGGCTGGCAGTGGCTGCCCTACCGCTACTCGCGCACCGCCGACGACCTGGAGGGGCGGCCACCCGTCGCGCCGCTCCCGTCGTGGCTCATTGATCTTGGCCGGCAAGCAGTCCGCGACGCCTGGGACGATCCCGACGCCGCTGTTGCCTACGAGCCAGACGCGGCGCTGGTGAACTACTACGACGGGGCCGCGAAGCTCGGCATGCACCAGGACAAGGACGAACGGTCTGACGCGCCGGTCGTTTCGCTCAGCGTCGGCGACACCTGCATCTTCCGCTTCGGCAACGCGGGGAACCGGAACGCACCGTACACCGATCTCGAGCTGCGCTCGGGTGACCTCTTCGTCTTCGGCGGTCCTTCGCGCTTTGCCTACCACGGCGTGACGAAGACATTCCCGGACACGGCGAATCCGGCGACCGGCCTCGACCACGGCCGGCTGAACATCACGTTGCGCGTGACGGGGCTGGACGAATGAGCCCGCCCCAGGCGCGCATTGACCGGATGCTGGCCCAGCTCGATACGGCCTGGCGTGATTTCCAGGATGCCTACGCCGGACTGACCGACGAGGAGCTGCTGATCCCCGGCGTGACGGGCGCCTGGTCCGTGCGCGACCTCATCGCCCACGTGACGTGGTGGGACGAGGAGGCGATCACGCACCTGCCTCTGGCGCTCACGGGCCAGCCATTGCCGCGCTATTCACAGGTGTACGGCGGCATCGACGCGTTCAACGCGCTGATGACGGAGCAGAAACGGGGGCTCTCACTGGCCGAGGTGCGGGCGGAGTTCATCGCGACGCACGAGCGCCTGATCGACTACATCCAGAATCTGTCGCCGGAGGAGATCGTCGCCGCGCCGCGCTTCCGCCGCCGGCTCAAGCTCGACACCTCCGGCCACTACCCGATCCACGCCGCCGATATCCGCGTCTGGCGCGAGACGCGCGGCCTCTGAGCTTCCTTACTGCGCCTTCGCCGGGACGGCCGTCTGCTCCTTCGCGTCCGTATCATTGCCGACGACCAGATCGGCGATATCGACGAGCTGGTGGCGGAACCAGACGGTGACGTCGTCCTGCTCGACCATCTGCTTGAGCATCGCCGAGCGGCGTTGCCGCTCGCGCTGCGGCATCGTCAGCGCCTCGTAGAGCGCTCGCGCCGTCCCCTCGACGTCGGCCGGGGCGACGACGAGCGCCCATTCGCCAAGCTGCTGCACGGCGCCCGCGCCCTCGGAGAGGATCAGGACGCCGTTGCGCTCGTTGATCAGCGCGGCCTCCTTGGCGCCCAGGTGCATACCGTCGATGATCGAGTTGGCCATCATCACGTCGTACCACTTCATCGCCGCGAGCACTCGCGGATAACTCTCGCCCATGATCAGGTGAATCGGCTGCCAGCCGGTCTCGACGTTGGCGTACTTGGCGTTGATCCGGCCGACGATCGCGCTCACGTCGTCGAGGTAGTCGCGATACTCCTCGACATCCATCCGTGACGGCTGTGTCACGGCGATGAAGTTCACCCGATTGAGGAAATCCGGGTGATCCTCGAGGAACTGATCAAAGGCGTGGAAGCCGCGGACGATGTTCTTGCTCGGCTCGGCCCGGTCCACGCGCAGGATCGTGTACTCGTTCCAGTGCTGTGGCAGGTAGCGCTCGTACGCGCGCGCCTCCTGGCTATAGGCAGTCCGCCGCACCGCGTCGGTGTCGATGGAGATCGGGTAGGAGCGGACGATGATGTGCCGGCCGTTCCAGTCGACCGCGCGGTCCGCGTAGTCGATCGAGCAACCGGGCACGTAGGCTTCGCAGGTGTAGAGGAAGCTCCGGGCGTGGTCCGGCGTCTGGAAACCGACGATGTCGCAGCCGAGCAGCCCTTCGCAGATTTGCCGCCGCATCTCCATCGGCAGGAGCCGCCAGTAGTCGGGATCGGGCCAGGGGATGTGGATGAAGTGCTGCAGGATGGCGTTCGGCCGTTGCTTTCGGACCATGCCGCCAACGAGGTAGAGCTGGTAATCCTGCAGGAGGATGATCGGCTCCTGATCGCAGGCGTCGCAGGCGACGGCGATCTCGTCCGCGAACATCTGATTGACCGCCACGTAGCCGCCCGTCCAGGCTTCCCACGTCTCGCGGGTGATGTCGGGCGCCCGTGGCGTGTCCCAGAGGTAGTGCTGGAGGAACCAGAGCAACGGGTTGCTGATGACGTTGTAGTAGCGATAGTACGCCTTCTCGGAGGGCACGACGTAGCGGAGCTTGAACTTGCTGCCGCTCTCCGGCGTGATGAGCGTGTCGCCGGCCTCGGCGGCGGCCCGCGCCCGGCGGCGGTCGCCGGTGTTCATCGCGGCGGCGATCCAGATCGCCTGCTGGCCCTGCAGGACAGCGCTGACCGCGGTGACAAGCCCGCCACTGCCCTGGCGGGCGCTGAACGTGCCATCGCCGCGCTGGCGGAACGTGACCGGCCCCCGGTTGGACGCCACGATGATCTGTCGCTCGCTCAGCAAGCGCTCGATCATCTCCTGATGATCGGTCTGCGCCTCGGTGGAGGATGACGCCGGCGGCGTCCCCCGGTTGTTGTCGTTCAACACGTTGTGCTCCTCCCGGTCTCGACAAGCTGGCTGGATCCCGACGCTCCGACCCCTCGGGCGGATGGCGGATCGCGTTGGCTGGAATGCCCGGTTCTCTTGGCTCGTCGCTCCGGAGATTATGCACGATGGGTCAAACCAGCCACAGGTGCTGGCTTCCAGCCGATGTTCGATCCTTCCCTGGAACGCGCATGGCGCGTACCACCGGGCAAGACAGAACGGCGCCGGGAAGCGATGCTCCCCGGCGCCTCCTTCTCTGGGATGAGGGCCGCTATCCCTGGACCGGATACCCGGCGTCGTCGAGCGCCGCCTCGATCCTGTCGAGCGAGACCCTGGCCGGGTCGAAGGTAACATCGATCCGCTTGGTCTCGGCCGAAGCGGAGACGTCCTCGACGCCCAGGTCGCGCAGCGTGTTCTGGACGGTCATCACGCAGTGGCCGCACGAGATGTCGGGGGCGGTCAAGGTGATGTGTTCAGTCGCGGTTGCCATGGATGAAGGTTCCTTTCGCGCCATCGCTGAAAGTGGGTTCCGATTCGTTCGCCGCCGTTCGGCGACGGCTCTTGCCCCCATTATACGGGGACGGGGTATAGTCGCAAGGTCGCTCAGCTCGCCGGCGTGGCGGGTGGGACCGCCCAGCCGGACGCGTCAATGTAGACGCCAACGCCGTCCTTGTAGTGGAAGAGGCCCTGCACGGTCATCTGCTCGTTCGTCAGCGGGCGCAGGGTTGTGAGTGGAAGACCATGGATGGCGACACGGTATTGCCCGGCCTCTTCCAGGACATAATATTCGCCCGCTGTGCCGGGCTCGAAGGCGCGGACGGTCCCCGTCGCCCGGACCCGTTCACCCTCGTAGCCGGCCGGCTGCTGATTGAGCTGCTCCAGCGACGGGGTGAGGAGCTGGCCCGACGGGGACGTGCGGCCGCTGAGCCACTCCGCCGCCGTCAGGATCACGATCAGGACCACGAGGGCCAGAACGAGCTTGCTGCGCAGCGACCGCATCATCGCCATGTGGCGCGGTCGGTCGTTGTCGATGCATCACTCTCCATGCCCGTTATTTTGCCCCATCGGCATCTGCTGCGGGGCGGATTGCTCGACCGATTGGCGCGGTGATTCCACACCCATGCCGGCCTTGTCGCCCAGCCAGAGCGCGCCGGCACCGATGCCGAGCGCGATGATGCCGATCGCGACCAGGTAGCCCCAGTCGGCGACCCGGGCACGCAAGGGAGGATGCAGGATCGCGGCCGCGCTCTCCGGCCGCTTGAAGCGGCGCAGCCGCAGCGCGTTGGTGACGACGCTGACGCTGCTCATCGCCATCGCCGCCGCCGCCAGCACCGGGCTGAGCAGGATGCCAAAGGCGGGATAGAGGACGCCCATCGCCACCGGCACCAGCGCCGCGTTGTAGGCGAAGGCCCAGAAGAGCCCTTGGCGAATGGTGTTCACCGTCCGGCGGGAGAGCGCCAGCGCGGTGACGATCGAGCGCAGGTCGTCGCCGATCAGAGTGACGTCAGAGGCAGCCATCGCCACATCGGTGCCGGTGCCGATCGCGACGCCGAGATCCGCCCGCGCCAGCGCCGGCGCATCGTTGATCCCGTCGCCGACCATCGCGACGACCCGACCTTCACGCTGCAACGCCTCGATCTTCGCCGCCTTCTCCTCCGGCAGCACCTCGGCCAGCACGTGGTCGATACCGACCTCGGCCGCGACCGCCGCCGCCGTCGCCCGGTTGTCGCCGGTCAGCATCCAGACGTCGAGACCGAGCGCCTTCAGCTCGGCGACCGCCTCGCGCGACTCCGGCTTCAGCGTGTCGGCGACGGCGATCAGGCCAGCGATTGCGTTGTCGCGTGCGACAAACATCGGTGTCTGGCCGGCCCGCGCCAGCTCGGCGACCCGCGCGTCGAGCGCGCGGGTGTCGATTCCCTGACCGGTCATCAGGGAGGCATTACCGATCACCAACGCATGCCCATCGACGGTCGCCCGCACACCCCGGCCACCGATCGACATGAATGCTGTTGCGGCCGGAAGGTCGAGGCCCCGTTCCCGCGCGGCGCGGACGATCGCTTCACCGAGTGGATGCTCGGAGCCGATCTCGGCGGCGGCCGCGAGACGCAACAGGTCTTCGGCATCACTGCTGCCATCGGCGGGGATCACCGCCGTGACCGAGGGCGTGCCCCGGGTGAGCGTGCCGGTCTTGTCGAGCACGATCGCGGTCAGCGTCCGCGCCTTCTCCAGCGCCTCGCCGCCACGCACCAGAACGCCGTACTCCGCCGCCTTGCCGGTGCCGACCATGATCGCGGTCGGCGCCGCGAGGCCAAGCGCGCAGGGGCAGGCGATGACCAGCACGGCGACCGTCGCCGTGATCGCGAAGGTCAGGCGCGGATCCGGCCCGACGAGCATCCAGATCGCGAAGGTGAGCGCCGCCAGCAGCAGGATCGCCGGCACGAAGTAGCTGGAGATCGTGTCGGCCAGGCGCTGCATCGGCGCCTTCGAACCCTGCGCCTCCTCGACCAGCCGGACGATCTGCGCCAGCGCCGTGTCGCGGCCGACTCGCGTCGCTCGAAACACGAACGAGCCGCTCTTGTTGAGCGTCGCGCCGATCACCTCGGCACCCGCGCCCTTTTCGACGGGCAGGCTCTCGCCGGTCAGCATGCTCTCGTCGAGCGTCGAGCTCCCCTCGGTGATGATGCCGTCGACCGGCACTTTCTCTCCCGGCCGCACGCGCACCAGGTCATCAACCCGCACCTGGTCGAGGGGGATGTCCTGCTCGACGCCGCCGCGGATCACCCGCGCCGTCTTGGCCTGCAAGCCCATCAACGCGCGGATCGCGTCGCCGGTCCGCTTCTTGGCGCTCGCTTCCAGCCAGCGGCCGAGGAGGATGAGAGCGATGATGATCACCGCCGACTCGAAGTAGAGGTGCATCGGGAAGCCCCAGCGGTCCGCAAGCTCCGGCCAGAGCGTGACGAAGGCGCTGTACCCGTAGGCCACGCTGGTGCCGACCGCGACGAGCGTGTTCATATTCGTGCCGCCGTGCTTCGCGGCGGCCCAGGTGGCGCGGTAAAAGATGTGTCCAGCCCAGAACTGGACGACGGTGGCGGCGATGAGCAGGAAGGGCGCGAGGGTGCGCTCGGCGACCGGCAGCGGCGTGTACATGAGGACCATCATGACGACGCCGATCGCCAGGCTGATGAGCGATTTGCGCTTCAAGTCGGCGATCTCGGCGTTCCGCGCCTTCGTTCGCCGTTCCTCGTCCAGTTCCGCCGCGGTTGGTCCGCTGTCCACAGCGACCGGCTGAACCGGCGCCGGCAGGATCGCCTCGGCGCCATAGCCGGCCTTCTGGACTGCGCCGGTCAGCGCGTCCGGATCGACCACGGCCGGATCGAAGCGGACGGACGCTTTCTCGGTCGCCAGATTGACACTGGCGTCGCGGACGCCCGCGACCCTCGTGAGGGCGCGTTCCACCCGCCGCACGCACGAGGCGCAGGTCATGCCCTCGATCGCGAGCGTGACTTCATCGTCCGCTTCTGGCAGCGCGTTTGCCGGTTGCGGCCCGACAATGGGGATTGGGCCGGCCTTGTAGCCGGCCTTTTCGACGGCCTGGCGCAATTGATCGGTGGAGAGGTGCCCCGGGTCGTAGGCGACCGTCGCCTTCTCGGTCGCAAGATTCACGTTCGCCTCGCGAACGCCATCCAGCTTCGTCAACGCCCGCTCGACGCGCCGCACGCAGGAGGCGCACGTCATCCCCTCGACCGGGAAGGTCGCTTCCGCCACCGATTCCGTTGCGGCGCCCGGCGCGGCTCGTTCTGTCATTGCCATGCGGCTGATGTCCTGATCGGACGCCGACGAGACCCCGCCGACGCTTTCGACTGTCTCGCCCAATAATACCCCTCCCCCGTATAACGGTCAATGCTTCCCGGCAGACCGGCAGGGGTTTCCGGGCGCGGTTCCCCTTGTTGCCTGATGTACCATGAGCGCTGGGGTTCGCCGGGTGGCAGTCGCCCGCGGGACCCCGCCAGGGTGATGAGTGAACCGGAGGATCGGGCGCAATGTCCGAGGGCCACAACTCCACGAGCGAGCAGCGTGTCTGCCCCTGGTGCGGCAGCGCCAACACCAGGCTGGTGCAGCGCGGCTTCACCGGACCGACCGACGAGCGCGACCAGTACTTCACCTGCGCGAGTTGCGGCCAGCTCACCTACGAGCTGGTCTCCCGCACGGTCCGGGACATGCGATTGGGACAGTACCGCGCCCGCGGCACCTACCGCGACAGCGTGCGCCAGACCAAGTATCAGATCACCCGCGTGCTGAAGGTCGGCAATAACGAGTATCTGCTCTACCTGAAGCCGATCGTCCGCGACCAGGCGCCGGCGGCCAACCACCGCGCCAATCCGACGTAGCACCGCGCCATCCGCCACTTTCGCGACCCGCGAGCACGGCTGCCCGCGGTCGCCCCGGGCCGCCTTGCGCCCGGTCATCGCCATGAAAGGATCGTTCGCCACTGTGGCCACCGACATCGCCGCATCTCCAGACATCGTGAGCTTGACCGCCGAGGTCGAGCGGCGGCGCACCTTCGCCATCATCTCCCACCCGGACGCGGGCAAGACGACGCTGACCGAGAAGCTGCTGCTCTATGGCGGCGCCGTGCAGCTCGCCGGCTCGGTCACCGCCCGCAAGTCGCAGCGCCACGCTGCCTCCGACTGGATGACGCTGGAACAGGAGCGTGGGATCTCCGTCACCTCGACCGTCCTCGCCTTCCCCTATCAGGGCTACCAGCTCAACCTGCTCGACACGCCCGGCCACCAGGACTTCAGCGAGGACACCTATCGGGTGTTGACCGCGGTCGACAGCGCGATCATGGTGCTGGACGCCGCGCGCGGCATCGAGCCACAGACGCTGAAGCTCTTCGAGGTCTGCCGCCGCCGCCACACGCCGATCTTCACCTTCATCAACAAGCTCGACCGGCCCAGCCAGCATCCGCTGGAGCTGATGGACGAGATCGAATCGACACTCGGGCTCCAGACCGCGCCGCTCAACTGGCCGATCGGCGATGGGGCTGACTTCCGCGGCGTCTACGATCGGCTCAGTCACACGGTCCACCTCTTCGAACGCACCGAGCACGGCGCGAAGCGGGTCCCGGTCCGCGTCGCTGGTCTGGACGATCCCCAATTGCCGGAGCTGCTCGGCGCGGCGCAGGCCGAACGGCTGCGCGAGGATCTGGAGCTGCTGGAGATCGCCGGCGCGCCGCTCGATCTCGACAAGGTCCTCGCCGGTGAGCAGACGCCGGTCTGCTTCGGCTCCGCGCTGACCAATTTCGGCGTCCAGCTCTTCCTCGATCGCTTCGTGGCCGCCGCGCCGCCACCGGGCCCGCAATCGACTGACGAGCGCCAGCTTCAGCCGGCTGAGCCGGTCTTCTCCGGCTTCGTCTTCAAGATTCAGGCGAACATGGACCCACGCCACCGCGACCGCGTCGCCTACCTGCGCATCGTCTCGGGCAAGTTCTCGCGTGACGCCGAGGCCTGGCACCCGCGCCTCGGCCGCAAGGTCCGCCTCGCCCGGCCGATGCGTCTCTTCGGGCAGGAGCGCGAGGTGGTTGAGGAGGCCTACGCCGGCGACGTGGTCGGACTGGTCAATCCCGGCACCTTCGCGATCGGCGATACCGTCAGCAGCGAGCCGGTCGGCGCCTTCCCGGATCTGCCCCGCTTCCAGCCGGAACATTTCGCCCTGCTCCGCCACGCCCGCGCCGACCGCTACAAGCAATTCCTGAAAGGGCTGGAGCAGATCGAGGAGGAGGGAGCCATCCAGCTCTTCTTCCCGGTCAATCGCGGCAGCCGCGAGCCAATCCTCGGCGCCGTCGGCCAGTTGCAGTTCGAGGTCGTACGCTACCGGTTGGAGAGCGAGTACAAGGTCGAGACGATCATGGAACCGCTCACCTACACGGCCGCGCGCTGGATCGCCGGCGACGAAAGCGAGATCGCCGAGATCGGCAACGGCCGCGGCCGGCTGCGGGGCGAGGACCGCCTCGGACGTCCCGTCATCCTCTTCGGCACGGAATGGGATTTGCGATACGCCGAGGAGAATGCGCAGCACGTCACGTTCGAGTCACTCTCCGACGGTTAAGAGCCAACGATATCGCGGGCGGTGGGCGCATTTTGCACGGCGATTGGTATCCGTTCACTAAATGCGGCACAATTCATCCTACATCGATCAGTGCGCCAGGGAGGCGCACGCGAATTGAAGACGCGTGGCGGGAGCATCAATCGCTCGCCGCTGATCGGCGGGCGAAGCTCTCCTCCAGGCGCCAAGGGCTGGAGGAATTCCCATGAACCAATCCTCAGACACTATCTGGGATCGGATCGTCGCCTGGTTCCGCGGGTTGTTTGGCACCCCGACGGGACAGGATGGATCGACCGGCTCACGCAGTGGTTCGGGCGGCCTCGGTTCCATGAAGGACAAGGCATCGCAGGCGGCAAGCCGCGCCCAGGGCGCCGCCTCCCAGGCCGCTGACCGCGCCCAGGGCGCGGTGGACGATCTGACGGCCAGGGCCAAAGGCGCCGTCAACGACACCTCCTCCCGGGCGCAGGGCGCGGTTGGTTCCGCGTCCGACACGGCGAAGAACACCGTCGATAGCGCAAGCACACGCGCCAGCAACACGGCTGATCAAGCCAGCGATCGCGCCAACGACGCGATCGACAATGGCAAGAGCCGGCTCAGCGGCGCGGCGGCCTCGGTGACGAGTCGCGGCTACGACACCGGTTCGAAGGTCGAGACCAGCGACGCCACGATCGAGGACATGGACGCGAGTGGCCAGGATAACACCGGCGCCGCCACGAGCGGCGGCACCGGTGGGACGGGAACGACCGCGGAGGACCTCGATCAGACCGGTGCTGGCTCTGCTACGCGCTCGCAGGACACCCACACCAACGACACGGGCGATGGTGGGCGTGACGCCGGCTCGTTCTCGAAAAACGATGTGACCTCCGAAGAGAACGCTCCGAGCGAGGTCGGCGAGGGCATCACCTCCTCGCCAGGTCCGCAGGAACACTCCGCAGCGGACCAGGCAGCGACCGACGTCGGCACCAGCGGCCGCCCCTTCGCCCACGAGGGCGATGATTGGTGGGACACCGACCGGCCCGGCATGGGCACCGGTTCGAGCCTCGGCGAGCAGGGCGCGGGTAGCGAGACCGGCACCGAGGGCTCGCCGTCCGGCCCTGACCTTGGTCCAAGCGCGAGCGCGGCCGACATCGGCACCAGCGCCTCCGGCGCCAGCTCCGGCGGCTCAGACAGCGGCGCCACCGGCCCACAAACCTATGCAGCCACGACAAGCGGCGCGACCACCACGGCCGCGACTGACACCGGTTCCACGCGCGGCGGTGACGCGACCCTGGCGACGGGCGAGACATCCGCCGAGGACATCGTCGCCGGCTACGGCGAGTCGGGCACAGCCACCGCCGACACGTCGAACACCGGCGTCGACTCGCCGGACACGACGCCCGGCGTCGGGTATGAGGGCAGCAGTCCCGCCACCGACCGCGAAGGTGTCGGTTCGTATGCGCCGTCCGCGGCCACCGGAGGTGGCACCGGCGCGTCGTCCAACGATCTCGGCCTGGTCCAGGAAGCGCCGGATGACGCCGAGGTCCGCGCCGCCGATCAGGCGAACGCGGCCGCCGCGGGCACCGCATACGCCGAGGACGAGACGGCCGACGCGAACGCCGGCACGACCTTCGATGAAGAACCGGACGATAGTCACGACCACTCGACCGCGCAGGGCATCGTCGTCGGCGGCCTGATCGCCGAGGACCAGCAGGAGACCGGCGGCGAATACACCGATGAGCTGCTCGTCGACGCGGAGACGCAACAGACCGGGCTGCCGGCCGCGGACTACGAGGACTTGCCGACCGACACCGCCGCCACGACCGGGGATGTCACCACGACGCTCGGCGACCAGACGGCACCCGCGCCGACGCAGGCCAGTACGACTGGCACGACTGGCCGTGGGCAGACGCCGGACACGGCCGAGGGCAGCGAGGCCGCGTACCAGGCGTCCTACGGCGCCCCGCGAGACGCGGAAGCCGGCACTGGCGCGGCGGCGGGCACCGGAACGAGCGCTGAGGAAGAGGATGCGAAAGCGCCGACCGCTGGCGTCAAGGGCGTCAATTGGGTGCCGGGCGATGGTGGCACCGAGGCGCCGGAAGGCTTCCCGCTCAAGGGCAACGCCAGCTCGATGATCTACCATCCGAAGGAGTCCTCGACCTACAACCGGACGATCGCGGAGTACTACTTCGCGACGCCCGAGGATGCCGAGGCCGCCGGATACCGCCTGCCGAAGTCGCTGCAAACCAACGGTGAGACATCGGCGCCCGGCCAGAGCACCGCCGGTGTGTCGACCGAGGACCGTGGCGCCACCTCGCAGGCAACCCAGGCGCAGTCGGGCACGGCCACGACCGGGCAAGCCGTCAAGACGGGGCAACAGGGCCCGGCCACGAAGCAAACGACCGGCAAGACGGAGCGACCGGCGCCGAAGGGCGCGATCCGCGCCCAGGGCGCGAATTGCCCGGACGATCATCCGATCAAGGGCAATGCGAACTCGCGCATCTACCACATGCCGACCGAATCGTCCTACGAACAGACGATTCCGGAGTTCTGCTTCGCGAGCGAGGCGGACGCCAAGGCCGCCGGGTTCCGCGCCCGCAAGCATTGACTCTTGCTATCGCGCCGGGAATCGGCGCCACACCGGCCCGGGCGACGAATTCTCGTCGCCCGGGCCGTTTCTGTGCCTGACGCGTACACTGTATCGCTGTATGTTGGCGTTCGATCCGCCCGCGCACTGCGGGCGCCACGAGAGGACACGAGACGTTGACCGAGACGACCACGACGACCTTGCCGAGATGGGATCTCACGGCGGTCTACCCCGGCCTCGAATCGCCCGAGCTGGA
>JAICKJ010000174.1 GCA_025928015.1 Thermomicrobiales bacterium
GCGGGATCATGGCTTACAAACTCGCCAGAAACGACAGCGCCAGGATCGCGAATGCGCTCAGTTGCACCGCTCCGAACGCGCCCGCGGCGCGGTCGCCCTGGCTCCGCTCGACCATGTAAGACAGCCCGACCGAAATCAGCGCCACGATCGCCGCGAAGACGAGCGGCCCGGCCGAAGCCGTGCTGGCCAGACCGACGATCAGGACGAGCGCGGTCGCCAGCAGCAGGCTCAGCAAACCGCCGAGCACATGGGGACGAGGTCCGGCGTCCTTCCCTCGAGAAATATCGTCGACCAGCGGTGAGCCGGCGCGCGCGGTGGTGGCCCCGAGGTGGATCATGGCATTGTGGGCCAGCACGGCGACCAGGAGCAGGATGAGCAGGCGCGTGTCCCACGCGCCGACCGCGCTCCACGTCCACAACGGGATCAATGCGGCGAGCGCGATCACGAAGAGCCAGCGCTTGCCGTCGAACGGGTCGCTGAGCACTCCGACGTAGGCGACGGTGAGCCCGAGCGAGCACCAGATGGTCGCGCCGAGCCCGAAGAAGGCCGAAACCAGAAGGGCGATGAGCGTCACGGCGAGTGCGAAGATGAGCTGGCCGCGTCGCTCGGTCAGCAGGAGGCCGGGCGTGCGCGCGGTGGAAAGCGCCGCGACGCCGAACGCGCCGAGGAAGACGATCAGGACGAGACCGATCCAGGCGAGCACGCTCGGCCGGTGCCCCGGCGCCATCGTCGTCACGATCACCATGGCGAAGAGGGTGCCGAGCAGCCACCAGACCAACCGCGTCCCGGTCAGCGCCTGGCTTGTGCGTCGAATTTCGGGCAGCATCGGCATCGCCAGATCGGACATCCCGGTGACTCGCTGATCGAGCGGAGCGGAGGTGTTCCCGGCGCGCGGACTGTGTCCGGCGCCGGTCCTTTCCGGTTCATGCTAGCACGCAATTTGCGCGGGGATAGTGACGGGCCGCAACGTGGCGACCCGGCCATGGCAGTTTACATAGTGGAAGGTACCGAGCCATGCAACGATGGGATCCGTGGAGTGACATCGTCAGTCTGCGGGAGGCGATGAACAGCCTGCTCGAAGACAGCTTCGTGCGTGCCCGCGGCGGGGCGCCGCGCATCGGCGGCTCGCTCGCGGTCGACGTCAAGGAGAAGGACGATTCCTTCGAGATTCGGGCCTCCGTGCCGGGCGTGAAACCGGATGACGTCGATGTGAGCGTCCTCGGCGACACCGTCCGCATCAGGGGGCACTTCGAATCCGAGCGCCGCAACGACCAGAACCAGGGACAAAAGCAGAATCAGGGGCAGAACGACAACACGGATGGCTCAGGCGGGCAATCAGCACAGCAAAGCGAGCGCTGGCTGATCCGTGAGCGGCGCTCGGGCGCGTTCGAGCGCACCGTGACGCTGCCGAGCGCGGTCAACTCGGACCAGGCGACGGCGGAGTTCCAGGACGGCATTCTGACGATCACGCTGCCGAAGGCGGAGGAAGCGAAGCCGCGCTCCATCCCGGTCGGCGCCAAACCGAAGGAGATCGAGGTCGAATCGGACAGAGACAACGACAAGAACAACTCGTAAGGGAGATCGCCCTACTCCGGTTGGTGCCCGGCCTCGCCGCTCGGTGACCGCGCCGCTGGGGCCAGGGACATGTCCGTGGTGGGCGCAACCACAGGGACGGAGGGCGCCGCCGCGGCGACGCCCTCGTCGTAGCCGCGCCAGAGTCCGTTCGGCGTCACGATCCAGGCGCTATGGGCGCCGTGCCGGAGGGCGATCGACGCGGCGAGCTGGCTTCGCGCCGCCGCATGCACAACCAGCAGGCAGTCACTGCCCAGCACCCGGTCCGGCGCGTTCGTCGTCGGAACCCCGGCCCGGCGGAGCTGCGCCGCCAGGTTCGCGCGGGTCGCGCGCATGATGCGGGCGTTGTTGCCGAGCCGGGCGCGATGGATCATCGGCAAGACGTCGGTCAAATGCTCTTCGGCGATCGGCGCCACGACGACGTCCGCGATCATCCAGCTCCTCCTGATGCAATGGCGGGCGCGCCCCTCGGGCTCGCGCCGCTGTGTCTCCTTGTCATGAGCATGGCACGCACCAGCCGGCTCCGACAAGGTTCAAACACCACTCACACGAACGACCCGGGCGGCGCCAGCCACCCGGGTCGTTCCAGACCAACGCGATGCAAACGTCTCAACAAGACAGACGTCGTGGCTTCTGCCACTCTCCCACCCTGTCATTCCGACGAAGGAGGAATCTCCTGCTGCGGCAGCCTCTGTTACAAACACAATCGTTGATGATGGCCACAGACGAGAGAGATTCTTCGGCCTGCGGGCCTCAGAATGACAATCTTGGGCGAATCCCTAAGCGAAGACCATCCTCGCTCCCGACCTGCCTACCGCTCGGCCGGGACGCGGCGGACCGCCGACCGCACGAGTTGCCGCACGCGCGACCGCGCTGGCCGCTGGGCGACGGGCGCCGCGCTGGACGCGGCGGAGCGAACCGCCGGGCGCTGCGCCCGGCCGCTCTGGTCGACATCCTTGATCGCGACCGGGACCGTCTTGATCTCGGCCTCGTCGTCGTGCTTGACAATGTAGTAGCGAACCGCGTGGGTGGACCGCTGCATGATGCACCGCCTTTTCTCGCTGACCGCGGGCGGGGAAACCGTCGCGCGGTTCAGTCTCTGGCCCCGGACCAGCCGGGGCAGGCGGCGCGGGAGGCGCCGGTGACCGGGCTAGCTCAGGGCAATCGCCTGTCCGGATTGCGTGAACTACCAGGTTCCAACGAAGCTCCAATCACGAGCGAAAAGCGGGGAGCGAGGGAAGTATTTCGATGCTACGACCCGCATGGCAAACCGGCGGCATGACGCTGCCGACACTCCGATGGTACCGAATCCGGCCCACCGCGTCAACGCATGCCGACCCGAAAACGCGCCGACCCGAGACGCGCATCGCGCATCCCGGGTCGGCATGGAGGGGGAGGGTAGAGGTGAGTTCGAGGGTGAAATCGACGATCCGGACTACGGAATCGCGATCGCTCCGGGCGCATCGACCGTCGCCAGGACCGTCTGCGTGCCGCTGCCGACGTTGACGGCGGAGACGACAATCTGGAAGGTCCACGTGCCGGATGTCCAGCCGTCCTTCGGGATGTACCGCTGGGCGATCTTCGTCTGCCCCTGTGGCAGCGCCTGGTTCTGCGCCAGCGGGTATTGCTCGACCTCCTGTCCGTCGCGCTTGACGACCAACGTCACGTCCGCCGTCGGAATGTTCTGCCCGTTGTTGGTCACCGTCGCCGCCACGTCGGCGTACTGGACGGGATGTCCGTTTGAGTTTACCGAGATGGAATCGACGACGAATGGCGGCGGTTCTGCCGCCTTCGTGGGCTCAGCCAAGGTCGTCTGAACATCCTTGATCGAGGCTGTCTTGCCGGTTGCCGAGTCTTTGAGGCCAAGAGTGATCAGGTATGTGCCATCAGGTGTTTGACTTGGCAGTGAGGCTCGCACCGTCGTTTCGTAGCCTCTATAGATTGATCCCATCTTGATCGGTGAGGTGGCAACCTTCTGTCCATCAGGGGTTGTGATGGTGAGTGTTCCTTCCGGGCGCAAGCGAGCGGTACCGGTGTTCTTGATAGGCACATCGAGTTGTACGAGCGAGCCGGTGCGGTAGAAGGTTGGTGCGCCGAGGGAGAAGCCAGACGTCATCCTGCCTGGTACAGTGATCTCCACCGACACTGCGCTTCGGATGTATTGTCTTAGGATCTTCGTTCCAGGTATTTCTAGAGATTCGGATGTTTGCGCGACGAGCGCGGTAACGTAGAGTCCTGGAGGGGTGTCGGCAGGAACAGATACACTGAATCTGAGATCATGCTCTTCATTAGGTGACAGGGTGATTAATTGATCCGAATAGTCTAGCCAAAGAGTCGGGCCGGTAAGCTTGTCGTCTGCTTCCCCAGCTGTGAATCCACCATTGGCCGGATTGATGGCATTCGTCGCGAATGTGCTCAATGTCACGGGCGCCGCGCCATAATTCTTGATTCCTGCTGTCAATTCTAGTCTGGAGCCAGGATCGGCTGTGACCTCGAACCAGTTGTTCTTGTACTTCCCAACCGGGCCAATGGTGAACTTGGGCGCCACAAACGGCGTTGCGGTGCCACTCGTTGCCGATTCACCTGCCAGAGTTCGCGGAGTTGAAGCCGGCCCTTGTGCAGAAACTGCGGATGCGAATCCGAATATGGCAATACAGAAGAGCACGAAGATGTTCATCCAACGACCTGGAATTGTCCGCATCCGATTCTCCTTCGGATATTAGTCCGCGACGAGGGAGCTCAAGTCGGAAGCTTGAGCTCCCTCGAATTCACGACACATCCGTCTCCCAGCGGGCCGGGCAAAGTTGCATCATGAACTGAGAGCGAACTACCGCTTTAAGCTCCGGCGTTGGCCACACCGATCGTCACGGCACCGGTGTACTCGTCCGGAACCAAGTTCGTGAAGTCGGTAATGTTCAGCGTCGCTCCAATGCTGACGGGCGCGTAGGGCGAGCTGACGGTGTACTCGTTGGCGGCCGCGCCATTGCTGTCGAACGTGATTGTGCTGTTGGTGGAGTCAATGGTCCTGCCATGGTCGGTGCCTGTCAGGGCACCGGCACCCATGGTGATGACACAGTCCGGATGGTCGAACTGAGTGTTGGAGACGGTCACTGACAGCGTGCTCGACGCGTTGTTCTGGACCGTCCAAGCATCGTTTTCCCACGTCCACGTGCCGAAATTGATCTGGCCAGTATCCGCCGAGGCAGTACATGCGGCGCCCCCATCTACGAGAGTTGCCGTGGTTCCGGTGTTGGCAGCCATAGCGCCGCTCACCATGGTGATCGATAGGGCGGTGGCGGCGGCGAGGCCGAGAGCCTTGGTCTTGAAGCTCATGTGACATATCACTCCTGAACCAGCGTGTGGTTCAATATGGTCGGTGGGACGCCAGTCACCGGTCCAGGCTGCTGGCGTGCCCCGCTCCGGCAGGGCGGCTCCATCCGTTGGGGCCGCTTTGCCATCCTCCGTGGATGGCGTTGATCGACACGCGCGTGCCGGTCACGAAGACTTCCCGATCTCATTGCTCGATACGCGCTCCTTTCCCCGAAGTCCGATCTGCCGGTTCGAATGCGCCGGTCCTGCGTCGGGCGCCGGACACATGGGCCTAAGGTGTGCCCACGTCGATCGCGACCGCGCTCATTCGCAAAAGGGTGAGGGAGGGCCGGCCCTCCCGAAGAGAAGGTCTCATCTGACTGCGTCATTG
Source organism: Thermomicrobiales bacterium (assembly GCA_025928015.1). Classification (GTDB taxonomy): domain Bacteria; phylum Chloroflexota; class Chloroflexia; order Thermomicrobiales; family UBA6265; genus JAICKJ01. The sequence continues at coordinate 5,273 of JAICKJ010000174.1, forward strand.
GATGTCGCCTCGCTAGCCGCCGCTCGCGACCGTGATCGTGATCGTGCCGGAGTAGTCGCCGGGTGGAGCATCAGGCGGCGGTTGCAGCGAGAACGGAGCATTCCAGGTCGTGCCGCTCGTCACCGAGGAGCTGCCGGTGGCAATCGTCTGACCGCTGCCGCTGAGGACGACGTCCGATTGGACCGGAGTTATCCCCGTAGGGCCAGGCGACTCGCCGGCGTAGGAGATGGAGTTGGCCGGGATCGAGCCGCCGCCAGTGCGCGTCATGTCGGTCCCGCTCACCTGAACTGACCAACTATTGACGAATCCGCTGCAGTTCGTTCCGGTCGCAAAGGTCAGGCCGAGGTTCTGGCTCACCGGGGCATAGCTGCCGCCGTTCCAGGCGGAGTCCGGGAACGCAAGGTAGCCGGCACTTACCGTCGGGGTACATGGGACCGCCAGGCTCGCGGTGAGCGGGACGGTGTTACTGCCGGCCTTGTTTCCGCTCGGATTGGTGTTCTTGAAGTACAGACTGGCCGAACCTTGCGGGTTGTTGACATTCGGCCCAGGGCCCATCGCAAACGTAAATGTGGCCGGAGTACTGCCGTTATACGTGAATACCGCTCCAACGGGCGCAGGCTGCGAACCCGGCGTCTGCCATCCGTTCAAGGCGGAGGTCCAGGATGAAGGCGTCGGGTTCAGAAACTGGTATCTCCAACCTGGTGTCAAGCCATCAACATAGAGTTGGTACTTCTCGCTGGTGGATTCACCGGAGAACGTGCAATCCCACTTTACGCCACCAGTCAGCGTGCCCGATGAGGTGCAGGATAGCGTCGGAGTTGCCGCCGTAACGGCTGGGGCAAGGAGCGTCCGGTTTTTTGCCGGAGGAGTAACGGCGAGCTGGGCGGCCCGTTCGGCGCCAGGGACACCTCTCTCGACCTCCCCGCTCTCCGCCGTCGCGGTGCTGCCAATATAGAGCGAGACGGTTTGCGGCGCGATGACGTTGGCCGGCGCCTGAACCGCGATCGTCAATGGAAAGGTGCTGCCGGGCGTCAGGGAACCGGTCTCGGTCACGTCGACGGTCGTGCCGGACCCGATCAGGGCGCCTGCTCCGGCCTGGGCTTGCAGCAGCCAGCCGTCCGCCGAGCCGCCATCCGCGCGCAGCTCGGCGTGGATCGTCGTGCCGGTGCGTGGCGTGGTGGCGGCGTAAATATAGGTGTATTGACGCGTCTGGCCGGGCTGGAGCGTGACGGGCGACATGTCGCTCGCTGGCGTCAGGGTGTCCGTGTTCGGGATCCGGGGCGTCGGGGTGAGTGTCGGCATTGGCGTGACCGTGGTCGCCAGCGTCGGCTCGACCGGCGCGGTGGCCGGCGCGGTCGGCAGGGTCGGCTCGGCGGGCGCCAGCGTCGCGGGTTCCGTCGGCGCGATCGTGTCCTGTTCGATCGATGTGGCCGGGTCGCTCTGGCCTTCCCCGGTGTCGACCGGGTTCTCGTCCTCTGGTGGATTCGCCTCGGATCCGCCGTCGACCGTCGTGGTCTCGCTCTGCGTGATGATCTCGGCCGGAGGGGCCGAGGGTGCTTCGGCCGGCGCCACGGTCTCCGTGGGCGATGGATCGCTCTGCGCCTCGGTTGTCGCGGCTCCCGGTGTCTGCGCGGCGCCCAGCGACGGCATGGTGGCCAGGAGCAGCACGACGGCGACGATCGCCAGGATGAACGGCGCGCTGCGGTACGACGTCCTCAGAACCCTTCCCACGATCTCCCCACCTGTCCCAGGACCCCCATGTATCGACAATCAATAGCGCGTCGTCCAGCGATGGAGGGGTCCAACAATTAGCGTCAGTGGCGTCATCACCACGTCGATCATTAACAGTTTCGGAAACACTCGCCTGGACGCACGACTCTCCGGTCGCGGTGCCCGCACACGGCCGCTCAGGCGAATCGGGTCATCTCTTGAATCTTTATGTGACCGCTGTTCCCTCGATTTGGGAAGATCATGCAGGACCATTGGATTGTCGTCAAGGCATATACTAGTACTAATGGCGCTCCTACATTGGCAGAATGGTGCCGCAAAAATGTCAGGTGTCTCGATTCCGCTCCGCTGCCCCGGTGGATGATCTTGCGCGCGCATTTCCTCACCGCCGATCAGGCGGTAAGATCGCGAGGATGCGCAACCGCGCGAGGAGGGAATGACCGCCGCATGACCGAGACAGCCAGCGCCGCGCCGACCAGCGGCCATCACGAGCCGGACGGGGTGCCCCGTTTCACGCCCGAGCAGCTGACCGACTTCATCGTTGCCGCCCTCGGCCAGGCGGGGTTGGGCGCGGAGCCGGCGACCGTCGCCGCGCGGATGCTGCTCAACGCCGACCGGCGCGGCGTCGACTCGCACGGCATGGCGCGGCTGGCCGGCTTCGTCCGGCGGATGCGCGCCGGGCTGATCGACCCGGACGCGACGCTCACCATCGTCAATGAGCATCCGGCGACGGTTGCCTTCGACGCGCATAACGGCCTCGGACTCATCCTCGCGCCGCAGGCGATGGCCCGCTGCATCGCCAAGGCCGAGGAGATGGGCATCTGTCTCGCCACCGTGCGCAACAGCAACCACTTCGGCATAGCAGGAACCTACGCGCTGATGGCGGCGGAACACGGTCTCGGCGGCATGGCGATGACCAACGCCTCGCCCCTCGTCGTCCCGACCTTCGGCGCCGCGCCCCGGCTCGGCACCAATCCGATCGCCTTCGCCGTCCCGACCGGCTCCGGCCAGCCGCTGATCCTCGACATGTCGACCAGCGCCGTCGCCTGGGGCAAGATCGAGATCGCCCGCCGGGCTGGCCTGCCAATCCCGCCCGGCTGGGGACTCGACGCCGACGCGCAACCGACGACCGACCCGACCCAGGTGAAGATGCTCCAGCCGCTCGGCGGCGACCGGACGACCTGCGGACACAAAGGGTACGGGCTCGGGCTGATGGTCGATGTCTTTTGCGGCCCACTGGCCGGCGCGGGCTGGAGCCGGCAGATCGCCCGCTCGACCAACACCGAGCGCTCCGCCGGCATCGGCCACATGTTCCTCGCCTGGCGGATCGACGCCTTCCGCGACCCGGACGAGTTCAATGCCACGCTCGACGAGATCATCGCCGACCTCCGCGCCACCCCCGTCGCCGCCGGCCACGAAGGGGAGCATGTCTGCGTGCCCGGCGATCCGGAGGCCGAGGCCGAGCGCGTCAACCGGGATCTCGGCATCCCGGTTCGACCCGGCGTGCTGAAGGAGCTGCGTGCGCTGTCCGACGAAATTGGCATCCCCTACACGCTCGATCGGTGATCTCGATCGGTGATCTTGATCGGCGACGATGACTGCGACGCATTGACGCATGCATAAGGACACAGAGGAGCGGATGGACGAAGGGGTCGCGCCGCTGACGATCGACGGGCGATCGCTCACGCTGGCGGACGTCGTCGCGGTCAGCCGAGAATGGCGGCTCGTCGCGCTGTCCGATTCGGCCCGGCCGGCGCTGGAAGCGTCGCGCGAGGTCGTCGCCCGGATCGTCGAGGAAGGGCGTGCCGCCTATGGCATCACGACCGGCTTCGGCTCGCTCAGCGACCAGGCGATCCACCC